>NZ_JBBBBL010000024.1:0-78319 GCF_037120585.1 Bacillus sp. CCNWLW194 | reverse complement strand
AGTGCAACAATGATAATAAGTACATTACTTGTAAGACTTGCCTCTACCGATGCCTGTCCAATTACAATACCACCTACGATACCGACAGTTAGACCCACTTTAGTTGGTAAACGTGCCCCCGCTTCTCTCAGTAATTCAATCGTTATTTCTAAAAAAAGTGCTTCGATGACTGGAGGAAAAGGCACTCTACTTCTCGATATGATTAACGTTTCAAGAAGTTCTTTCGGAATTAGCTCGTAATGATATGTTAAGATTGCAACATATAATGGAGTAGTTAAGACAGAAAAAATAAAAGCAAAAAGCCTTAGCAGTCGAAAAAAGGAGGAAATAATCCAAGGCATGGTGTAATCTTCTGTCGTAGAAAAAAAGTCAATTAATGTTGTTGGAAGAGTGATAGCATAAGGCGATCCATCTACAAAAAGTGCAATTTTCCCTTCTGCTAATACAGCTGCCACACGGTCAGGACGTTCTGTATTCAAAAATTGAGGGAATATAGAATTCGGGTTGTCTGCAATTAACTGAATTAAATAAGTACTATCCAAAACATGGTCTGTTTTTATTTGACTTACCCGTTTTATAATTTCTTGTAGATTTTGATCATTTACAATTCCCTCAATAAATACAATTGCAACAGTTGTGTTAGAGAGAGAGCCTACTTTCAATTCCTTCATTTGTAAATAAGGTGTTGGAAGCTTTCTACGTACTAAATTTAAATTTACATCTAAATCTTCGACAAATGCGATTTGCGGACCAACAATATTGTATTCAATTTCAGCTTTTGTAATATCCCTTTTTTCTTTCTTTGACACATTTACTAACAAACAATTTAATGTATCTGTATCGAACTGAATAAGTATATAGCCATTTAAAATACTATCCTGAATATCTTCCATTTGATTTGTTATTTTTGAATTCTCAAAGGGTAAGACAGACTGAATATCTTGTAACGAATCGAAGCTCTTCTCTTTTATATAAGTCAAAACCTCTTCATGAAATATATTTACATCGATTAATGTTCTAAAATATGAAATGACTATAGAGGAATTATTAGAAGCAATTTCCAACGTTATAAAATCTTTAGATTTTTTTAGTAATTTCATTAAATCCTGCAAAGATTCTATAGAGTAAACAGATATTCTTTCATGTGGTTTCAATTGATAATACCCTTCCTTTCAGAAAGAAACTATATATAGTTTTCAGGAAATTGCTATTTTTAAAATTAGGGATGGTGATATGTAAATATATTTATTGAATTAATAATAACGCCTTTGAAAATAACTTAACCAAAATTAGTTAAAAAATGTATTAAAAGTAAAAATAAGAAATGTTTTCAAGCATAATTACGATATTAAAAACACCCTTTCTTTTGGTTCTAAAGAAAGGATGTTTTTATAACAGGCTTTTTCGAAGGTTTTAATTTAATCCTAATTATATTTTTTATAAATCCTAAAAGTGCATTCCTTATTTTGGTATAATATGTAGAAATTGTTTTTTAGAACGGTAGATACCTACATAAGCTAAGTTAAAGTGTCGATTAAGTCCCTCCATGCTTAATAAAATCCCTGTTATGATTTCTAACTGACTACACCAGTTGAGTAAGAGCCGTAGTAGAGAATAGCATTACATTCTGTATGGTTTCTTAAAAAATTTCAGTAAAAGAATATATTAATTTTGAAGTGTACAAATAGGGAGAGTGACTTCAACTATAGTCCCCTTATTCACTTCACTCTCAATAAATACCTTTCCCTGATGTGTTTCAATAATTTTATAACAGATCATTAACCCTAAGCCAATCCCCTCTTCTTTAATACTATAAAAAGGTTCTCCGAGGTATGGTATACGTTCTTTTGGAATCCCACACCCTTGATCGATAAAACGAATGCTTAATTGATTATTATCAAGTATATTTAATTGAATCAGAATTTCCCCTCCCATCGGCATAGATTCAATGGCATTTTTTAATATATTAACAAATACTTGTTTTAATTGATTTCCTTCACATGAAATCAATGGAATACCAGGGTTACGATCGATTCTAATTTTTATATTATTCATAATTGCTTGAGGTTGTAGTAGCATTAAAACTTGATCCATTAGCACACTAATATCATTAGGTTTTATTTTTAGCACCTGTGGTTTGGCTACCACCATAAATTCAGTTGTAATACTCTCTATACGCTCAATCTCTGATGATACTATATTAATATAACCCTGATTATTCTCATTTTCCGTTGATTTTAGTAATTGCATGAACCCTTTCATTACAGTTAATGGATTATTAATCTCATGAGCCATTACAGTCGCTAATTGTCCTACAACAGCAAGTTTTTCAGATTTTCGTAATAATTCTTCTGTTTTTAGCCGTTCAGTAATATCACGAGAAATACTTAGGAAAACTTTTTTACCATTTAAGTTAAAAACACGAACACTAAACTCAGTTGTTATTACTTTTCCTGTTGGAAAAACATATTCATCTTGCAAAGTGAAGGAAGTTTGTCCCTTTTTAATTTTTTCTAATAACCTTACGATCATTTGAGAATCTTGTGGTACTATATTTGAAAATGATAATGAGAGCAACTCTTCTCTACTATATCCAAATCTTCTACACCCAACAGGATTTACCTCAATAAATCGACTTGGAGCATTATCTTCATTCAGCTCTACTACATATACCGCATCAGTCGCTTGTTCGATTAGTGCACGGTACTTCATTTCACTATCTCTTAATTGCTGGTGTAATCGATGCCGTTCTCTTTCTGCTTGTTTTCTTTCAGAGATGTCTCTACATATTGCTGATAAAGCTATCACATTTCCTCTTACATCTAGTATAGGAGAAACTGTCAGACTGACATCGAGAAGACTCCCATCGCTCCGTTGTCTAATAGTTTCTAATCTAGTAACCACAGATTCACCTGTTAGAATTTTCTGAATATTATTAAGCGATTCTTCCATTAAAAAATCTGGTACACAAGGTAATCTCTTACCTATGATTTCTTGTGATGACCACCCAAATATCTTTTCATAAGCTTTATTCGCTTGTAAAATATGCCCTTCTCGATCAGAAATGGTAATAGCATCTAGATTGTGCTTTATAAATGATTCTAATAATTCTTTGGTAGCGCTTAATTCTGATTCTACCTTTTTCCTTTCGGTTATATCAACTGTAGAACCAACAACTTCAATAACTTGTCCATTTCGTTTAATCGGCCTAAGCGCAATAAGAATAATAGTTTTATCATTTGGCCAAGGTAATTCAAATATAATTTCTTTTCCTTCCCATGCCTGAAGATAGTACTTCATCAATTGTGGAACTAAATGTGGAGGAATAATAGAAGCATCAATAGTACGTAAGCTTTTTCCTACCACCTGTTCAGAATAAAATCCGTTTTGATGATAAAACTGTCCATCACATAAAGTGTGTATAAAGTGCTTACCCACTTTTTTAAATTTAAAAATTCCTCCTTGAAGCTCATGTACGGTATCTGTAAGTTCTTGCTTCGATTTTTTTAATTCTCGATTCATTTTAGATAAGTCCTGTGTTAAATAATACAATCTCTGGTAGGCTTCCATAAGAAATAGCCCAATTAAAAGTCCTAACGCTATATATAATAAGCCTCCTGTGTAAAGTAATGTAGTATTAAATAATACGCCAACTAACCACTTTATTCCAATAAAAACAGAAAAATAGAAAGATGCACTTTTAAAAGGATGTAGTTTTTTAAAATAAGTTTTAAAAGTAGAAAATAGAATCCCCATACCTAAATAAGCAATCACAGGAGGTTCCCAATACCCTCCAATGTAAAAGACACGCATTAAAATTATGCTAATTAACGTAATCCAACCAGCAATACGACCAAAGTAAATAAAAGATAGAATAAGAGGAACAACTCGAAGATCGTAGGAAAATCCCATGTATGGAAAAGAAAAGAACATTAACGTAACTGCAATAATCCCTCCATAGAGCTTTTCGAAATATCGACTAGAATTAATTGTAAACACTTGAATAAATATTGCTGCGCTAACTAATAAAGAAAAAATAGAAAGATTGATGAAATAATCTTTAATAATCATGTAATGTCCCTCCTTGCATTAAGTGTATTCGACAAAAAAGCTAAAAATCCTACAAATAGTATAAACAGTTCAAATGCATAAAATTTAAACTAGGATAAAATCTAGAAAAGTAAATAAGGAGCACAGCAGATAAGATATTTTAGTGAAAAATAGTTTAAAAAAGATAATAGCAACCGTTGACTACTATTATCTTTTTTCTTTAAGTTATCGTAATATGTCTGAAACTCTAAAGGGACGTGGTATGTCATTTCATCGAACGATCATTATGCGCTGAGTTCATGAATATAGAAATTTCATCTGTAATTTTTGAAAAATAACACAAAAAAACAAAACTATCTTTAAAAATGGAAAAAGCCTATATAAATGTCAACTAATCTATGTACAAAAACGTTCACTTAATTTTGTATAAAATTACTCCACTTAGGAAGCTAAGTAGTTCTTCAAGGTTGATAAGAACACCTGTAGATGCTTCAGGATAACTACATAATTGTATGAGTAATGTACTTGAAATCTTTCGATAAAACCATACACATAATACAACTAACTCCTTAGTTCAATATTTACTTTTTCGTTGAACAAATTCTTTTGCTTGAGCAAAGTATTCTAGGATATAAGGAGATTTTTCAATTAACTTGGTGTCTAGTTTATTGTCCAGCTCCAATTACTTTGTTACTTTTCAGATTCAGTTCATTATATTTTGTACTTTGTCTTTATACACAACATATTCTTTGCCATCCACTACTGCTACTACCGCAAATTCATCATTTGGATTGAATGAAAGCCAATCAGCCCACATGTTAGTATTAGCCCCTCCACTCCACATATTATGAACAGTGTTTTTAGTTAAATTCATAAGTTTATAAGACGCATTTGGCGCATTTGTTCCAGTCTTTATTTCAAATGTGTAGGCGTTATGAATTTTTTTATAAAAGTAGAAAACGTTTGCTGGACGAAGCTGATTCAAAAAATCCTGTTCTTTTTTCTCTGCAATTTTTATCCCTTCTTGCAAAGTGACAACATCTGTTTTTAATGTTTTCCAACTGTTTTTCGCTGCATTCAAGCTAGGGGTTAAGAATTTATATTTATTTTGATCAGCTTTTTGATCAGCTTTATCAATATGTCCCAGTACACCCGAATATTGAGAATCTAAATCCTCCCATTGCGTAGACATATAAGTAAGAGCAGTGATAGCATTATCAAGCATACTATGCATATCACTAATATTATGAAATGCAACTCCAACTACACGATTCAATGTTATTTTATAATCTACAGTCTGACGCAATTTTGCTAATTCAGGTTCTAGCCAACCTAACTTACCTCTTGCATCACCTATCATTATGCCACCAGCAATCAAGGTTGGAATAAAGGGGATTTTCACCATGTCTAATCCCTTAGATTCTATGTCTTTTTGATATTTTACTTGTCCTAAAAGGTCCTCTAGACGCTTTTGATCAGCCTCCACATCAGCACCTTGGTTTTTTAAAATCGATTGCAATGTCTCTTTATGACTTCCAAATGTTCTAACATCTTCTCCAATAGCATTTTTTAATTGAATTAATTCTTCTATTAATGCTTTTGCAGACTTTTGATTTTGTTGAATTCCTCTTTGTAAATCTGTAATCCCTTTTTTTAAAGTATCTCCATTTCCAGTATTGATCGCCTCTACTAATGTTTCATAATGATTTTCAAATTTTGTATCGTATTCTATAATGCCTGTCAATTTATCAAAAAGATGTTTTTTTACTTGTGTATTCCATGTAACAGCATGTGCTCTTGCATTCTTTTGATCTTGTACAATTTTACTAGGTAAATCCGCATTTCCATTAATAGTTATTCCTTCAAAACTCACATCTGGATTATGAATTAGCAAATAAGAATATTCATTCATAGCTTTTGCAAATAAACCAGCATCTTGCAAAGCTTTTTTCATCTGTTCTTCATTTGCTGAAAGAGACATATCTTGAGTGTTCGTTTGTTCAATTTCAATTGCAAAAGTTTCTATTGGTATGACTGCATAAGTAGTTGTTATAGTTAAAAACGCTGATACAGCGAATAGTTTATTAGGGATTTTTTTCATTATTTCTTATTCCTCCTATATAGGGTATGATTTCAAATTCTAATCTTATTAAAAAGCGATGTCTTTCAAAATGAGTTCTACATCTTTTATCAGTATCGTTTGAACTTTCTTTAGCAGCCTTCAAATCATTAAGTATTAAAGAAAATTTATATAATCTGCTTCAAATTAATCGATTCTGTTGCAAATTTTAAAAAACAAATAAACTACAAGGTTATTTTTTATTCGAATAATACTTATATATAATTGAAAGGCGAAGTCTTTAATGAGACTCCGCCTTTCTGTTATATAAGGGTTTATTAATTATAACTTTTCTGTTTAACAGTGTAATCATAGACTTTCTATGTTTTAGTTCACCTTACAACAGAATTAATATTTCCCTATTTTTGTGGAGTAACAGTTTCCACTTTTAATTCCTTTATTCCTTCTTTTAATGTAACAGCATCTGTTCGTAATGTTTTCCAACTGTCTTTCGCTGCATTTAAATTAGGTTTTAAGAATTTAAATTTATTTTGATCGGCTTTTTGAGCTGCATTCTCAATATGCCCTAGAACACCCGAATATTGAGAATCTAAATCATGCCACTGCGTGGACATATAAGTAAGAGCGTTAATAGCATCATCAAGCGCCTTGTGCATTTCATTAATATTACTGTAAGCAACTCCAACTACACGATTTAAGGTTACTTTATAATCCACGGTCTGACGTAATTCTGCTAATAAAGGCTCTAACTTACCTAAATTATCTCTTGCTACTCCCACTATGATACCGCCAATTATTGGTAGACCCAAAATAGCACCCTTCATTACATTAAACCCATCAGATTCTAATTGTTTATAATAGTTTACTGATCCTAATACTTCTTCTAGACGCTTTTGATCGGCATCAACATCTGCACCTTGATTTTTTAAAATTGACTGCAAGAGCTCTTTATTACTTCCAAATGCTCTAACATCGTGTCCAATAGAGTCTCTTAATTTAGTTAATTCTTCTATTAGTTGTTGTGCATACTTTTGATTTTGTTGAATTTCACCTCGCAAATCTGTAATCCCTTCTTTTAAAGTTTCTCCATCCCCTGTATTAATCGCCTCTACCATTGTTTCATAATAATTGTCAAATGTTGTATCGTATTCAACAATACCATTCAATGTATCTAAAAGCTGTTTTTTTACTTTCGTATCCCAAGTAACAGCATGTGCCCTTGCATTCTTTTGATCTTGTACGATTCTACCAGGTAAATCTACATATCCATTAATAGTAATTCCTTCAAAATTCACATCAGGATTCTTAATTAACATATAAGAATAGGCATTCATAGATTTTGCAAATAATCCAGCCTTTTGCAAGGTCTCTTTCATTCTCGCTTCATTTGCAGAAAGAGCTGTATCTTCATTGTTCGTTTGTTCAATTTCACTTGCAAAAGTTGTTAATGGTGAAACTACATTAGCAGTTGTAATAGTTAATAACGTCGATACAGCGAGTAATTTGTAAGGGATTTTTTTTATCATTTCATTTTCCTCCAATTTAGGTTTTAAATTTCAATTCTACTCCTGTTTAAAAGCAATATCTTTTGAAATGAATTCTGCATCTTTATGAATATCATTCCAACTTTCTTTAGCGGCTTTTAAATCATCTGGTATTAAAGAGAATTTGTGGTCTTGCATAGAATCGATATTATCCAGTAAATCTGTATAATTTGCGCCCATTGTATTCCATTGCTTTTGAATATTTGTTAGAGACAATATCGCTTGATCTACAGTCTGATATAAATATGCCAATGTTTCTTTCGCGTTAGTAAGCGAAAGAACTGCTTGATTAGCACGATCTGCTTTCATACTTAATTCTCCGATTTTGTTAGAAATTTCGTTATAGGAGTCCATATGCTTAGATGCTGTGACACCAGCCGCAGTTCCTAGACCGATACCAGCTGCTCCAAGAGCTGAAAGTCCACCAACAACAACTGGTGTAGCTGTGCCGCCAGTTACAACAATAACTACCGCTCCTCCAATAGCTGCAATAACTAAAATAGCTGCTCCCAATCCACCACCAATTGACCACGCTAATACATCATCAAAATGTTTTTTCTGAGTAGAACGAAGTTGCTCAATTTCAGCTTGAAGTTGTGGAATCGTTGCCTGTTGACCTGCTAATATTGCAGTTAATCCACCTTTCCCATCTGGACCACCAACATTATTTTTAAAATCTGTAGAATTTTGATATAGTTTCCCTTTGAAGTCTTGTAGCATCTTAATTACATCTGTAACTTCTTTTGAATTTGTATTGATTGTAGTAATTAAATCATTTATACCCTCTTTTAGGCCTGCCTTATCTTTCTTTTGTACCGTTTCTACTAATGTGTCGTAATAATTTTGAAATTGTTCATCGTAATTTACAATATTACGAGCAGTTTTTTGAATCTGTGGCTTCGCTGTATCTAACCAGTAATTCGCATTGATTCGTGACAGCTCTTGATTAAGGTGAATATTTTTGAGCAACTCTCCCCCCTCTGAGCCTAAATCGATATTAGATAAATTTACATTTGGTTGCTTAATCATTGTTTTTGCGTATAAATCCATTACTAGAATATGAGACCCTGTTTCAGCCAATGCTTTCTTCAGTCCTTCAGGGCCCAATGCATAATTGCCTACTTTTTGTTCTTGAGCGGTCGTTTCTTGTGCAAATGCATGAATAGTGTTACCGGTAGTAGCAGTTATAACAGTTGCTAATGTGGCTAAAGTTAGTACTTTGAATGGAAATTTTTTCATGACTATTCTCCTTCTTTCGCTAAATACCTATAATCTTTATAGATTTTCAAAAAACGTAATATCAAAATTTATATACTTGTTCTTCAAGGTAACTTATTATATTTTTTAATTGTCTTAATGTATCTTTTTGAGACTGCTCGTTAGTTGTATCAACATTAGTAGATAATTTTGTAATGCTATTTTTTATTAGATTTAAATCTTCTTTATAGCGCTTTAGTAAATCAAGTTCTACATCTACTTGATTTGCAAACGTATGCAAATCATTTTGTGTAAGAAGAAGCATTGATTTTTGTAAATCAGCTATTGATAATTTCGTTGTTAAATCATATATTTTTTGATTTTGTTTCTCTAAATCATCTAAATATGCTCGCTGTTCTGCCGTTAATTTATTTACTTCAGCAAAAACGCCAAATGTTTTCTTAATCTTTTCAGTATCAATGACCTTCATCAGGTCATACTCTTGTGTTTTGGCTGCAGCTGCGGCTGCTATTTCACCTTGTTTGCTTTTCTCAATTGCTTCACGAGCTGCTTTTTTTGCTGATTCAATCTCTAGAGCAGTTTTACCTTGCTCTGTTGCTTCTTGCACTGCTTTTTTCTCAGCTTCTAGAATAGAGTTGTTAATTTCTTTTCCTTTGTTATACGCTGCCACCCCTGCTTGAGCAGCTGGTTCAATAATTTCTTTTGAAAGACTATAAACTTCTTTGAATATAGCAAATCCCTGTTCATTTAAAGCCCCTGGTATTAATGCAATTTGCTGTAAATCATTTTGAATTGCTTTTTTGGTATTTAATATTTCATTTTTTAACTGGTCTATTTTTCCTGTTCCATCTGTACTTAGTATGCCTTGCGCAGTTGCCACATCAGTATCAAAATCTTTTAATTTTTTATCAAGCTGTAATTTAAGATCTGTTAATTCATTGATTTGCCGTTGCGTATTTTCTTGATTCGTCATAGCCATTTCTTGAAGTACTTCAAGTCTATCCGAAAACCCTTCTCTATCTTCTTTATTGTCTACAAACGATTTTAATGTCGGGTAATAGCTATTAAATTTTGTTACAAATCCTTTACTTTTTGAATTTAATAGAATTAACTTTGGATAGAGTTCCGATGACCATTCCTTCATATCTTGTTTGATTAGGAATTGATTTGTATTTAAAGCTGTGACTTCCTCTAACTGTACATTAGGACTCATTAAAGATTGATCAATATACGTTTGGATTAATTTAGATTGCGCACCTAATTTTCGTAATGAAGAGGAAATATCCATGCCTTCCTGTTGAGTTTCTGCTTGAACGATTGGTGTTGCGAGAGTATTGATAGGAATATTTCCTCCAGTTACAATGGATGTGACTAATAATCCTGTAATTATTTTATTTTTCATTCCGTACACTCCTTTACCATTGTTTTTATAACTTAATTCATATAACTTGTACGACCTCTCTCTTTGTAAACTGGTTAGGAAGGAGAAATCTTTCAGATAGGGTAATATCGTTATTTTTTACTTCTAATAGGATGTAAGGATTTTACTTATCTCTCATTTCGATACTCTATTTTTTCAAATATAAATAACAAAAATTTATTAACTATATTTGAATCAAGCACCCTATGAATAGTAACTTATTAATCCTTCCCTAGAATTGCGGTTTAACTTACAGAACCGCGAGAATCAATAAACCAATGCTTATAGCTAATTTTGTCATAACATTTTTAAATTTAAATTTAGTAATATTTTTCTTAGTTTTGTCAGCAAACTCCTTACTAGACAACAAAAGGTGAAATTATACTGTACATCGCTTATACTTTTATTGCGGAATAACTTCACTTTTGTTATGCAGAAACTTAGAACACGTTTATTACAAATTTGATTCTTGACCTTTTGTTAATAAATTGACTATTTAGAAAATTATTAACGACATAATGTTAATTACAACTTCACTATAATTCCTATTAGCGTAACCTTCTCCTTTCTGTCTGGTCATACCAGTTATGTTGTTCATTAAAACATTAAATTTTTAATGCGTAAATAGAAAAATTTTGTCGATTAAGCTCGATAATTTACTGTTAAATAAAAATATGCCCCGAAAAAAATTATATAAATATAGTTATTCGTAAATTTCATTTCTGTAATTGCAATGATTACAAATTAATGTGTATACGGTTAAAAATAACTATCTTATCTCAACCAAGAAATTTTATTTTAGAAAAAATACTTATAGAATAATATTATAGGTCTTTTTATACTTTTTTACCTTTATTTAGTTATGTATAATTGCATAAAATGTAGATATATTTAGTAATATATGTTATATTTTTGATTTTTTCACAAAACATCCTAATATCATTATTATTAAATATTTAATATGAAGATATTAATCTATAAACTTATCTTCGTTATAAACGTAGGTTCTAAATTACAAAAAAGCTGCAAAGCCTCCTTGAAACACTTTGCAGCCTTCTATCTTTTTGTTTCCTTTAGCAAAATAATGGTTAGTGAATTTTTATTTTTTAGGATACTTATACCCATGTTTAAGTCTTTACATTGGAGACAGCAGATAACAAGCTTATATTATTGTATATTTTTCACGGTACTGCCTAGGAGTCATGCTAGTGTTTTTTTTGAAAACTCTTATAAAATAACTTTGGTCATTAAAATTAAGCCAAGCACAGATATCTGATAACGAATAAGTAGTGAGTGTTAATAATTTTTTTGCTTCTTCCACTCGTTCCCTTTGAATATATTCGCTTAAAGTGATTCCCATTTCTTTCTTAAATAGTTTAGACAGATAAGTAGGCGTAATTTCTAAATGATTAGCAAGTTCATTCAGAGATATTCCATCGTAAACATTTTTATTAATATGTTTTATACATGTAGTAACCGCGTAAGAATACTTTTTTGCATTGTATTCTTTCACACGATCTGCAAAGGTACGTAAAGCGTCCCCTGACAAACGCTTTACAGATTCTACACTATCTAATTGTTCTAGGGTTTGTATATATAAAATACTATGAGCAAAAGCAATATCTGGTGGCAGATTTCCTTCTATTGCATATCGAGTGGCTAAGGTAATCGCAATAATTCCAAGGTTTTTTTGATTCCTGAGCGGATCCTCTATTAGCATAAGTTCAACATCTTCTTGCGAAACCGCATACATATACTGTACTAACTTTTTTTTATTTCCTTCTTTGATAGTCGAAAAGAAATCATTTACTAATGCCATATTGTGCGTTTTAGGTTTGTTTTGTCGGCGTTTTAAAATATATAAATCAGGTTTCACAATTTTATTAGGAATTTCCTCTAGTACTTTATTTTTTTCCAAGACAATATCTACATCTAACTTTTCATTGAAAATCATGTAATGTAATAAAATTCCCATATCAATTAATGTAGTTTTTTTAATCTCAGATAAACACTGATAATAGGCAAGTCTTTCTTGAATGTTATCATTTGATTTAAATTCTTTCTGAAATTTTATGATCATATCATCTGAATCTTTTGGATGTATAGTAGGACCGATTATAATAGTCCCTTTAATATCATCATGATTTTCTATATGAATTAGAACAAAATTTTCAAGATAGTTGTTACTTCGGAAAAGTGGCAAGTTAAAGGGATCGTTTTCTTGATAAATATCACTAAGATGTTCTTCTTTTGAAGAATAAAAAGGACTACAAACATTATCAGATGTAGAATGATATAAAATTTTTCTGTCTGCAGATAAAATATGTACAGGGGCATTAAATGCTTTATGTGCAAGATCACACAAGTGTTGTATATCGATGGAAGTATTCATTACATTCTCCTTTATAGATCCATAAAATATATTCTGTTAGATATAATTCACGACAAATAATACTATAAAATATCAAATTAGTACAATTCACAACAAAATATTACTATATCTTTTTTATAAAAATCATATATTATTTAATTGTAGTTAGCATCTAAATATCAGAGTAGATAAGTAAATGAAATACACTAAGTTCTTTTCTTAATTCTACAAGATATAATTATTGAACATGAGAAAACAGTGAAGTACTACAAAATACAGTGGTAGTCAATGCGAGGACCAAGCTGGAAAAAGATTTAAAATGCAGCGAAAGTTACAGGAGATACTGTACCACCGCAAGAAACAACAGTCAAAGTTCCAATTCAATCACTTATACAAATTGAATTCCAAAAATAAATACTGCTAATTTAAATGTGAAACTGAAAAACCACTTCGTTCCAAATTTTAAAAAAAGATAATAACGAAGTCATAAAATTGGAAACAGCTGAAAGTGATAAGGCTATTTTTGAAGCACTATACTTTGAAAAATACAAGGTGGAGGAATTTCAAGTACTCAATTAAACATTTAATTGAGAGAAAGGTCTTTTCATCAACAAAGAATAAGAATAAAAAAACGAATGGAATATTCAAAAAATCGGCTATATAGTGGCAACTAGTTTTATCTAATTGGCACTATATTACTGGTCGCAACATTAGTTTTAATTTCCACAAAAGAGGAAAAAATATATATACTTTACAAATACTAAGAATAGCAAACTAGATAGTTTTATTACCGCATCACATAAAGTGAAACTTTAATCAGTGGGGGTTTTCTTCATCCCCCACTGATTATTAGCCCACACCAATCAGGCTTTTACGGACAGTTGATCCCCCACCTAACTTCTTTGCTTCCGCTGAATTTTGAGGTGGAGGTCTTACTGCCCACAAATAGCGGGATAAACTTATTATTAATTTCCAAATACAATAGTTGTTAATCAACAAAAAAATTTCAATAATTAAGGTGCACAGTAAATTGACCTCAAAACAATACTTACTACAATATCAGGTTTTACTTATTCTATAAAAAAAGAAATATCTCTTAATAATCATTACCTTATATCGATTTAGACATAAATATTTTATTATATTGGCTTAAGTATTATGGAATTAAAATTGTAAATAACAACAAAACTCTTTTAAGAGCTCATACATCGTTTGTATTGAATTAATCCTCTTTCGATACCTATTCCATTAACACGACTACAAAAGGTTATTACAAAGGAATCTGAGGTGTTTTTTCAATTTCAAAATTTATTTTTTTGTAAATTAAAGGAAAAATAATCCGTATATATACGGATTATTTTCTTAGTGTAATCTGTATTGACCTGTTAACTGTTTTTCAGCCATTCGAACTAAGCGTTTTGTAATCTCTCCACCGATCGAACCATTTGCAGATGATGATGTATCAGGTCCCAGTGTGACTCCTAGTTCAAGAGCAATTTCATACTTCATTTGCTCAATAATACTTGTAGTAGCAGAAATAAGAATTTCATTTGTATTACTTTCGTATCTTTGAATATTTATAATTGCACTTCCAATATATTTATGCATGAGTAACCTAATTTCTTCTAGTATTTTTATGAGAACCCTTTCCCTCCCCATATTCCACCAATTAAATTTGAAATACAAATGTACATTGCATTTCAATATAACAATAAAAGCTACAAAAGCAACGAATTTACTACTTTA
Source organism: Bacillus sp. CCNWLW194 (assembly GCF_037120585.1). NCBI lineage: Bacteria > Bacillati > Bacillota > Bacilli > Caryophanales > Bacillaceae > Bacillus > Bacillus sp. CCNWLW194. The sequence continues at coordinate 63,890 of NZ_JBBBBL010000024.1, read as the reverse complement.
AAGTTAAGTGTTTAACCTTGACGTACTTAAATTCTTTTTTCCAGATAAAGCATACATTATATCTTGATGCTTTATTGTCCTCTTATAATTATGTGGTATCGGGAATTTGTTTCGGTGTTCTTTCATTATAATTAAAGTTTGAAGTTCTATGCTCAATACTTTTGCGAGAACATGATAGTTATACCCATTGTTTAACAGAGAAATTATGTCATAAAACATAGTTTTTCCACCCACTAATTTTACTAATCTATTCTTTAACTCATCCCTTTTTTCTTTAGCTTGATCAATTTCTAACAACATGGATTTTTTATTTGTTTGCTTAATGTATTGAGTATATAACTCTGGAAATTCTTTTTGAACTTCTTTGTTTAATACTGGTTTATATTTAATCATATAAGTAACTTGTAACAATGAGCGTTTTAATAAACTATCTTCAATGAGATACGCTACTTTATTAAATAAATGTACATATTCCTTAATATTGGAATAACTATTAAAATGAGCTAATACTCTACTTTTTATACTAAAAGCCTTGCCTACATAAATAATATTGTCATTATAATCTTTAATGAAATAAATACCACTGTCATCTTTTTCTAATTCATTATCCAGTTCTTCTAGACTCATAAAATGTAATTCACTCATACTTTCCTCTCCTTATTAGTTTTAAATCATGAAAAACAGGCAAGGTTTCTAAAAAAGGCACTCTGCTGTCCTAGAATTTTTCATTTTATTTCTTACTAAATGTCAAAAAACTGTTTCTATGTTGCTCAACTATCAATATGATTATTAATAAAATTTTCTATCGTTATTATCTCGCAATTTTATCATGTAATTTCGAGATCGTTTCCTCATTTAAATTACTGTGTTTTATCGAATAAAGGAAATATATTACTGCCCCAATAGTAATCCAAATACTAAAGTACACCCATGTCCTTAACGGTAAATTTAGCATTAAAACCACACAACATACAATTGAAACGCTTGGTAATATAGGTACAAAAGGTACCATAAATCCACGTTTTAAATTTGGGTGTGATTTACGGAGAATAATAACTGATAGACAAACTAACGCAAACGTCACCAAACTACCGATATTAACTAAATTAACCAATTCTTTTAAATCAATAAACCCAGCTATTATAGAGCTCCCTATTCCTGCCAATCCAGTTATAAAAGTGGGTGCTCCAGTTTTCTTATTAACTTTCGCAAATGATTTCGGTAACAATCCATCACGACTCATTGCAAAGAATACTCGTGTTGCCGCATACATATTGGAAAAAATAACAGCCATAAGGCCAATTACAGCACCTGCAGCAATTGCACCAGCGACTTTTCCTTGTCCTACCACTTCCATTACATAAGCCATTGCCTCAGGAACATTTAATTCTTTATAGGAAACCATTCCTGTCATAACAAGGCATACCATAACATAAATAATTGTACATATGATTAATGATGCAATAATACCGATGGGAAGATTACGTTTCGGATCTTTTACTTCTTCTGCTGAAGTTGCTAATATATCAAAACCCGTGAAAGCGAATAAAATAGCTGCTCCACCTGTAAAAACCCCACTTAAACCGTATGGTGCAATTGGTATCCAGTTCATTGGTTTTACATAGAATATACCAACCGTAATAAACAACAAAATCATACCAATTTTAATCAATACCATTATATTATTGATTCGTTTACTTTCCCTCGTACCACGGGATAACATCCATGCTAATATCAATGTAATGATTACTGCTGGTAGATTCACAATACCACCATGTGAAGGGATCGTTACTAGAGCTTTAGGTATCTCTAATCCAAACCCTTTTATTAAATTGTGGAAATAGCCTGTCCATCCAGCAGCGACAGCCGCTGTTGCCACAATATATATTAACAGTAAAGACCAACCTACTAGATGAGCAACAAACTCACCAATTGTTGCATATGAGTACGTATATACACTACCAGATGCCGGGAGTGTGGAAGCAATTTCTGCGTAACATAATGCTATGAATCCGCATATAATTGCTGCAAGTACAAATGAAAAAATAACTGCTGGACCAGCATCTCTTGCTGCCACTAATCCAGTTAACACAAGAACCCCTGTTCCAATTATTGAGCCTACCCCTAACATAATTAAATCAAATGCTCCTAATGTTTTCGTTAAGGTCTTGCTTTGATTATGCTCTAACAATTGTGCAACGGATTTCTTTTTTAATAACTTACTCATATTCTCTGTATCCCCTTTAAAATAAGGTTTGCTCTTCTCTTTATTGTTGTATGTAAATTTACTTAGTTATTAGATAGTCTTATAATATTTCTTTTACGTTAAATAAATTTGAAACATTCTATTTTTTCTCTTTCATCCACTGTTCAACAAACATCAGCTATAATGTGTTATAGCTGATTCACTTTACCTCCAAAGATATAAATAAAAGATTTTTTCATTCCAAAGAGATAATTAGTTTTGTATGCCCGATAATGGTATGATAAACAAAAATAATTTATTTATTTAATTGAGTTTCACTAGAACTTAAGGTATTTTTCTTCCGTAATACACTAACAATATACCCACATACACCGCCTATAATAGCCGGAAATCCCCACCCTAAACCTACACTATATAAAGGAAGAAAGTGCTCAACAAAATTATGGATTATTTCACTTTCTATTCCAGCAGCTTTTAATCCATCTAACGAACTAAAAATAAATGTCAATATCAAACTCCCTTGATATACTTCAAATCTACCATTGAATACAGAGTGTAAAAATGTTAGAAATATTAAGGTAATAGCAATTGGATACATAGTTATTAATACAGGGATTGAAATCTTAATTAATTGTGTTAACCCTATATTCGCAACTAGTGTACTGAAAACAGACAAAATAATAGCAAGTTTTTTGTAAGAAACCTTTGGAAATAATTTATGAAAAAAAGAAGAACAAGCAGTGATAAGTCCTACGCTTGTGATTAAACATGCTACTATAATCATTACACCTAAGAAAATTGCACCATACGAACCAAAGTAATAGTCCGAAACTTTTGCTAAAACTTCAGCCCCATTATTTAAACGACCTAGTTTTTCTACACTAGAAGCGCCCATATAGGAAAGGGCAGTATAAATAAGAGCTAAGAGTGTAGCAGCAATAGCCGTTGCTTTTACACAAACAATCATAAGCTGCTTTTTAGTCGTAGCCCCTTTTTCTCTAATTGCATTCACAATAATGATTCCGAAAACAAAAGCTCCAAGAGCATCTAATGTTAAATATCCTTCTTGAAAACCTTTAAAAAATGAATCTGATGCATACAATTCAATAGGTGCTTGAATTCTTCCAATTGGATGAATAAAAGTCACAACTACGAGGATCCCAATAACAGTCAATTTGATAGGAGTCAAAATTTTCCCAACTATATCAATAATCTTTGTAGGATTAAGGGATAACAAGCATGTAACTGTAAAAAATAAGATTGTAAATACAGTTAATGCAACAGGATTTGCATCATTTGATAAAAAAGGTTTAATTCCAATTTCAAACGATACATTACCAGATCTAGGGATGGCGTAAAAGGGACCAATTGCTAGATAGAGAACGGTCGTAAATACAATACCAAACACCGGATGCACACGACTAGCTAAAGATTGCAAATCATTTTCACCTGAAAAAACAAATGCTGTTATTGCTAACAATGGTAAACCAACTCCAGTAACTAAAAAGCCTGCATTGGCTATCCATACATTATTTCCAGCCATTTGACCAAGCATAGGTGGAAAAATTAAATTTCCTGCTCCAAAAAACAATGCAAACAGCATCAATCCTATAATAATGATAAAGGAAGTAGGAACTTTATTTGACATAACAACTCCTCCGATTATACATTTGTATACACTTTTTGTTTTTCTATAATTTATATATTAATCTATTTAATTATAACCTAGAGCACCGTTGCGGAAGGCAATGTATGCCCCCGCTCCCTATAAGAGAATAGCAACAAACTTTTAATTTAAATAACTACTTACATTAATGGATGTGAAGTTACGCCTAAACAAAGCCTCTCACTTACTAGTTAAACGAGACATTTCCATAGATTTTTGCGTACAACGTTTCATTGCTGAAATGATAGCTGTTCTTAAACCTTTTTCTTCTAGTGTTGCTACAGCTTCTATCGTCGTTCCACCTGGAGAACAAACCATATCCTTCAATTCACCTGGATGTATTCCCGTTTCCAATACCATTTTTGCAGAACCTAATACAGCCTGAGCCGCAAATTTATAAGCTTGTTTTCTCGGCATACCGTCAAGTACAGCAGCATCTGCCATGGCTTCTATAAACATATACACATATGCTGGAGAAGAACCACTAATAGATGTAACAACATCCATTAGTTTTTCATTTACGACCTCCGTCTGGCCGAAAATATTAAATATATTTAGTACCTCTTTTATATCTTTTTCTGTAACCATTTCATTAAAAGATAATGCAGACATTCCTTCCCCAACAAGTACTGGTGTATTAGGCATTACCCTAATAACCTTTAACTTTCTATCAAATTCATTCTCAGTGCTCTTAATACTTTTTCCTGCAGCAATAGTTACAACAATTACATCATTTTTTATTTGGTCTTTTATTTGGTTAATTACCGATGTGTATAGGTCTGGTTTAATTGATAAAATTAAAATGTCAGCACTGTTAGCGACTTCATTATTATTAGTAGTTATAGTTATGCCATATTTATCACTAGCATTTTTTAAATTACTGACGTTTAAATCTGAACAAATTATTTGATTTGGAGACACTATATTTTTATTAATCATCCCACCTATCATAGCAATACCCATGTTGCCACATCCGATAAATCCTATTTGTTTATTCATAATAATTTGATCTTGCTCCTTCTATTCTAAACTTTATTGATTTTGAAATTATTATTCTAAATAAGGGCTATTACAATTACTGGGTTTATCAATAGAATTTAAAAATTCTCCTTCCTATAATGAGCTATGCTTTTGTATGTACTTTACAAGCATGCATTTAAAAAAATGAAGAGACTTTCTATTCATAGAACTATTAAAAACAAGAGTAAAATGGCGATAATTTTTCGGAATTAATATTCTTTAACTATTCACCATTTTAAATAGAGCTTACATATTCCTCTTATAATTACTTATTTTCAAAATTTATAGTTACGCTTAATAAAATGTATTTAAATTCCAAATAATTATCGCCGTAGATAGCATGAAACAAAGTAATGCAGGGATTATCATTAAAATAGATTGTTTTGCTCGAAAAATATGAGCATGAATAGCTCCGACCATGAGAACTGCTAATAATGTATTTGCTCCTAGCGCTAAGTATTGATTCCAAATACCACCGATTATACCTATTGCTCCAATAATTTCAACAAAACCAATTATAGACATAAACCATAATGAATATTGATATTGTCGCCAATGTTCTACCTGAAAAGATATACGGAAAATTTTTATGAATCCCCCTACTACAATAAAAATTGCTAAAACTACCTGAAGAACAATCATCATTTAAACTCGCTCCTTTTAAGACTTTGTTAATTTTCATACTTCACAAGGAATAAATATATGCGTTTTACAAATATCAGAAAGGGAGATATACATAATTTAACTTTTTATACGCTAAGAACTAAGTAGAGAACCTTTACTATTAATCTATTAAAAGAAGGGTTTATTGTTTTAAATCAAAGTTGTAAACAAATCCTTTACATGTTGCAACAAACCACTCTAATAATAATTAATAGTCATTAAGTGATTTTCTGTTAAATTTCTTAAGAGCATAGATTTATTCACTTTCTTACAACTAACTTATATGAATAGCCTGTCAGTAAAGGATTCAAACTACTTTCAAGCTGATTCTAATAGAAACGTATCTTTAATTTGATAACTAATACTACAAAATCCAATCAAAAACACATGAAACAATTAAAAAAACTTTAAGAATATAGTAAGCTACCTTAGGCGAGATAGCCTGATTCAATTTCATATAATCTTTACTACATAATATTTTCTTAAGAAAAATATTTATTTTAATATATTTACCTCTTTTGTTAACCTGAATAGATTGTTTTTAATTTCAGACATGCTGATATTTTTTCTTGAAACACCGGTTTCCACTGCAGCACGTGCAACAGCATATGCTACATGTGGCACCACCCTAGGATCAAATGGATTTGGAATGACATAGTTGACATGAAGCTCTTCTTCTGAAATTAACTCAGCTATTGCATAAACAGCTGCTAGCTTCATTTCTTCATTAATTTCTTTTGCTTGTACATCTAAGGCTCCACGAAAAACTCCGGGGAAAGCTAGTACATTATTTACTTGATTAGGAAAGTCAGAACGTCCTGTACCAACTACTAGTGCTCCTGCTTTTTTTGCTTTATTAGGCATAATTTCAGGTGTAGGGTTAGCCAGGGCAAAAATAATAGGATTATGATTCATAGAACGAATCATATCCTCATCAACTACATCTGCAGCTGATACGCCAATAAATACATCAGCATCAATAAGGGCCTCTGCTAATTTTCCCCGCTTCTGTTCTATATTTGTAATACGAGCTATTTCTTCTTTAAGCGCATTCATTCCAATAGGTCGCTGTTCATATATTATCCCTTTTGTGTCACACAAAATAACATTTTTTACATGCATATGAAGTAACAGCTTAACAATGGCTATCCCAGCAGCACCAGCACCATTTACAACGATTTGTACATCTTCAATTTTTTTATTTGTTAACTTAAGTGCATTAATTAGGCCAGCAATCGTTACAATAGCTGTACCGTGTTGATCATCATGGAAAACAGGAATATCACAAGATTTTCTTAGACGCTCCTCAATTTCAAAGCATTGAGGTGCTGCAATATCTTCTAAGTTTATCCCACCAAAATTTGGTTCTAATAATTTAACAACCTCAACAATCTTATCCGGATTATTAGTGTTTAAACAAATAGGAAAAGCATCGATCTCAGCAAATGATTTGAAAAGTAAAGCTTTTCCCTCCATCACTGGCATAGCTGCTTTAGGTCCAATATTCCCAAGACCTAATACTGCAGTTCCATCAGATATAACCCCAACTAGATTCCCTTTCATTGTATAATCATATACTTTGCTTTCATCTTTATAAATCTCTAAGCATGGCTCAGCAACACCTGGTGAGTAAGCGAGACTTAAATCTGTTGAATTTTGTACTTTAATTTTAGAATAAACACCAATCTTCCCCTGTTTTTCTTTATGCATTTTTAATGCTTCATTCCGTAAAGGTGACATATAATTTCGCTCCTATAATTAAGTTAAGAATTAATTAAATCAATATTTTATTAACTCTATCTTAAACTTGATATTGCATGATATAAGTAAGACTTCTAATATAATCATTATTTATTTTTATAACCTTTTAACATATCTTTTGCATAACGATTGGGGTATAAAGTATTTAACATATTGTATGGACTTCCTTTCCAATATCTTCTTAATGGTGTCCATAACTTATGTTTAATTAACCACCTTTGTGTGTAAATAGATAGTAATTGCTCCTCTGTTAGTTTTTCCTTTTCTTCAATAGTCCACTTCAGCGCCTCTAATGCTTTTTTTTCAGTCCAAAATCCGGTAGGTGTGAATTTATATTCCCATTCTTTATTTTGACCAGGATATAACTCATTGATCATGGAGTACGGACTGTTATTCCAGAATATTTGACAAGGAGAAATTAATTTATGAATAGTAAGCCATTTTACACTGTAAACTTGTAATAATTGAAAAGAAGTTAATTTTTCTTTTTCTTCAATAGTCCACCTTAATGCTACCAATGCTTTTTCTTTAGTCCAAAACTTGTTAGGAGTCATACTAAATTCCCACTCTTTAAATTTATTAGGATATAAAGAATTTATCATTGCATAAGGGCTACCATTCCAATACATAACTAATGGTGCACTGAGTTTATTTTTCTCTAACCATTTTTTACTATAGAATTTGAGTAGTTCTACTTTACTTAGCTTTTCTTTTTCTTCAACAGTCCATTTTAATACTTCAAGAGCTTTTTCTTTAGTCCAAAAATTTAATGGTGCCATACCAAACTCCCACTCTTTAAATCTATTAGGATATAAGTCTTCAATCATCTTATAGGGACTGTTATCATAACCATGTTTGAGCGCGCCGAGTAATCGATATTTTATAATTAAAGGCGTATTCCATTTTTGTTTAATATCTTCTTCATTCCATTTTAAAATTGTTTCAATTAAATATTTTGTGACCCTTTTAGATAGCTCTCTATTGCTATCTTCTTTCCATGTATTCGGTGGAAACCTACTTCTTTTACCGTCTAATATTTCTTGATAGATCTCTTCTATTTGCACTGCTTTCGCTTGCACTTCAAACTCCCTCCTACTCAAGACATATAGCGATTTCTCTTTCCTAACGTTAAATAACACGCCAATAGTAACTATTGTGATCTTCTTTATAGCGCAAAAGAAATGCATAGGATAAAGAAATAATGAACTTTTAATAAAATCATTTCTTTAATTTATAATAAGAAGGACATAAAAAAACAAAAAGTTACAAAAATTTTTAAATTAAAATTTTTTTAACTTTTTGTTTTTGTGTAAATATAAGGTCAATTAAGACGTCTCATCGTTTTAAACTTGACGCTCCATAATCTTGTATAGTTACATTTATATGATATTTAATCGGTACCTTACTAAATGTTCGATCCCAATCTTTTTTGACTTTCTCCCATGTTCTCGGGTGTTTAATTCTTAATTGGTTACCAAAACCCACAATATCGACTTGATATTCTTTTTGTATTTTTTTTGTAACATGATGTACTAAGTACTTTACTTCTTTTTCAATAGCTTTTTCTTCTCTTTTTAAAAATTCACTTTCAAAATCTTTTCCTGATTGCATCCAATTTTCAGACAAACGTCCTTCTGATTCAATGTTTACATCAAAGGAAATATTATTTCCGTTAACATGTGGTATGATTTTGCTTTTTATTGACTTTACTTCGTATATAATAAGTTTCTTTGATTCTTTATCAAAAGTTTTTACCACACCACCATTCCTTTTTCCGTTTATCCATACTACTCCTTCCAATTCCTGCTCATTTAAAAAGCCCATCAACTTTTTTGTCTTCCCTTTAATTACAGCAGCTCCTGCAAATTTTGTTTCTCCCTTTATTGAGATTACATTTTGCAAAAGAAAACTGGATCCTGACCGCATCTTTCCTCCTAATTTAGCGAGCGATACAGGAGGTAAAATCCTTGTTGTTCTATTTCGATTATCTGCAATTCCAGACAAACGAAATGCTGGGATTTCCCCGTTTTTGTTTGATTCCAGTACCTCCTTCGCTAGACCCTTGCTAATTAAGATCATACAGCTAAGCCGAACCTCATTGTCACGGAGATACTGTTCAAGTAATTGTTCTAAACTGTATGTACGTAAAAGACTATCACTAATAACAATGTTTTTTAAATGTGGGCTGAACATTGTGCTCTCTCTTTTCAATGAAAACTCACGAATAATTTGATGAATGGAATCACCGGTCTCAGAAACATTTATATACCGTTTTTGTTGTCCGTTCCCTTTACTTTGCGCTTGCGAACTAACAATTTGATAAGTAGCTGTTATGAGGTTTCTTTTTGGATACCTTCCTTCCTCATCCTCTTTCTCAATTATTGACTCCTTCCCTTTATCTAGTGCTATACCTGCAGTTAAACTCAACTCTTCTATTTCTTTACTGCTCCAACATCCTGTTAAAAATAGAAGCAAAAGCGTCCCTAACAAAGCCAAATAGAACCGCATATAATTAAATTTCGTTTTCACACTATTCCTCCTTTTAATCGCTTAATAATAAGAAGGAGCAGTGGCAGTAAACCAAATAAAAATAAAGCCGCATTACCGAGCATATCCCCCAATTTAAGCAAATGATTTACATTTTTCGAAGTCATAGCAATGATGTAAATGATTGGAATCAAAGCAAAAATAAACGGATGAATACTCTTTTTAAAGAGTTGCGCTAATCCTAATGCAGCTGCATAGTAACTAATTGTATATGTAGCAAATATTTGCATAATCCATATTACAAGCAGTAAAGACTCAAAACGTTCAAATATCAAACCAGAAATTTCAAAACTGCGCATAAGGTCAATTGTTGGCCATGTTCTTGTTACAACCCCATCAATTGATAATGCACCAATGACCATTACAACAGTTATTACATAAAAGATTAACGGAATAGAAATTCCAACTAAAATAGCTTTTACTGCTTTATTTCGTTGTTCCATAAACACCAAAAGAATTAACATGATTTCAGGTCCTGTATATGCGAGAGACGTTGTTTTTATCCCATCTATCACTGGTTTAATTCCCAAACCTAATACGGGACGGAGATTATCTATCTCGAATATTCCGATACTCATAAAGGAAATGAGTAAAAAAATAAAAATAGTAATAGGAAATATTATTTCAAACATCCGTGCAATTGAATTAATACCACTCATAATCAAATAAAGACCTATCCACATAAAAGGCATAACAATAGCCCATGTGGGGGTTCCTTCCAGCAAAAAAAAGCTTATTACTTCTGCCATTGAACGAATTTGAAAGGCTGAAGTTGTAAGAAAATACCCTATAATAAGAAAACTAAGCAACCTGCCTATCCATTTCCCTACAATATCTTGACTGTATTGATAAAATGTTTTATTTGGAAACTGCTGACTTAATTTGACCATAATTACTCCTGAAACCATTGCGAGTATCCCACCTAATATCACACTTAGCCATACATCTGGTGTTTTCACTTTTTCTACAGATGCTCTGGGCAGAGTGAGGATTCCTGTTCCAAGTATGTAATTTACAATAATAACAACTGCTTGTGAAGTTGTTATTCGGTCTTTAGGTATAGTAATCACTGAAGGCCACTTCCTTTCGTCATCAGCTACCTTTTGCGGATAGTTTTTTTTGTATGCATTATTTTTGGCCGACGTCTCATTATTTTTAATGGCATGCGAACCATAAAATCTTTCCAGTCACTAAATCGATACGGAACAGCAGGGCTAGTATAAGGAACTCCAAAACTTTTCAGTTTCACTAAATGACTGCAAAGTAAAAGAAAGAAGAGAATAACTCCATACAAGCCAAATATCGCAGCACAAAACATAGCTACAAAACGAAGAATGCGTAACGTAATTCCCACACTATATTGCGGGATAGTAAAAGAAGAAATAGCTGTTACCGCAACAACGATAACCATTATTGGACTAACAATACCTGCTTCTACGGCAGCCTGACCAATTATTAACCCGCCCACAATTCCCATTGCAGGTCCAATAGGTTTAGGCAAACGTAAACCTGCTTCCCGTAAAACTTCAATAGCCACTTCCATAATCAATGCTTCTATTAGAGCGGGAAAAGGCACTCCTTCTCGCGATCCGATAATAGAAATAGCGAGCTTAGTGGGAATTAATCCTGGCTGAAATGAAATGAAAGAAATATACAGTGCTGGGGCAAATAATGAAACAAAAGCTGTCATGAAGCGTAATAAGCGGAGAAGCGTACCAGGAATCCACCTTTCATAGTAATCTTCTGGTGATTGCAGTAGCATACTAAATGTAACTGGAGCAATTAAAACAAATGGTGTTCCATCTAACAAAATAGCTACTCGGCCTTCCATCAAAGCACTAATAACACGATCAGGTCGTTCTGTATTTTGAATCTGCGGGAAAGGACTGAGATAATTATCTTCAATGAGTTGCTCTATGTAACCAGATTCGAGTACACTATCTATGTCAATTTTCTGAATCCTGTTTTTTATTTCTTCCACCAATTCTGTACTAGCAAGATCTTTAATAAATGCGACAACTAGCTCTTTCTTTGCACGCTCTCCTACTGGTAGCTTTACTAATGATAAGTTCTCATCCGCACAATGCCGTCGCAAAAGTGAGGTATTGTCACTTAATACTTCAGTAAACCCTACCCGTGGACCTCTGACTAATGCCTCCGATACTGGTTCTTCCATGTTTCGTTTATTTGCTTTTGTTGTACCAAGAATAAACACATCTGCTAAACCATCAATTAAAAGAGCTGTTGAACCTATCAATACTTTGGATATCAAATCTTTTATGTAATGGACTTCTGCTACTTCACTAATTGTAAGAACTTTATTTTTAATATATTCTTTTGAAACAGTCCCCTCCACATAAGAAGATTCATTTTTATATTCGTCAGAAAAATCATCCATTAGTAATTTCATAATATGTTTGTCAATTATCTCTTTATCTGATAGACCATCAACAAAAATGATCCCAGCCTGAATATCTGTGCGTCCAATATTAAACTTCCGAAAGCGAACATCAGAATTATGTCCGATTTGTTGCTTTATAAGTTCTAAGTTAGAGGCAAAATCATTTGTGAAATGAACGGTTGCATTTTGAGAAGGTTTATACCCTTGTTTCGTTTTACTTTGAATATTATTTTTTTTCACTTGTTTGTCTCTTGACTTCCACCAACTCATTCTTCCCACTCTTTCTCTGACATACGAACCCAATGAAAAAATCTTGAGATAGTATACGGAATTAAAAACAAAATAAAAGCTTGTACAAAGACTTTCCAATCTGGAAGATAAGAAGTAATTATGTTCCACATTTTTATCACCCAATTTATATACTCTGCTAGGATTGAGATTTCTAAAGAACGATATGTACTTAATAAAAAATAACTATAAGATTAAAGAGCAGAAAAGCAAGACATTATACTTATTTAGTACCAATAGCCTAGTTAGTATAAAAACATTTCTGACCTAAAATATCATTTCCAATTATAATTTGTTAAATATTATCTCCTTTTCCCTTATTTATATGCCCGCATTTGAATTTTAAATAATATAAGGATTAATGATATTTCCTCTTAAAGAAAAAAGATGCTAGAAGATAGCATCTTTTTTAAAATTCAACTTACTATGTATTTATATTTTATTTTGGAAATACTCATTTTTTTAAATGAATATTAATGTTTAAAAAATACATATTCTTTTGTTCTAAGTTAGTACATTTCTACCGAATCGATACGGAATTTTCTGATTTTAAAACCAATATGAAATTAAGGAAAATACTCTCTTAGAAAAACTATATAAAACAAATAACATTAAAACAACTATCAATCTATTAATTGAAAGTAATAATGAGCAAGAGTTTATCATCTTAATTCCAAGTGTATTCGTTTTGCTTCAAAATAAAGAACTTGAATAAATTTTTTCGTATCAATACGAGCAGGTAATGTTGGTTCATTATTCAATTCTGTCATCTTTCTCCTTACGGTAGTAAAATCAAAAAATCTAGAAGCATAATTTTCGAACTTCGGGTTTAAAAAATCAGTAAGTCCAAGGGATGCTAAATGGTTTAATGATTGATAAATTGCTCTCCGAATCCGTTGTTTGGAAGCTTCTATGAACCTTTTTAATTCGGTATCTTCAGCTGAATCCCCAAGTTTTTTTTGAGCTAAATTCATAAAAATCTCTTTTAGTGAGGGAAACCCTTGTTCCAACGTGTTATCTTGTTCATATTTATATAAATAATCTAGCATATCCATTAAATCTTTACTTCCACTTTCACTGGCTATTCCTAATTCAGACAAAAGAAAATGAATGGAATTTTGAAAATGATTAAAAGTATTTAAATGTTTTTCATTACGGTATTTTTCTTGCGCACTTGAATTACTATCCAATTTTAGTACCGTATTAAGCGATTCTTGAATGTTTTTTATCGATTTTTCCAAACGAATTCTTTCAATGACTTTCCGAACAACTGTTAATACTTCAATCCGGTTAATTGGCTTAATAATATAGTATTCAACGCCAAGCGAATAAGCTTCAGCAATTAATTCTTTTGATTCTACTTGAGAGACCATGATGATTTTCCCTTTAAACGAAGGCTTTATTTGACGAATTGTTTTTATTCCATCTTGAATCGGCATTAACAAATCGATAAATAAAATATCTATATTTTTAAGGATTGGCATGTATTGCTCTAAAGATAAACCATCCTCAGCTTCTCCTATAACCTCTCCAAGATCTTCATCCTCGATAATTTGAGCCAACATTGAGCGAACCGCTTTTTCATCATCTACTATATAAAAATACATAGAATCACCCTTTCGAAATTATATGATCAATTCCTAATCTAATTATAAAAATTGATCCTTTTCCTTCGGTTCTGTCCTCAAGCGTAACATCACCTTCAAGTTGTTCGACCATTTCTTTAACATACGATAGTCCGATGCCTGTCGATGGATTGCCTAAATCATCATATTTAGAAGTAAAACCAGGCTCAAAAATTGAATCTTTATATTTTGAAGAAATACCGGGACCATTATCGCCTATTTGAAATTCAACAAAATGGTGGTCTTTATTAATGTCAATTGTGATGGTTCCCATACCTTGGATAGCTTCTACAGCGTTTGTAACGATATTATTTATAATAGATAAGATTGTATAAATATGATAATGAGAATGTACACCATCAATTTTATACACAAATTGAATGTCTTTCTCTAGTAACTGTGCATATTTCGTATTCGCCCGTATAATGATATTTACCAGTTCATGTACAGACATATAATCTGTAAAACTTTCATCAGAAATTAGTTTTGAAAGCCCCGCAAAAATACGTTGATTATCCTTTTTAACATCATGGACCTCACCAGCAATTTGTAATGCCTGTTGCCTTAAATCCTGAAACTGAAAATCCATCTGTTTATGCTCAAAAGAATCTAAGGTTTTATATAAATCATAGGATTTTTTTGTTATATTCTCAGCATCTTGTAATGTTTTTTTTAAATGAACAGCATCTTCATATAAATTAGAGATGAGCATAAGCATATGTTCATTTTGTTTCTTTATGTGTCTCTCCCTTGATTGTGCTTCATACAATTTCATCATATTGAAAAAGCTTAGAACTATAAAACTATGGGAACATGCGATAACAATGATCTCATTTATTGCCTCGGATGTGATCGATGTTTTTAATACGAAATATTGAATCATTAATTCCACACAGTCTGACAATATTTCAATAATACAACCAATCAAACCAATCATTAGTGGTTGATGATAAAAACGTTTGATTTTTGCTAAATGAAAGAGATACGAATACGTAAAATAAAAGAAAAAACTAGGATAGTGAGTATGAAAAGCGGCTAACCAATCCATATTTCCCTTTATAATGACATCCATTGAGATACGAAATACTACAACGACTATCGCTGTTAAAAAACCCGGTAAAAATGCTGGAACTCGTCGAAACAATAACAAAAAAAAGAAAAATGTTGGTGCACCAAAGCTCATTCTAAATGTTTCATTTAAGGGAAATGACTTTATTTCACCTACTAAGGGTACTGTAAGTATCATTAAAACGAGAATATAAATGTCTTTTTTTACTAAATTACTAAGATTCAAAATAATCACTTCTCACTTTCGCCTAACAGTCAGTATACAAACCTATTTGCATTAATACAACACTTACTCTATTTTTTTCAAAAACTGATAAATAAGATATAAACGAAAGCATTACAGATTGTGAGTATTCATTACACTCTTCTACTTTAGAAAGATACTTTATAACTCAAAAATGTTCAGACACAATATAAGGTCTGAACACTTTTGGACTCGCTCTAACATCAAAATATCTGTGCTCCTTTTTAAAATATACTTAAATCCCATTCTTTTGCAATATGTTCTAACAACATAATTCCTGGTAAACTATTCCCATATTCATCAATGGCTGGTCCGTAAATACCAATACCACATCCATCTTGGAACGATAAATCCTTCCTAGACTTTGAGGGAACAAGTGTCATAATTCCGCCGGATACCCCACTCTTAGCTGGTAATCCAATGAAAGCAGCAAATTTTCCAGAAGCATTGTACATTCCACAAGTAAGCATTAAAGCTTTTGTTAACCTAGCTACTTCTTTAGGGAGCACTTGTTCTTTGCGAATAGGATGATATCCATCATGTGCTAGTATAAGCCCTATTAAGGCAATATCTTCTGTATTTATTTCAATCGAACATTGTTTTAGGTAAACCTCTAGTGTCTCCTCCACATCTGATTCTAGAAAACCATTCTCCTTTAAATAGTATGCTAAAGCTCTATTACGATGAGCCGTTTCCCATTCTGATTGAAATACTATTTCATTAATAGCAGGACGCTTCTCTATCATTTTTTCAATTAATACGTATAGAGATTCTAATTTTTCTTGCACCGATATCCCTGGCAAAAGTGAAGTTATCGTAATCGCTCCAGCATTAATCATAGGATTAAAAGGTTTTCCTGGTTTATGTATCTCTAAACGAATAATCGAATTGAAGGCATCTCCAGTTGGCTCTACGTCAACTCGTTCTAATACATAAGAAATACCGCGACTTAAACAAACGGCTATAAATCCGATTACTTTTGATATACTTTGTAATGTGAAAGGTACCTCCCAATCTCCTGACTTTATCATTGTTCCATCTGGCTTTACTATACAAATACCTAACTGCGATACATTTATTTCTCCCAGAGCGGGAATATAACTGGCGCTTCGTCCCTTAGCTGCATACGTTCGATAATGAGCTACCCATTGATCTAAGCAAACTTTTTCTTGACCCTCAATTTGAACGATAGAATCCTTTATCATTTAACAATATTCCCCCGTACTATTAACTTTATATAGAATAATTTTTTCTTTAATATCATCAATAATATTTGCACTAGAACCAAGAAAGATATTCAGACATATTGCAGTCTGAATATCTTTCTTATTACACACTTTTCTTTTTTGAAGTTTCCTCATAACTATCCCAACATTCAACATTTTCAAGCCCTTTAATGTTTTCTTTATAAAAAACAGGATCTTTACCAGCTTTTTTCTGGTTTATATAATCTTGTAACGCCGCAAATGCTACTTTTGAAAGTAAGGTAATAGCAATTAAATTAATAATAACCATAAAGCCCATAAATAAGTCCGCTAAATCCCATACAATTTGAATCTTTGCAACAGAACCAAATACAATCATAGCCAACACACTTATTCTGTATATCATTAACCACACTTTACTTGTATGTAAGAAGCGAATATTTGTTTCACCATAATAATAGTTGCCAATTAACGCACCAAATCCAAATAAAAAAACAAAGATAGCAAGACAACCCGATGCCCAAGAACCGATGTGTTCACTTAATGCTGCTTGTGTAAGTGCAATACCATTTAACCCCGGTTGTTTATATGCATCAGAAAGCAAAATAATAAAGGCAGTGCTAGTACAAATGATCAGTGTATCCGTTAATACACCAAATGCTTGAATCAGTCCTTGTTTCACCGGATGACTTGTTGTTGCTGTTGCAGCAACGTTTGGTGCACTTCCCATACCAGCTTCATTTGAAAATAAACCACGTTTAACTCCATTCATAAGTGCTGCACCAATTGAACCTCCTGCTATTTGTTTAAAACCAAATGCGTTTTGAACAATAAGAGAAAGAACTTCCGGCATTTTTGATATGTTGGTAACTACAACAAATAATGCAACTCCAATGTATAATACCGCTAAAAATACCACTTTGTATTCAGCCATTTTTGCAATACGTTGTACACCACCAAAGATAATCGCAGCGAAAGCAATGGCCATGATTATCCCGACTGTTAGACGATCTGTACCAAATGAGTTTTGAAAAGCAATTGTAACTGTATTTGATTGTACTGAATTGAATACAAGACCAAAAGTAATTGTGATTAAAATAGAGAATAATACTCCCATCCAACGTTTATTCAATCCTTTTTCCATATAATAGGATGGACCACCGCGGAAGCCAGTTTTATCTTTTACTTTATATATCTGTGCTAATGTACTTTCAACAAAACTGGATGCCGAGCTAATAATAGAAATAATCCACATCCAAAATACAGCTCCAGGACCTCCTAATGCAATCGCAATTGCAATTCCTGTAATATTCCCTGTTCCAACGCGAGCTGCCATACCAATACAAAACGCTTGAAAAGGAGAGATTTGATCTTTAGAACCACTTTTCCCCTCCATTAATACACGGACCATCTCTTTTAACATTCGAAACTGTACAAAATTCAATTTAAATGTAAAATAAATTCCGCAAATAACAAGCATAATAATTAACAATTTAGACCACAAAAAATCATTCGTTGATCCGACTAAATCTACAAAAAACCTTTCCATATTATCACTCCATACCCCAAATTTATCTATCATAATCTATATAAAATCACCTATATTCCCTGGCATAAATACCTCATTCATATTCAAATACAACAAGGATAAAAATTTTCTATATTAATAGGATTGGCCTGTTTAAGCAAACGTCACAACATGTAACTGTAAAACTGGAATTTTGAAAAACTTAACGTTTATACACACGGTGCTCTATCCCCTTCTGTAAAACTAATATTCTTATCCACTAATGTTGTTGTACTATTATGTTTGTTTCGTTTACCGGTGATTTACATTTAAATCATAATAATCAATAGTGATTAACTGGTTTTTTGTTAATTTTCTCAAGAACATGGAAATATCTCCTTTCTCACTACTAATCTCAAAAATAGGCTAGGTAAAAACTTCACGAAAAATCTATTAAGCGCTTTCAATCTTCAACTAAGAGAACCTTGTCTTTAATTTATAATTAAAAGTACAGAATGTTACGAAAAAGTACAGATTTTTATAAAAACAAAAAATATTTTAAGGTTTTTTCATCTAAAAAACACTGAGATTTTGTGAATTTTATACAGTATCCAAACGTCGCGGATTCCGTTCTACCTAACCTTTGACAAGCCTCTATTTTCTTCATAAAAACATGCATACTTTTTCTCTTTTAGAACTTCATATAAAGTATTTGAAATCAAGAATCGATAGGGTATTATAAGAATATTTTAAAAATAAAACATTTAATTTATTTATGGTATCATACAAAAAACATTTGTTTTCTCAATTAATCCCCTAGTGGGATTCGTCTATATTGTACATATTTACAATATTAAAGACACTAAGCAAAAAAGGATTTTGTTGAAGGGATGAAACATTACAAAACTCTTATTTAGGACCTTATGATATCCTCTTTTCTAGCAATATCGAGTTAACCAAAAATATGATTTTTGGCAGCTCCACAAATAAAAAACTACTCATATTATTATTTTTTGAAAACGTTATTAATATTATTCCATTTAAGTTTCAAATGTTAGAACAACCAATTGATAAGAAAAGCTATTAATTTTATTGCAATATAAAAAAATTTGTTGAATACCTATTATTAAATGTATATTTCCCTTGCGTTTCATTCTACTAACATAGATTACAGGTGGTGTATTGTGAAAGAAATAGTATTCGTTCAAAATAAAAAAAGACTCCTTATGAAATTCGGATTTTTAAAAAAGGATATAGTACTTACCATTTCACTGATACTAGCAATTGTAAGCTGCTTTATATATTCGCCAAAGATCGAATATATTAACTTTGAAGTGTTAATTAGCTTATTTAATCTAATGGTGGCCATTAAGGCCTTTGAACAGCTAAAGATATTAGACAAACTTGCCGTTGCCATTTTAAATAAATGCAATAACAGCAGATCAATATCTATTATTCTAATTTTGTTATGCTTTATTTGCTCCATGTTTGTAACAAATGATGTCGCTCTCCTCACTTTTGTGCCAATAACACTTGTCATTAGTAAAAAAACACAAATGAACATGATGGATACAATCATCCTGCAAACAATTGCGGCAAATATCGGCAGTAGCTTGATGCCTATGGGAAACCCACAAAATTTATACTTATATTCTTACTATGGAATTAAGCTCATCCCATTTTTAGGTTCAATCCTACTTTTAGCTGTACTTGGAATCAGTTTGTTATTTATATTTACTCAAAAACTTCAAAAAACAGATTTGAAAATAGAACTACCTGTTATTACCGTGAAAAATCGAAAAAAAGCTACCATCTGGATTTTGATACTTATCACTATCATTGCATCTATTTTTGGTGTCATTAATTATTACATTGCGCTAATAGTTACATTGATGGCAGCATTTACGTTAGATAGAAACTTACTATTTAAGATTGATTACTTTCTTCTAATAACCTTTGTCTGTTTTTTTATTTTTATCGGAAACATTTCCCATTCCGATGCGCTGGAGACATTTGCTCGCGCTAATTTAAGAGGAGATACTTCAGTCTTCTTTAGTTCCATATTCTTGAGTCAATTGATTAGCAATTTTCCTACTTCAATTCTTCTATCAAACTTTACTTCTGATTGGAAAGCTTTATTACTAGGAGTAAATATTGGAGGGCTTGGAACAATTATCGCATCTTTAGCCAGTGTAATTTCCTATAAACTATTCACTCAGGCCAATGGTAAAGAGAGTAAGGCATATTTAATTAAATTTAGCATTTACAACTTTTCATTTTTAATCATACTTACATGTATACAATACTTTATCTTTAAATTTCTAAAAATTTTTTGAAAAATTGATTGCTTTAGAAAAACCCAAATATCTCAGCATTAAATTGAGAAATTTGGGTTTTAATATAGGTATGTTTAAAGAGATACAACAAAGTTACCATCAATTTAATATTTTGAGATGTTCTCAAAGCGAAACTCTTTTAGCTTTTACGTTATTTATTAGATTTTAGTTCATTTTTTATGCACTCAGTTATATAATAAATGACTGAATTTATAGGGTAATAACTTTCAATTAATAATAGAAATATAGCTTACGACAATGTTATTTCATTTTTGAAGTCCTCTTCACAAAATCCTTAATGTCCCTCAATTTTTTTCCGCTAATATTATCTTTGATGGTTGAATCTATTTCATTTTCAATATGAAAAGTTTTATCCTTAACCTTTGTTTCAAATTTATATTTATTTTTATCCCAATTTATTAGATTGCTCTTTAGGTGTGCAATATTTCTTAAATCAAATTCAATCATAAAAGGTTCTAAAGCTGGATAAAAATGTCCAAGTTTATTATTTTCTTTTAAAAAAACTATATATGTCTCCTCGGATTTTGGTTTTATATACAATGGATCTTTATTTTCTACTTTTTTAGTAAACACTTTCGTAGCACCTTTCAGAATGACTCCATTTTTATCAATGATTTCATTACTTTCCTCTAATACGAGATTTTCTGAATATCTATGATTTATTAAGATTTCATTCTTTACATAGTCCCCTTTTAAGATTTCTTTGACATGAAAACTAAACAAATGGCCTTCAACATCTTCACTTTGAATCTCATGTGATAAACTGTTTGCCATATTCCATTTAGAGTATAAGCCGTCATATTCACCTAGTACAATTACGTCTGCTTCTTCAACCATTTCGCTTAAATGATTTGTAGTTTTGAATGTCTTATTTAATACTATAGTTTCAGAATTCGATGACACGCTAGACACTCCTGCCACATCTATACTGGACCAAATTGTTTTACCAATAATAATTAAAAAAGTAAATATGAATAAACATAGACACCATTTCATTGCTTTATATTTATACATTATAATAAAGTCTCCCTAAATTATATTTTCTCAATACAAAATATTCTAAATGTTAATGAAATATTAATCCAAAAGAAGAGAATGGTGCTATAATTCTCTTGTTAAAAATAATCTTTGGAGGGATAATATGAATTTTAAAAAAGGGATTACTGCATTTTTATTAGGTACTGTGTTTGTTTTTTCAAGCGTTGGAGTTTCAGAGGCTTATGTAAAAGAAGGATGGAAGCTACCTTCAAAATCAGCTACATATAAATGGGGAGACAGATTAGACGATGGTTCAAGTATCATCAAATCCGGTTGGCAAGCTGCCGATTCAGCCTGGTACACTGCTTCTCGTATTAATTTTACAGTTTCTGCTTCTTCTGTGAACACATTAAACTCTTGGTTTGAAAGTTCCTCTACTTATTATGGAAGAATGAAGACATCTTATAATACATCTACTAAAAAAGTAACGAAATTTGCTGGTGATATTAACGCAGGTAATACAAATATTACAAAATCAAATGTTGCTAAAAGTACAGGAGTCCATGAGTTTGGTCATGCAATAGGAATAGGTCACAACAGTGGTACTTCAATTATGAACAGCAATCGTAATCGTACTACTATGCATGTCCCTCAAACTGACGATAAAAATGGCGTAAATGCAATCTATTAACAGAAAAAGGAGATGGTTTCTTAATGTTAAGTAAAAAAACAAAAACTATAATAATTGCAATACCTTTGGCTACAGTAATTGGTTTTGGAGGATATTCAGTATTTAATAGTCACTTCTCCCCTGTTGCTGGTGAAGATAATAATACTGAAACTGTTATTCTCAGTAAGGATTTCCCTGCTACAAGTGACTTAAATCAAATGATTAATGAAGCAGATCTAGTTGTAATCGGTGAATATGAAGGTCTTGACTCTAAATGGAATATGGCACGTAATCCAAGTAATCCATTGGAAGAAGACAAAGAAAATTATGTTGAAGGACATCTATATAATTTCAAAATTTCCGAAACAATTAAAGGTATGACTGAAAATAAACAAATAAAAATCAATCATCGTTTCGCTGAAACTGTAAAACTTGAAGATTCTAATGCAGTTGTTGCACCAGATGGCACAGTTACAAAAAAAGCTACTAAAGTAACTACTAAAGAGGTGCAAAATAAGGATCCTTTATATATCGAACCTAAAGTTAATAAAAAATATATGATGTTTTTGAAGAAAGATCAATTATTTGGTAACTACTACGGAGCAATTGAACCATTCGCAATTACCTTTGATGAAAATAACAAAGCAGATCTTCAGACAAACATAGAAACTATTAATGAAAGTAAAATGTCTTCCAAAGCACAACTTGCAGGAAAGACAATTGTATTAAAAAATGAAATACATGAAACTATTACTGATAATATTAGCGGTAAGACCCTTGATGAATTAAAAGAACAAGTAAAACAAAAAAACAAGTAATAATTATAACTTATAATGATTTTTCCTATTTCATATGATAATTAAAATTAATTTATAACTGTTATTACAGATTAAAGAAAAATCAACTTAATCTAACCCACTATGTCTTTCGTATTATCTAAGACTATAGTTACAACTAGTTCAATTTCTAATTTTGCAAATGCTGCTCCTACATAGCGCATGTGCCAAGATTTATCTGCATAACTAGTTACATTCTCCTTTTTTCCAATGTTAATAGCTTCGTAATACAAACTGTTACACAGCAAAAAGTTGAGATGGACTCAATTCTTGAATTTGAACAAGTATATCAAATGATTTACCTAATGATATATCAACAGTTTTTGGTATATCAGGCCCTTCGGTAGTTATCCCAGCGAAAATTGGATGTTGTTCACTTAACCAAGTTTTTGTCACTCCGTTTGCCTTACGTAAATCAATAAAAAATTGATCTTTTTTAACTTGTCCAAAGATGTAGTTTTAACAGTTTGGATCATCTGATTTTAATGTTCCATAGGGGCCAAATTCACCGCCACTATTAATTGGCCACAGTAATAATTTATTTCAAACCCACAAAAAATAGATTACCTGTACACTAAAAAGTATAGGTAATCTATTTTTTGTGAGATTAATAAAAAACTAATTTATTTTTTGAATTCTTCCATCAATAATAGACTGAATTGGTTCTTTTGATTTTTTTATATAATCTACTAATGCTTCAAAATCAGTTGGTCCTGTTTCAGCATCTTTACCGTTTTTAAAGGATACAAATCCATCTCCACCTGAAGCTAGAAATGCGTTCGCAACGACGCTGTAAGTTTTAGAAGGAATAATTTCTTCTCCATTTGTTAAGCGAATACTTGTTACTTTTTCTCCATTAGGTTTGTTTGCATCCCAAGTGTATTGGATCCCTGAAATTTGAAGCATTCTTGTTATGTCTTTTTGCCATTGTTGGTTTAAAATATCACGAATGTCTTGACCTGTTAAATTTACTTTTATTAATTGATTTCCGAATGGTTGAATACCATATATTTCTCCCCATGTAATATCACCAGCATCTAAGTCATTACGAATACCACCAGGATTCATAAGTGCAATTTGGGATTGCATTGTTGTACGCTGGGCATCAGTAACTAAATTTCCAAGAGTAGATTCACCAGCCATATTGAGTTTGCGATCTAGTGGCGCAATAGACTTACCTACAACTTCATTGACAAGAGGTGCGATTTTTGCTTGATATTTCTCCATCTTCTTCTTTATTTTTTTATCAGGCTCCATGCCTTCATGGTAAGTTGTAACAATTTCTGCTTTTTTCTCAACAATATCTTGTGTTTTACGATCAATCTTTACATCAACATCAGCAAAAGCCATACCATAAGAATTTGCTTGTACGACAAGTTTATTATTGACAGTTCCATTTACATAGGTGTGGCTATGCCCACCAAAAATAACATCGACTTCTTGATCAGTCTGATTTGCTAATCGGACGATATCACCATTTGTTACGCCGTTCCCATCTGTTGTACCTCCGTTATGCGCAAGAACAACGATAGATTTAACGCCTAGTTTTTTTAATTGCTTTACGGATTTGTTAATAGCTTCAACTTCATCTGTAATTTCTACATTCTTTAGCATAGTAGGCATAACAAGGTTAGGAACATCCGTTGTTACGACTCCGATAAATCCAACAGGAACTCCTTGTACCTTTTTTATAGTGAATGGTGGTAAAAATAATCGACCCGTGGATTTATTATAGAAATTTGCGGCAACATATGGGAATTTTGCTCCTTTAAAATTTCCTGTTTTCTCATGGTATCCACCATAAATAAGGCGGTTCATTTCCGCAACACCTTCATCAAATTCATGATTTCCTATAGTTCCAACATCGAATTTCAAATCATTTAGAAATTCAATCGTAGGTTCGTCTTGTAATAATGCTGAAACAGGAGTACTTGCTCCAACAACATCGCCAGCATGTACCTTTAATGTATTCGGATTTTGTTTTTCACGATCACGTAAATAAGCCCCTAAGTACTCAATTCCCCCTGCATCTTTATTGTTAATTTTTTTTACAGTGTCTAGTTGCCCATGAAAATCGTTAATACCGAGCATTTGTACATCTATGTAGCGGTTTTGTTCTGTACTTGCTTGGGCTGAAGGCACAGCGAATACACTAGTAAAAGTAACTGTACTTAATGCTAAAGCAACTGGAATGATTTTTTTCAACATAAAATTTCTCTCCCCTAATTAAAATTTGACATAATACAATGTTATTTTAATATATTAAGAGAATTATTTCTATAAAAATTCTACCAATTATAAAAATTAATAAGATTTTATTGTTTTCTGACAAGATATTTCTTCCTCAAAAATGTGAAGGTGTAAAACGACAATTTTAAGTGGGAGATGAATATTTGTAGGCTGTAGCCTACACTTTTTACTTAGGATATAAAGGCTCCAAATCAACTTAAGAAACTTCACTACCCAAAATAAGAAAATGTGCATTTCTTTGTTTTGAGGATTATTCAAAATATTATCTTGATAGTAATATAGTAATCCACCTAAGAGACCTAAAAAAACTCTAATCCATACATTTTAGCTGTTAAGAAGATTTCGATTCTTTAAATTGATTACAGTGGTGCACTATGCCGCATTTAAAAAGATGCTCCTGGATTTATCCAAGAGCATCTTTTTAAATGCTTTATTTTTTACTTGTTTATCAACTATCTTATGATATTTAGTACCTCTCATATTTTTAAATAAAACTAATTTACTAATCGTATGAAAGACTACCTAACCATTTTTACGGCACTCCTAAGTATCTCCTATTGTGCTTACGTCTAATTAATAAGGATCTGATTCATTGCTTTCCTTTACTGCATCTTTTGTTGCTTCGTTTGCAGCTAATGAACCTTGGCCATATTTTGATTTACTTACTTCGTGGCCTGGAAGTTTGGCTTCCGTTTTAGCTTCTTTCATTTTCTTTTCAATACCTTCTTTGACACGACGGCCATAATCCTCATCAGCTTGCGTGAAGTGTTCAATCATCGCATTCTGAATTCTTTTGTCACATACTGCAAGTGCTTCAGATAGATTTTTAACCAATTCATTTCGTTCCCACTCCTCAAAACTACGATATGTGTGACCTGCTTGACCATAATTATTAGGACGATCGATTGGTGCACTCATAGCAGCCGCATTGTAAGTTGGTTGGTGTGGGTGATGCTTTTCTTGTTTTGCATCTTTATAACCACCCAGCATAGATGGCTCATAGTTAATATGCGGATTTTCTCCAGACTCTTTCGGATTACGCATATCCATTTGACCACGATGTTGATTTGTACGAACAGGTGCTTTAGGTGCATTTACAGGTAATTGCAGATAGTTTGCACCAACGCGATAACGTTGAGTATCTGAATAAGAGAAAGTACGACCTTGTAGCATTTTATCATCTGAGAAGTCCATGCCATCAACAAGTACTCCTGTACCAAAAGCAGCTTGTTCAATCTCTGAATGGTAATCAACTGGATTACGATCAAGAACCATACGTCCTACTGGTAACCACGGGAATTGCTCCTCTGGCCAAAGCTTCGTATCATCAAGAGGATCAAAATCGAGTTCTGGATGATAACCATCCTCCATAATTTGTACAAATAGCTCCCACTCTGGATAATCTTTGCGCTCAATTGCTTCATATAAATCTTGTGTTGCATGACTAACATTCATTGCTTGAATACTGTTTGCATCTTCTTGTGTTAAATTTCGAATTCCCTGCTTCGGCTCCCAGTGATATTTCACCAATACAGCTTCGCCTTTTTCATTTACCCATTTATAAGTGTTTACACCAGATCCCTGCATATGGCGATATGTTGCTGGAATACCCCATGGAGAAAATAAAAATGTAATCATATGCGTTGCCTCTGGGGTACGAGAAACAAAGTCAAACATCCGCTGAGGATTCGACACATTTGAAACTGGATCAACCTTAAATGCGTGAATCATATCTGGGAACTTCATCGCATCATGAATAAAGAAAATCTTCAAATTATTCCCTACTAAATCCCAGTTACCATCTTCCGTATACATTTTCACTGCAAAACCTCGTGGATCCCTTGCTGTTTCTGGTGAATCCTTGGCTCCAGCTACTGTAGAAAAACGAACCATTAACGGTGTTTTTTTACCAGCCCCTGAAAATACTTTCGCACGAGTATATTTTTCTGCCGGCTCATCTCCAACTTTTCCATAGGTTTCAAAATACCCAAATGCTCCAGCTCCTCGCGCATGTACTACACGTTCCGGAACCTCTTCTCGATCAAAATGAGAAATTTTTTCGATGAAATGATAATTTTCAAGTGTTGCTGGACCACGATTCCCAATTGTTCGGATGTTTTGATTATCCTTCACAGGGTGCCCCTGTCGTGTTGTCAATGTCTCACGTTTCACGTCTTGTTCCTCTAGAGAATTCTTGTCCTGGTTTTCTGCCATAATTGAAAACCTCCTCAAAATTATTCACCTTTAGGTATTTCCATTTATTAGAAAAAATATGATAGAATTGCAACTTATTTATAATGTATCAATTAACAATTATATAGTTGTAATCAGTCCTTTAAAAATAATAGGAGTGCTTCATTAAATTCTTTGGCATGCGTTGCATTTAGCCCATGTGGACCACCCTTTATTAACGCTACTTTAGAATTAGGAATTGCTTCATGTGTTAATTTCCCACTATATTCAAATGGTACAGTTGCATCTGAATCACCATGAATAACAAGGGTAGGTATATTAATCTTGGCTAAATCGCCTCTGAAGTCTGTTTTGCTGAAAGCAGCTATACAATCTAGCGTTCCTTTAGGTGATGCACCCGCAGCGATATCCCTATTGTAAAGTCGAAATGGTTCACTAACTAAGTCAGTTCGATCTCCAGCAGCAAAAAATCCTTTCGTAAACTCATCAAGGAATGCTAGGCGATCACTTTTTACTCCATTTTCAAATCCTTGAATTGCTACATCATCTAATACACCCTGAGGATGATCTGCTGACTTGTAAAGGTATGGTGGTACAGCTCCTGCAAATACAACCTTCTCTACTCTATTGGTTCCATATTTTCCAATATATCGGGCTACCTCGCCTCCACCCATAGAAAAACCAACAAGTGTGACATTTTGAAGCTCTAACTGTTCTAATAGTTGATGTAAATCAGAAGTAAAGGTATCATATTCATACCCTTCCCACGGCTGAGATGATTTTCCAAAGCCTCGACGATCATATGTTATAACTCTGTATCCAGCCTCAACAAGAGCGGGAACTTGGTATTCCCAAGATCGACCACTTAACGGCCAACCATGAATTAGTACAACTGGTTTTCCTATACCATAATCCTCATAATATATCTCAATTGGCGCTTGATTTTCGGTTCCTACAGTAATTTTTGCCATTGTCCTACCTCCTTTAATATGTATCCTTTTCTTCAATAATTCGGATAAATCTCATAACCTATTTATACACATTTATATTGTGAACACTAAGCTTGAAACTCTATTGTTCTGATGAATTCATTTTCTGGTTATGGAACAATTCCTCATCTTATACTTTTCCATCACGAAGTATTTGCTAAACATTCCTCATATTCAATTCTAATAACAAAAATAGGTGACTATCAATATCGTTCTATCTATAGAATGTATAGGTAAAATCAATCTATTTTATAGTGAAAAACAACTATAGTTATGACCTATACAAATTATAGATAATTTAGAATTGATTAACCAATTCGTTTTCAAATACTATAAATTTGTATAGCACTTCATGTTCCGTGAATGCTGCTATCACTCATATTAACGGTCAGTTTATTTAAAAACTAATCGTAACAAACGAAGAAATTTAGGATAATATTCTACTGTTTAAACTTTCTTCGATTACTTAATTTTTAGGAGGAATACATAATGACTGATCTCTATTCTCGTATTAACAAAGATGATGCTGTCGTTCTTTTAGTAGATCATCAAACTGGTCTTATGTCCGGACTAGTACGTGACTATGGTGTTGATGAATTTAAGAACAATGTTTTAGCTCTTGCTCACACTGCTAAGTTTTTTGATTTACCAGTTATTTTAACAACTAGCTTTGAAAACGGACCTAACGGACCTTTAATGCAAGAATTGGTTGATCTCTTTCCTCACGCACAAAAAATAGCTCGACCTGGACAAATTAATGCATGGGATAATGATGATTTTGTAAAAGCAATCGAAGAAACTGGAAAAAAACAACTTATCATCGCGGGCGTAGTTACGGACGTTTGTGTTGCTTTCCCGGCACTTTCCGCTATAAAAGCTGGATATGAAGTATTTGCTGTTACTGATGCTTCAGGAACTTTCAGCAAACAAGTTGCAGATGCTGCCAATACGCGTATGGCACATAATGGCGTACAACTTATGAACTGGTTTAGCGTAGCTTGCGAATTACAACGCGATTGGCGAAACGATGTTGAAGGTTTTGGCAATTTACTTGCTAGTAATCTTCCAGGTTATCAAAATATAATTGGAAGCTATTTAGGAGCTCAACGAGATCTTAGTAAACAAAATGTATAAATGTATTCCAAAGAAATAGCTTTAAATCACTTTTTTTAAAGTGGATAGTATAAATGTAGTGCTGATTAAATCAGCACTACATTTTAAATTAAAAAGTATAGCAGAGCTTTTATTTTTATGATTACAACTTCAATTAACAAAAAACAAATTGCTTTCAAAAAAACAATTAAAAAAGGAGCGTTTTATTATGAGTAATTTAGAATTGTTAAATCCGGAGAACAGTGCCTTAATTTTGATTGATTTTCAACCTCAAATGACTTTTGGAGTTGCAAGTATTGATAGACAAACATTGATTAATAACGTTATGCTGCTTGCTAAATCAGCAAAAACTTTTAACGTACCTACTATTCTTACTACAGTTGAGACACGCAGCTTTTCTGGTTATTTTTGGCCGCAAATTCTTGACATATTCCCAAACCATGAAATTATAGAACGCAGTTCAATGAACTCTTGGGAAGATCCAAAATTTGTTGAAGCGGTTAAAGCAACCGGTAGAAAGAAATTAATATTTGCAGCACTTTGGACTGAAGTTTGCCTTGCATTCCCTGTGCTTGAAGCAATTAAAGCTGGCTATGAGGTATATGCAGTTGATGATGCTTCAGGTGGTACTAGTTTGACAGCACATAACGCTGCTATGCGTCGTGTAGAACAAGCTGGTGCAATTCCAGTAACAGCAATTCAAGTTTTACTTGAATACCAACGTGACTGGGCACACAAAGATACTTATGATGCTGTAATGGAGATTGTAAAGGAACACACTGGCGCTTATGGTCAAGGTGTAGAATACGCATATACCATGGTGCATGGCGCGCTTCCAAGCAGGAAAATATGAAACAAGAAGGAGTAGCTGTCGAAGAGACTTATACAGGGAACACGATGGATACTGCTGATCCAGTAACAACGATTGTTACATGGGAAATTCAACAAGGTAAAGAAAAACAGTTTGAAACATGGAGACATGAAATCGAAGCTGCCGCTACTAAATTCCCAGGGCATTTAGGCGTAAACCTAATAGTCCCAAATAACGAATTCAGAGAGTATACTGTTATTTTTCGCTTTGATACATATGAGCATCTACGTGCTTGGCAAGAATCAGATGTTCGCCGAGATTTGTTAAAAACGGCAGAGCAATTTCAAGTTACTAATCCAACTTACAAAACTGAAAGCAGTTTGGCTTATTGGTTTGTTACTCCGAAAACACCAGTTCCACCGCCAAAATGGAAAATGTCTATTGTTACCCTTCTGGGTGTATGGCCTCTTAGCATGTTAGTTCCTAAATTGATAGGACCTATTATAAAACATATGAATCCTATTATGTCCGCTTTTTTTGTTTCTGTATGTATAGTGTCCTTGCTATCATGGGTAGTTATGCCGATTTTCGGTAAATTATTTCATCCATGGTTACAAAAAAATAGGAAGTAAACGAGGTGTAAATATGAATTTACCGGATATGATCTTATATAACGGAAAAATTACTACCCTTGATCCCTCTCAACCAGAGGTATCTGCTATCGCCATAACTGATGGTTTAATAACTGCAGTAGGTGGAGATGAGCTTCTTGATAGTGCCACAGAAAAAACAAAAAAAATAGACCTTAAAAGAAAGAGAGCTATTCCAGGCCTGAATGACTCTCATATACACGTTATTCGTGGCGGTCTTCATTATAATATGGAATTACGATGGGAAGGTGTGCCTTCAATTACCATTGCTCTCGAAATGCTCAAAGAACAGGCAAGGCGTACACCTGCTCCTCAGTGGGTAAGAGTAGTTGGAGGTTGGTCTGAATTTCAATTTAAAGAGAGACGGATGCCAACTTTGGAAGAGATTAATGCTGTTTCTGAAGACACACCTGTCTTTGTGCTACATCTTTACGATAGAGCACTTGTAAATCGTGCAGGGCTGCGTGCACTGGGATACACAAAAGATACCCCAGACCCTTCAGGTTGTTTAATTGAGCGGGATAAACGAGGTAATCCAACGGGCCTTTTAATTGCCAATCCTAACGCTTCTATTCTTTATTCAAGTTTGGGTAAAGCTCCAATACTTAATTTTGACGACCAGATTAACTCAACTCGCCATTTTATGCGCGAATTAAATAGATTAGGTATTACAAGTGCCATTGACGCAGGTGGTGGTTTCCAAAATTATCCTGATGACTACAAAGTTGTTGAACATTTAGCCGAGAAGGAACAATTAACTTTGCGTATTGCTTATAATCTATTTACACAAAATCCAAATCATGAATATGAAGACTTTGCTTCATGGGCAAAAATTGTTTCTCCAGGTCAAGGAAATGATAAGTATAAAATGAATGGTGCCGGAGAAATGTTAGTATTCTCGGCAGCCGATTTTGAAAAATTTCAAATGCCACAGCCCGAACTAGCTACGATGATGGAAGCTGACTTAAAGAAAGTAATTTCTCTATTGGTAGAAAACCGTTGGCCATTCCGTTTACATGCAACTTATGACGAGTCAATCACACGATTCTTAAATGTATTTGAGGAAGTCAACAAAGAAATTCCTTTTAATGGTCTACGATGGTGGTTTGACCATGCAGAAACAATCTCAGATCGTAGTATGGAACGTGTTAAGGCTTTAAATGGTGGTATCGCCATCCAAGGCCGCATGGCTTTTCAAGGTGAATACTTTGTTGATTTATACGGAAAGGAAGCTGCAAAGCGTACTCCCCCAATTTACCGTATGTTAGACCTAGGTATACCTGTTGGCGCTGGTAGTGATGCAACCAGGGTTTCCAGCTATAACCCTTGGGTCGCTCTTTACTGGATGGTTGCCGGAAAAACCATTGGTGGTCTTTCGATATACGATGAAAAAAATAAACTTGATAGAAAAGTAGCCCTGGAATTATATTCAAAAGGAAGTGCTTGGTTCTCTGGTGATGAAGGTAAAAAGGGAACCCTTTCAGTAGGTCAGTTTGCTGATATTGCTGTATTGTCTGCTGACTACTTTACTGTGCCAGAAGAAGAAATCAAGAACCTTGAATCATTACTCACCATTATGGGTGGGCAGGTTGTTTATGGAAATGATGAATTTAAAAGTTTATCACCTGAATTGCCGCCAGCATCACCTGATTGGTCACCGACGGGAGTTTATGGTTATGGTGGTGCTAACCTAGCCCACACTATACTTTCTCACGATGCCCATGATCACAAGTTACATAGTTGCAGTAACCCTCTCCATCAACACACTCATACCGTAATAGGAAAAGATGGAACTAAATGGGGTATTGGTTGTACTTGCTTTGCTTTCTAAGTCAAAACCACCGGTATAATGCCGGTGGTTTTCTTTATGCAATAAGGATACGTAAAAAGAAATAGCAATATATCCCTAATGGAATCTATTACTATGCGATAAGACCGAAGAGTTAATTGATTAACTTGACTTGTTTTTAACAGCCTTATCTCCTTGCAAAGTCTGCCCTTTTCCCTTAAATAAAAGTCCATGGTATTCCCTTTTGAAGTGACTACACCACACATATAAATCTACTTGCCCTTTGACTGTAATTTAGGTCTTCTCCCAAGAATTATGTATCATGTTTAATTCTCACACTATAATCATTATTATTTTTATTATACTAATACTTTTTCAGGATTATTTAACTTCTGCATAAAGATAAGTGCTGCAAAACTTAAAAATTTATCATCAAAGTGAATAAGATTAATATCTTGACTTGGTGTTGGGTCAATAATACGAACTATGCTCAAAGTATCATTATTAACAAAGT
Organism: Bacillus sp. CCNWLW194; assembly: GCF_037120585.1. Classification (NCBI taxonomy): domain Bacteria; kingdom Bacillati; phylum Bacillota; class Bacilli; order Caryophanales; family Bacillaceae; genus Bacillus; species Bacillus sp. CCNWLW194. The sequence goes on along the minus strand of NZ_JBBBBL010000024.1, from coordinate 30,539 downwards.
TAACCAGTGAAAGAGGTATTATGGCAACCCCATGTCCATTGTATACAAGGCTCAATAGAGAAATAGAAGATTTTGTTTCTATATTTGCTTCAGATAAAGATAACCCTAAACTCTCACAATATATTTTAATAGATTCACGACAACTACATGAAACCATTATTCTACTCAGTCCTACTAATTCTCGAAAAGAAACAAATGATGTTTCATTCAAAGGATGATTTTTTGGAATGACAAGGACAAGCTCTTCGCTATACAAAAGGGTGCTTGTTAATGTATCTGGAATTTGAGCACTACGCGTGATGCCTATATCAATATTTTTATCAACGATTTGATTTACAGCAACTTCAGATTCTATAATTTTTACTACGATGTTAGGATAATGTTGTTGAAACTTCATAATATAAGGTGTTAAATAAGTGAGATCCTCTAATAAACCTCCTATAGTAATTACACCTCTTTTTACCCCCTTTAATTCAAAAATTTCATTATAAACGTCATCAAATTGTTGCATGATAAATTTTCCTTTATCAAATAGCAGCTTACCCGCTTCTGTCATTTTGATACCTCTTCCAACTCGATGAAACAAGGGTGTATCAAGTTCACCTTCTAACACACGGATTTGTTGGCTTAAAGTCGGCTGTGAAATACCTAGAACTTCCGCAGCTTTAGTAAAACTATTATTATTACAAACTTGAATAAAATACTCTAAATGACGTAATTCCATTCTTGATACCCACTCTCCGCTTTATGAAAGATTTATAATGAAAAGGACGATATGTATACGTTAACATAACAACTTTATTCCCTACTGTACTAATTGAAATTATATGATTTATTCATTTTGTATTATAATACATTTACTACCACTTATTAATTTTTCCTCCTATTTATTTAATTTATATTTAATTAGGATATTACTAATCAGAAATAGCCTCTACAAACTTACAATTTCTGTGCGTAATATCCTAACTTTTTCAACTGTTTCATTATCATTTTTTCTCAATATAGTCCAAACTACCAAATATTTGCCGAATCCCCTCTTTATGCTGAGGAAAAATAGTATCCACCAATTCAATACCTTCTGAAGTAATTGACGCATACGTGACACGGCGGTCTTTAGGACATGGTTTTCACCTCTTCTTTTCCAACCTATCCACTACATACGTGATACTACTACTTGCAAGTAATATTTTGTCCCCAATTTTTTTATAGGCTGATCGGCTTTACTGTATAATAGCTCAAGCACTGCAAATTCAGTTGGATTAAGTCCATAAATTTTTATATCCTTTTCAATACGTTTAGTGATTGACTGTAATTCCTTTGATAATATAACAAATAACTTTAAAGATAGACTCTCATCGTTAATCACCCTCGTAATTACCAATCCTTTACAACTTATCTTGAATTCGAGATTCATTATATTATCGTCAAAATATTATGTCAATCATTCATTTTAGCTTTATCAAGCCACTTATAATTTATTTCTCAACATAAGACATATGGAATTAGAAGAAAACAATTGTTACTATATAAGTATCTCAATTACGTTATTTCTTTTAAATAGAGCTTGTTTTCTAACACAAGTTCTCTTTTGTCGTATTCTAAATTGAATCCGGACAAATTTCAGATAATGAGTCTGCCCATGTATATGATATAGTTTTTAAACAAAGATTAGAGCTCTCCTACAAGAAGGAGAGCTCTAATCTTTCATATAAATATTCACCATTTTTATCATTGCGAGGACATCAAAACTTTAACTTAATGGGGATATGATACTACCTCAATTAATAAATATTACTAACCCTATATCTAGATTAATATCTATCATATTTTTTATAAACAGGATTAATTGGATTTAAAAAAAGATTTCTTTTTCTTTACTCGTAATAAATCACCTGTCCATCCTTTGAATCGCATATACATATACATACCTCCTGTTGTGAAAATAATAAATAAGAGAGCAATTAAATAGCTATATTTCCATTCTAGTTCAGGCATATATTTAAAATTCATCCCCCACAATGCTCCTAAGGCCGTCAAAGGCGTACTTACAGCAGTTAATACAGTAAGAGCTTTCATAATTTCATTTCCACGATGAGAAGAGACAACTTCTTGTAAATGAATCATCGTGTCTAATTCTTCTTGGTACTCTTTAACAAGTTGTAATCCACGCTCTAATTTCAAGTATGTTTGTTTATAACAAAGAGTCTTTGTTATATTTTCTAACCAAGCTTCCTCTATGCCTTGTAACACTTCTTGTATTAAGCGAAACACATGTGTGTTCATAAATAATTCATGACGAATATGATAAATTTTTTCTAAAACTGCTATGTTATTATGATGATAAAAATCCCATAATACATTTCTGAAATTGTTTTCGAAATAGTCAACCTTTCGCAAATAGTGAGATATAAACATTGACAAGATAGCACATAATCCTTCAGCGGAACTATTACAATTTTTTGTACCCATAGGGAAAGTATGTATTAATTTTTGGAAATCCTCTTCCTCTTTTTCTTGGACCGTTATCAGTATTCCATGAGCTACGAAATAATGAAGAAATTTTTGAATTTTGGCGTCCTTTTTATCTTGATCATATAAAAACGAACCATATACACAAGTTTGACTTAGTGATAACGTATAAACATATAATCCATTTTCACAAGGAGAACTTATTTTCTTTACAAATTGAGAGAAATAAGATGTTACATCACGAGGGATTATAGAAGAAAGTTTTTCAAGCTCACTAGTTTTCACATGATACCAACTCCATTTTGGCATTTTTATGCATTCCATATTATTCTTCCTTTCTGAATAGTTTTATGTTTGATCGAATAATATTCTTAATATGAAATTTGTATGTAGGTATTCATGTCTTGGAGGAAAAGTTTTTAGATCAACTAGATTACACAATAAATGGCATAGGAGGTCTTATTCTATTAAAAGGAAGACCCCCTATATATTAGCTATTTTTATTCTCAAATTTAAACATTTCCTCTATACAAGCACTTTTTATCTTTTCTTATAAAGAATTTATTATATATGGAAAAGAAGCTACATAATTTGGCACGTCTATTCAACGAACTCTATTTCGGTCGTTATTATAATTTAGATTCATATACAGATTGATTGGTGATATCGTCAAATACTTGACTTCCAATAATGTAGTATCCATGAAGTGCAGCCTCTTTCGAAGCGTCTACCATACGGAAAGAAGAAATTTCACCTTGTATTTTTTCAATTCGTTTTTTGTGGAGATCTACTATTCCTCCTGTCCAAATAATAGTATCATACTGCTCTAACTTAAATTGTTCTTGTAATACACGCATGACGTCTTGGAAGTGTGCATCCAACTCTTTTTGAATCAAAGTATCAACCTGACTTGTCTGAGGATTTTCTTCTCGATCTCCATATCCTTTTTCTAATATGTTTGGCATGTCGTTAATATGCAAGTGATTACTTTCACCCGCATGATTCTGCACGATATTCTTAATATTTTTCAAAGGCTTGCTACATCCTAGTTCTGTCTCATAATGATTTAAAATGACATTCTGTTTCATATCTGTCATTTCTAATGTACGAAATCCACCGTCAATAATTAAGATGCGATCTCGTTCCTGAATGATTCCCTCTTTTAAGAAATAGGCATGTAAAGCGACCGGTTGCTGAAGAATCAAAGCATTTTCCACTGTAATATTAATAAATTTCCCATCAATTTGCACGGAAGTTTCTTTTTTTAGTGCACGTTGTAATTGTTCATGCTGACTACCAAAACAAGTAACGGGAAGCCCGGTAACAACTAAAGGTAACACGACATTTTCTTTATAATCCTTTGCAATGCAACCAAATATTTGTTGTTTAAACTGTTCGCTTTCATAATAATTTTCTATTTCTTCGTCAAATGGAGGAAGAAATGAAGCGTCAGATTGATGTGCTTCATTTCCCATGTAGTATGCAAAGTCTAAGTCTATAAAACTTACCTTTGTTAAATCTTCACTTTCAGCATGATTAGGTACAGGGGCTAGTGTGGAAGCTTCACTCTTAATCGTTACCTCAGAATCTACATCCTGTCGATATGCCCGCTTAGTAAAACCAATTCCTACATCAATTGCATACAGAGATTTCATACTTTTTTCCTCACTTTCTCTTTTTAGAATTAAATCTAAGCACTCTCTTCTTTCCCTTCTTTCCTATATTTCTTTTCATTTTTCGTTTTTTCTCCGTCTATGTCCTTACTATTTTCATTTATTTCGTTATCCTTTTCATCTTTTTTCTTTTTGTTATTTTCGTTTTCTGTTAAATCTTTAATAGTAGAAATGACAACCGGTGTGGCTGTAAGCAGTTGTGGTAATGTTTGTTTTGCAACATTAGCTGCAGTTACAGAGAATTGTTTACTTGTCTCAGTTACCTTCTCTAATGTTTCCTTTATGTTTCCTTCTTGTAGTTTGTCTTTTATGCTTTTTCCTTTTGTTTGTATAGCATTTCGATTTTCTTTTTTTAATAGGGAGACCATGACTCCGGTTGTAATCCCAATCACAGCATATTTAAATATTGTATGTTTCATTTTCTCACCCTTCTCTACTTTATTTTCTTCAATGCTACAATCTAAAATGTAGTCTATTTCAATTTTTTCTTAAAATAGGAAGTTAGCATTATCTTACCTATTTATCAGATGTTGCAATCTATTAAAGAGAATGATAGTTTTGTGGCTGCCTATCACTCGCCGTTGGTGTTTCAGCTGTTACTAGGAGTAAAATTCTCCCTTGATCTAATTTTTCTTCATATAAGTTAGCTTCCTCCTTCGACAACCCCATTTCCTCCATTTGATTTCGGAGTTCGTCCCCTTTTTTGGAGAAAAAGTTGATAATACTTGTGCCCAATCCTTGTTCTTTTACTCCAATCGTATTTGTGTTTGTATCATCCGCAATCTTTTTTGTTAGATGTTTTTCATGTGCTAAGACATAAATGTCATCTTGGCGAATCCCTTGCAATTCTAGCTCTTTTACTTTCATAACTACTTCCTGTTCATTTTGATATTCATGAACCACCGGTTTTCTTTCATTCTTATGCATGGTATTTTTCCTCCTTTAGATTTTTTATTTAGTTGTTATGTAATATGTAATACACCTATTTTAAAGATGTTAAACCTAAATTTTCAAAAAACTTTACACAATAGGTTATTAATGTTTTTGAATATCAAAGAGATGTCATGAGAACTTTGCTTTGATAAAAGTGTTACAAATAACGATTTGTTTGGAAGGCAAGCCTCTTATTTTATAGAAAAATTCTATTTAGAAAAAATTACAAAAGGAGTACAAGATACTTTTTTCGTTAATTAAATCGAAAGAAAAATAAAAAAAACACTCCTTTTCAAAGAGTGCTTTTAAAAAACATATAACCTAATAACAATGTTTCTATTTTGATTACAGAAAGAAAGTCTTTATTAAAACATATGGTTGCTAATTTAATTGCAATCTTCCTTGCACCCAAGCAACAATATCATTTATAACATACTCAGGGATATTAGCAGAATTATAATATTCATCCGGTTTACTTATTTCTCCATAACCTTCTGTAAATAAGGGATTTAACTTTGGATATAGTCGATAATCAATGTTATCTCGTTCTTTTAATTGTTCTTTCCAAAGAGGGATTTCGATTTTCGATTGAACTTGATAGTCTCTTTCTCCTTGAATAATAAAAAGCGGTGTCTTTTGTTCTTTTGACATTTCCCCTGCTTTAATTTTATGGATAGAATCCTTATTTCACAGGATTTTTTTGCTGTTTTCACTATATCCTTACTATACAAATGAAATATACAACGATACTAAATATACAAACTTTGCATAAAAAAATGATTTTATAGTATCTTTTTAATATCCGTGTCCACCATGTCCACCTTGCCAACCACCGTGTCCACCCGGCCAACCACCATGTCCACCTTGCCAGCCACCATGTCCGCCTTGCCAACCACCATGTCCACCTTGCCAACCACCATGTCCACCTTGCCAACCACCGTGTCCGCCCGGCCAACCACCGTGTCCACCTTGCCAACCACCGTGTCCACCTTGCCAACCACCGTGTCCGCCTTGCCAACCACCGTGTCCGCCTTGCCAACCACCGTGTCCGCCTTGCCAACCACCGTGTCCACCCGGCCAACCACCGTGTCCGCCTTGCCACCAGCCTGCATAGCCTTGTCTCTGTGAGTTCATTCCTTCGCATCCCTTCTTATTAAAAATTCAAATACTGTAACTGGGTATTCTCTAAATATAATTATGTATCCCCAAAATAAATGTCTCCGCAAACATCTCGATTATTGGTAAAGTAATTATCTAATAAAAAAACATTTATTATTGCAAATCTAAGCTCATAACACGATTTGCACAAGAGAATAACCATACAATGTTATCCCTCCTTTAAAAACCTATTTAAGAAAAACTTAAGAAATTCACTTCTAAATTCATAAGAATTTTTTTCTATACTGAATCATGTAAATGAACAAAAGGAGAAACAATCATGAAGAAATTTATACTTTGCATAATAGGAATAGGCCTTCTTATATACTTACTCCCCTTCATGTTACGCGGGGATCTAGACATATTAAATCCACTTGCTGAAGAAAAAAATGTATATGCCGTTGCGGAAGGATATGGTGTTCCGGATTACCATACGAACGGTAGAGCTATGTACTCGTTAAAAGGCATTGATGAATCTGGAAATGAAGAAGAGTATACAGTAGGAACGAATACTCCTAATGATTTCATAAGAAAAACTTACTTGAGAATTCATGTGAAAGGTAGGTATGTTTACTCGTACGAGGCTATTTCTGAAAAGGATATTCCGGAGAAAATAAGGAAGCAATTAGAGGTAGAAATTAAATAAAGGAGCCTACTCTTATTGAGCTGGCTCTTGATTACCTCTCCAACCTACCATTAAGATATCTTGAGGAAGGAGAATTCTTTCGATCAATTTATTACATTCATTATCACTGTTTTAATAGCCATTCTTCCATTACTTTCACTGTTTCATCTCGTTGTGCTTTTGCCGTAATTAAACTCGCATTATCACCCTTTTGCTCACCGTACATGCCAAAATGAGCATGGTTTCCGCCTTTTATCATGTGCATAGTTGTATTCTTTGACATGAACTTTTTATTGTTCTCTATTTTTTCTACAGTTGCTAACGCATCTACTTCTCCATAAATAGATAACATCGGAATCGATTTCTTAGAGAAATCATCTGCGGGATAAGAGCCTAAGAAAATGATTCCGCCTACTTTTTCTTCATGTTGAAAGGCATACTTAGAAATCATAGCTCCGCCCATTGAATGCCCTGCAACATACCATTTTTGAACTTCAGGATACTGTTCAATTACACTGTCTACTTCATTGATTCCAAGTATCGCTAGATTTAATGGTAACTTAGGCATTACTACAAAATGTCCATCTCTTGCAAGAGCTTCTCCTAAATAACTATAAGCCTCGGCTTCTACTTTAGCTCCTTGATAAAAAATAACCCCTATTTTTACATCTTTCTCTCCAAAAACTATATGATCTTCATCTTTTTTATCATCCACTAACGACATAGCCTCTTTCGTTGGTTTGTATGTAAACTGAGACCAAGTTAAAAAAGTAATACTTCCTATAATTAAAATACCTAGTAAAGAGTACAGCGTAATTTTTATCCATTTCTTCACAAAGGTGACCTCCCTAAGATATATATATTCTATATTTTAGATTATCATTAATACACATAAAAACTCGAGCATTTTATTATGCTCAAGTTTTTATTTACGTCTTTAATTTATACTATAAATGGTCCAAGCTAAATATGTAGCAAATGTAGCCCATACAAAATATGGAATTAGCAACCATGTCGATACTTTAGATAAATTGGAAGAAAATAAAATGAGAAGTAGCGTAGTAATAGCGACTAGTAAACAATCTACGGTTGCTAAAAATAAATTTTTTTCACTGAATTGAAAGTAGCTGAATGCTTGATTACATATGTAATTTAAAAAGAATATAAACCAAAATGTTTTTGGCTTACATCCATATTTGTTGTAAATAATTGCAACTGATAATGCAATGAGTCCATATAATATAGCCCAAATCATTCCGATTATCATGCCAGAAGGTGTCCAAGACGGCTTTTCTAGCGCATCGTACCACATACGATCAATAGGAAATAAAATACTAGAAACATAAAACAAACCATACGTTAGTAAGAACACTATAATACTAGATTTTTTCATAAACATTCTCCTTTTTCAATAGAAGGTTTTAGAAACTTTATATGATTAGTATGTCCTTGTAATGGATAAATTTCTAATATTTATATTTTAAATACATATTGTTTAATCTATTTTATACGAATTCTTTCATACTTTTATATGCACAAAGTGCTCTCTCTCTGGCTGCCTTATGATCCACGACTAGCAAAGGATATGTATGACCAAGCTGTATATTGGCCTTTTGTAAAATATGCTCAGGTGCTTCCCACGGTTTATGTATATATTTATTAGGCATATCTTTTAATTCTGGTACCCATTTTCTTATATACTCTCCGTTTTTATCAAACTTTTCTCCTTGTGTGATCGGATTAAAAATACGAAAGTATGGTGATGCATCCGCTCCACTTCCAGCAACCCATTGCCACCCCATTGTATTATTTGCAATATCAGCATCTAATAGTGTATCCATAAACCATTTTGCTCCTTCTTGCCACGGAATTAACAAATGCTTTACAAGAAAAGAGGCTACAGCCATTCTTGTGCGATTATGCATAAAACCTGTTTGCCACAGTTCCCTCATTCCTGCATCAATAAACGGATAACCAGTTTCACCTTTCTGCCATACTCTTAATAACTCCTCTTCATTATTCCACGGAAAATGTTCAAAGCTCTTATTAAGAGGTTTATATGCTGTAAACGGATAATGATATAGCAAATAATAAGAAAACTCTCGCCAAATTAATTGACGTATAAAACTATTTACTTGTTTTTCAAAAAGACTACATTGGCTTTCGGTACTTTTATTTATTAAGTAATGATATATTAGCTTTGCTGATATTTGACCGAATGAAAGATAAGGTGCCAACATCGAATGAACATTTTGATTTGGAAAATCTCTTCTTTCACTATAAGAGGCCAGTTTGCTAGAGCAAAATTTCTTAAATGTTTTGTATGCCCCTTCTTCTGTAGGCTCCCATATTGATTCAATATGAGATGTCCACGGTATAGTCGGCAGCAAGTGTAATTCTGAAACAGATAAGCTTGCTGGTAGAGAGCTTCCCCCTTTTATACTCTGCACTTTACTAATAGGCTTAGATATTACCTGCTTTTGAAATGCATTGTAAAAAGGCGTAAACACCTTATATTCAGTGTTATCTTTCTTTTTAATAACCCAAGGCTCTAATAATAAATGTGAATTAAATTCCTTACAGATCATACCTTTATCTTCTAACATCATTTTCATTTTTTGATTAGATTGTAATCTGTCCGGATCATAACAAATATTCCAATATACAGCCGTTATACCTAACTGTTCTACGAGAGAAAGTATTTCTTCTTGCGTACTTCCTTTACGAATGATTAAAGTAGAACCCAATACATCAAGTTGTTTCTTTACATCTATTATTGCATGGTGTAACCACCACTTTGACGCACTTCCCATTGAAAAAGTTTCGTCATGTACATATACCGGAACAACCTCACCGGACTGAGCAGCCTCAAATAGAGCTGGGTTATCATATAAACGAAAATCTTTTTGAAACATAACGATAATTTTATTTTGCATGGCTACCCCTTCTGATTCTTAAAACATAATAAATTTTATTATATAACAGCAATTCATACATAAGAATTTATTTGTCCTTAATAAATTAGTTAACTTTTTCAACTATTTTATTAGTAGGAATTTTAATAACCGTTTCTTTTCCACCTGTTTTATCAATCTTGAAACCATAAACTTTAACATCCGACGGTACTAATGGATGATGACGAATCATGTCTATACTCTTCTCAATATTTTCACTAACATTTTCTTTTCCGCTTAGCCATTCATCAAGGCTACCACTTGAAAATTCAGGCATACAATTTTCAAAGAGATAGTCTAGTTCCCTGTTATTTTTTATGGAATCACGTTGAATTTGTAGATTAACTGCATCAGTTTCTTTATCCTCTATTCCGACAATAAAAATTTCTTCAACATTTTCTTGATAAATAGCAATAATAATAGACCTCATTATATCTCCAAAAGGATGTACAATTACAGAATCGCAGCTGTGTATAGTCAACATATTTTCTCGTTGAATGTTAGTTACTTGTTGTATGATAGGCTCTATTCCGTGTTCAATGTCTGTTAACAATAAAACCTTTTTATTCTTTGCATTCATATATAGCACTCCTTCTTCATGATTGTATTTATGAAACTTTTAAGCTAGTAACAATAGTTGATGATTCATTACATGATTGTTACCAGTTTTTCCAACGTCCCTCTGGATCAACACTTGCAAGTCTAACCCACCCATTTTGAACTTTTTCTCGAAATGTGAAATTACTATTTAGCAAACGTTCTATAAATGTAATAGGCGCTTGAATTACAATTAGTAAACGAAGTGGTGAATGATACGTCTCACTATCTGACTGCATAACGGATTGCCAAGGTAAGCCTGGCAACAAATCACTTGCATTTCCTTGCATAACACCGAGACCTGCTGTTACGGTTTGGGTTGTTTTGTTTCCACTACCATAATAATGAGGAGCTACAGTTGAAGCGTAATATTGTAGATTTATCCATTGAGCTACTGTTCCTGGTCCTGCAATAATGTTAGCTAATATATCGCCACTTTCATCCTGTTTCCAATCATAATTATGAAGGAAAGCCCTACCTTCTAAGTCACAATCCTGAGTCAATTCACGCTGCCCGATAATAAAAGATGCATTACGGGCTAATCCCCATTCCGGACGTATTTCACTCCAATCTTCTGCAAACCGGTGTGCTTCTTTACTCGGATTTTTTATTTTCGTTTTAAAATTAGGTAATTGCATTAAACGCTCTCTATTTGCATGTTGGCTCACATTTGGCATAATCGACTCAATACAATCAAATGCTTCTTGCGCAATTTCCGAAAGTTCCGGGACATAAATCCATTCCAATTCATCCACTGTTGTTTTATGCTCAGCTGCTGCAAAAATGGTATCCTCAGGAATTTTAATACCTTCAACAGACAACGCCTCTCTTACCTCTGGAAGATTGCATAAAGTAGCAAAAACTCTTGCATTGAATCCACCTGCTGCTCCGCCACAAGCACCACACTCAAGCGCTGCAGCATAAGGATTGTTCGTACTTTGACTACTGTGGCCGCACATTACAACTAAAGGCGCGAACTTTTCTGTCAGTCCCACCATTTTTAAAGCTTGACGCACATAGTTCACTTTTTCTTCTTTCGTAAAACCGATCGGTATTTCACATTTCGTGTCATGAACATGATTAAGCGAGAAAGTTGTATTAGGCTTTTGCAACATATTTTTACGAAGGTTACGAATTAAGCCACCTACTCTTCTTGGCACAAAACTCCTTGTCAACATCTGTAAACCAAGTAAAGGACCACTTACCTCAGGTAGTAACATACTTGTCAGTACGTTCTGTTTCATCGTTTTAAATGTATAACGTACCGAACTTCCTACCATCTTACGTTGCTCATAAGATTTAAATTCATTTTCATCTGTTAGCTCTTTTATTTGATGTTTCGGTTTTAATATAACTGGCAAAGAAGGATGGCTGTCATTACTGCCCAGTTCACTAGTCGCAATTGGTAACCCAAAGAAACCAGCTATTCCAAACGTTTCGAACGGACCTAATTTTTCTAGGTGGCGACGAAACGGTTCTGAACGTACATCAATACAAAATGCTAATTGAGCTAATACACGCTTTTTATCATTAGTTGCACGTTGTTTAGCAGCAATCTTCTCCCTTAATTGCTCTGCATGCGTCTGTTCCCAAGCTTCCAGCCAAAGTTTCTTGCGAGTATTTTCATCAAAGCGATAAGCAAATGCTAATAATTCACTTTGTTCAGCTGCAGACATTTGTGACCATTCCCGGGTTGAAATATTCCCCCAATAGATCCAAGAAGCTATAAGTGGAGCAACCGAAACCTTTTTCTCAACCTTTTGATTTTTTAAAGGTAAATAAGTTTTTACAATGGCTAGCTCCATAGAAATTCGAACTGCTAAATATTCTATGAGAAGTTCCTGTTCCTCAATTGATTGTTGGGAGCGCCATAGTATCATTCCTGCCCATCCAGGTAAAGAAAGTAAGTGCCCTTCAAGGTAAGCTTGCATGTTAGATTCAGAAATTCCTAGTTCAGATAATGCTTTTGTTAAAGCTACATTGGCATCTTGTGGCCAATCTATTAAAACTTTACGTTCATTTTTACTGAGCGCTGGATCAAATTTAATAAGGTGTTGCCATGCACGATAAAAACCTTTCTCTCGATTTGGCATCGTCCAACTTGCCCCGGCGTCATCAAGATATAATTTACACCATTTAATAATATGATAATTAAGAATATCAGATAGGTTGTCACCATTTTGATTCTCTATAAGCGAGCTTATTGGTTGCAAAGAAGAGTCTTTCATACTCCCTGTATTTACATAACGTATTTCTTCTGCTAATTTATTTAATTCTGGCGATGATAATAGACTAGAAGGTAATCTTTCTAACTTTAAAGCTTCTTGGCAAAAACGCTCCGCTGTCTCTCGCGGAATATGAAAAGATTGTGAATCAAGCCAACGAGACAAGCCAATTTGTAAAAATGATTCCTCAATCTCACCTTTCGCCTTTGCCGAATGAATTATGGAGGCACTAGGATAAATATCCACATTACGAGCTTCTTTTAACCAATTTGCAACTTGTTCAAATGATTGCTTTTCAAGTCCCATCCAAGGGTGATGAGCTGCAAATGTAGAGATAGGCCAAAGTGGTGCAATAACTCGGCTAGCAAATACAACTAAATCATTTATATTATTTTCTTGTAGATCAATGTTTGTATCTTTCTTTTTTAAAGTCTCTTTCCTTAATATTGACGGTATGCTCATCACGAATTACCTCCCTTTGATACATAATATTTCAGATAGCTTGGATGACTTTCTACTGACTTTCGTCTCGCCTCACCTACTCGAACTAACCAAAGATAAAGTACAGCGAATAAAGTAGAAGATTGATTACGAGTAACGAAAGTACAAATAACACTACTAAATAGTAAGATACATATAACAAAGATAACGGCTGGAGCTGAAGGTTGAACACTTTGATACATGTCAGTATGCAACCATTTATAAAGAGAATTATGAACGGTAAAGTAAATGAGAGAAAGCCCAATCAAAACAATTAAGCCAGCAATTCGTCCCATTCTTCCCTCTCCAAAAACAACAAGCTGTTTCCATGAAAAGTATAATGACCAGCCTAAGATGATCGCACTAACTAATTGATACCCCTCTCCAGAAGTTATAAACCAGAAAGCAATTGCTATAAATAATCCTAAAATACGCCCGACTATCATCCATAAATTGGACATCTTTTCATTAGATTGCTTCACTACCTCAACACGTTGTACTGAGGAACCAGCTTGTAAAAACAGTGTGGCTTTAAATAAACCATGTAAAATTAAATGAATAACGGCTGCTAAATAAGCGCCTAATGCACATTGAATAAGCATAAATCCCATTTGTGCAATAGTGGAGCCTACTAGCTGACGTTTATAATCAACTTGAACTAAACTAATTCCTGTTCCTATTAAGACCGAAATACTAGAGAAAATAAGTAAAATGATTTGTGCAATATCATCATGAAAAAGAGGCGAAAATCTAGTTAACATGATACCGCCAGCATTTACTAAACCCGCATGCATAATAGCAGAAACAGGAGTTGGAGCAACAGCTGATTCAATTAACCATCTTTGAAAAGGCCATTGTGCTGCTGGAATCATCACAGCCAATATAATTAATAAATTGATTGCTGTTCTTTCCAATGTTCCATGTTGAACTAAATTTTCATTCGTTAAAACTGATGTTAACTGCCACTGTCCAGTTATTTGAAATAGCCAGATGATAGCTGATAACAACGCAATCCAGCTTATTGTAAATAGATAACTAGAAATTTTTGTTGCTTCACTAACTACTTTCCACCCTTTATTTAGCCCTATGAGTAGAATCAATCCTATAAGAGTTGCGCCCCAACAAATAATCATGAAACGGAGATCATCACTCAACCATGCAACTGAAGATATACTTGTAGTAAATGTAAAAAGAGCGAAATATTTCCGATATGAGCGATCCCCCATTAAGTAACGTACAGAAAAGCGCTGAATAATTAATCCAACTGTAAGAACAAAGAAAGCCATTAGCCAAGCTAAAGTATCTAGATGCCAAGGCCCCACAACTCTATCTCCATTGTTATTAACAAGTGCGAGTAAAGAAACCAATGAAGGCAAAGCAGCGATACCAATATGGATATGAATAAAACGTAAAGGCATCCTTGCATTTAAAAACAATAATCCACTTAGCCAAGAAGCACTAAGCGCCATAAAAAATAATGTTAACAGTGTTGATGAACTCAGCGAAATTAACATGTAAAATACTCCCTTCCAAACGAAAATAACCTATAAAAATTCCTTTTAATTACGATAGTTTTTTAAATTTCAATTTTCATTCACTCTTTTTAGTGCATCGTTTTTTCCCATAAAAAAAACCGACAATCTCCATAATTCAATGATTTTATATCATCATTGAATTATGGAGATTGTCGGTTTCACTTCAACTAACTTCAATAAAGTTTTTTGAAGAGCTCCCATTTTATAGAGGATAATAATGTATGTATTACTCCTATTTAAAAATAACAGTATATCTTTGATCTCCTAGATTAAGCAATATATCAATTTATGTTATGTGCTATCTTTCAATTAAGAAACTTTTTCATTTAGTCAATATTACATATTAAAAAAATGCTAAAGCCTTAATTATAGCAAACAGTTAAAATAAGCATCTATTAATTTTTAAAACAATTATAAGATAAACCATATTAAGCAGTTTGTCAATTTATTTATCCGTTTTTCCGAGCGTTATTTCAATCGAAATTCATTATACGTAAATAATTTCAAGTTTTCTCGTTTTCTAATTATCACCATACTAATAAAATCAACTTGTAGGTGTCTTAATTACCTCACTGCATTTTTAGTGCATCTTCCACTACCCCTACAGTGGTTTTAATTTTTAAAATTTCCCCTCAAGATTATGGAACAATTTAAAAATCATTACTCGTTCACCTGTACGGGAGCTTATATCCGTATGAAAGCTTTTCACTTTTTCTCCAGTTAATTCTAGTATGATCTCTTTCAAATCGTCAATTCCAGATTCAACTAACTCCGAACGATTTTTCTTTATCGTTAGCATACCGTCTTTTGTTTCGCAAACAGTATATTCAGCCGGCGTTAAAATACCTTGTAAATTTACGATAATCATATCCCGTAATATATCTGTCTTAACAGATATAGACCCGCGTCCTAGGTAGTCCTTTTCCCAGTGAGTAATTGCTTTGCTTATCTCTGATTCAATAGAGCCTTTTGAGTTTTTCATCTATGTATCCTCCTTCAATAAAATGTAATTACATTTATAATTACAATAACAATATAATAATCTGGATTGATTTTATTTTCAATTGTTGAGAAGAATTTATAGGAATTGTTGCAAGGTATCCTTTAGTATCATAGTGCAATTTTCATATTACAATATAGATTTTCTCAATTATTCCAAACAAGATACTCTTACTATAAAGACTCTGTTGCATACATTTCTAAAAAGGACATTCCGGAGAAAATAAGAAAGCTCTTGTAACGTAATACATAAACGAAAGAGCCGATTTCTTTATAAAATAGTAAATCGACTTTTGTCTTAGTTATTGATTTAGTAATAAAAACACTTTTTAAAAGAAATAAGCTTATACTATAGTCGTTGATCTTTCTGGAAGTTTAAACAAAAATGACTCTCATCACTGTATATCCCAAATTCATACCCTTGCTCTTTATAAAATTTAATGCTTTCAGAAAGAGCTTGTAATGATAGCCTTACTATTGAAATTCTATTATAATTTTGTAATTGGAATGAATTCGGATCAAATAAAGAACCAGAAAAAATAATATGATTTGGAGGTATCACGATGAGCCTTTTAATTAGAGAGTTAGAAACAAATGATTTAGATAATTTCCCGGAGATTGATGACAGCTTTATAGTGAATGCTCGGTTAATGCTTTCTCTTTCAAAAGTAAATAGACGCATAGAATATACAGTAGAAGACGTTCCGAGTTATGAAAAAAGTTATTTACAAAAGCAAAATGAAAATGAGAATGAAGAACTAGCGTACAATGAATATATTAATAACCCTAATCAAGTAATTTACATAGCACTGTTACATAACCAAATCATTGGATTCATAATATTGAAAAAGAATTGGAATCACTATGCTTACATAGAAGATATAACAGTGGATAAAAAATATCGTACACTCGGAGTTGGTAAAAGATTAGTTGACCAAGCAAAGAAGTGGGTAAAAGAAGGCAATATGCCCGGTATCATGCTTGAAACGCAAAATAATAATGTCGCAGCATGTAAATTTTATGAAAAATGTGGATTTGTAATTGGTGGGTTTGATTTTCTTGTTTATAAAGGTTTGGATATTGAAAATGATGAAGTTGCAATTTATTGGTATTTGCATTTCAAATGAAAATGTTCTTAACGTTAAACAAAAGCAAAATAAAAACCCCAATCTCTCAATAGTAAAATTGAGAAATTGGGGTTAAGTTACTTAACAATATTTTTCATTTAAAACCAATAACTAATTAATAATCCTGCTGATAATAAGAAGCCGAAAATCGTATTTGTCATCGCTGTTGATTTCATGGCGATGCGCATATATCCGGGATCCTTTGCCCCTTTTTGGAAACTTTGAATGGCAGAGATTGGTTTTCGTAAACCTAGGAACATCACTAATGCCCAAGGACTTATATAACCCATCAATACAATTACAGCGATCCATAAATAAGCAATGAAAAAGGCTATAGCTAGTGTTACTATTGCTTTTTCTCTCCCAAGGAGGATTACTAATGTCTTTCTTCCACCTTTAATATCTTCTTCAATATCTCGGATGTTATTTGACATGTTGATTGCACCGACTAAAATTCCAATTGGAATGGAAATCAATACACTTTCAGTCGTTATCGTATTCGTTTGAATAAAGAAAGCAATGAGTACAAAACATGTCCCCATTAACAATCCAGAAACTAATTCTCCAAACGGAGTGTACGCAATTGGTAATGGACCACCTGTATATAAATAGCCAACCGCCATTCCAATTAAACCGATGACGACTAACCACCAGCTACTATTCATACAAATATAAACTCCAATAATTGCTGCTACTACATACAATAAAAGCGCAACTGTTAAAACATTTTTTGGTTTCAATCCATGACGGACAATTCCGCCACCGATGCCAACAGAATCAGCGGTATCTAATCCACGTTTGAAATCATAGTACTCATTAAATAAGTTCGTTGCAATTTGCAGTGCTAAACATGCAAGCATCATCGCAATAAATAAAAGCCAATCAATTTTGGCAACATAAAGTGATGCGACTGTCCCTAAAATTACAGGAGAAAACGTCGCCGTTAACGTATGCGGGCGCGTCATCTTCCATATTAATTTAGCGGAACTAATTTCTTTTTCTGTCCCCATAACTCTGTTCAATCTCCCTACATTTTAAGTATAAATTACTAGCAGTATCTTTCTATCTGTTTTCTGCTTCACATCCATTATAGCAAAAAATGAATTGGTGATAGAACTGTAATGCTTTTGCTTATCCCCTATCACTCTTTTTTATATGAACCAATTTAATACATCTTCAGCAATCTCTTCTGGTCTATTCCAGTGCATTAAATGCTTAATTTCATGTATACCGATGATAATTCATTCAAGTTAATGGTTAAACTACATCTTCATGCCCCTCAAATTAATATAGTTTAATAATTGTATGATTCGTTTATCATATGTGTGATATTTCAAAGTCCTATCCAGCCCCTTTTCAGCTATACGTTTTCTTTCTTGTACATGTTCCAAATAATACTCCGCTTTTTGTATAAACTCCGATGCACTATTAAAAGTTTCTATTTCAACACCTGGTATGTAATGCTTTGCTACATCTGGGCGTATATCAGTTAATTGAAAAGAACCTACGGCATTAATTTCAAACGTCCTATTATTTACTGAATATGCTTGGATATTTGCAGAGTTACAATTCAATTCCTGATCAATTAGTGAACGATGCAAATTTATATTGATTTTAGTAGATACGTAAAATTGTAACGCATCTTCATACTTTGCAAGTGGCAAGAGTTGTATTTTATCCTTTAACCTTTCATAATTCTTTAACTTCTCCCAACCGAACCCTACAATTTTTGTGTTTTTTTCTGCTAAATACTCTGAAATAGAATCAACAAAGTTAATTCTATTTTCAAATGCTGTGCCTATAAAACTAAGATCATACTTATATGTATCTTCTTTAAGAGAAGGTTTAAATACCTCGTGATTCGCTGCTAAAGGAAGATGAAACACATTCTTACATCCTATCGCCCTATAAAACTTGATACAATTTAAATCTTGCGTAAATATGTAATCATAATACGGAACAAGATTTTGTGTTACATCCGTATAATAAGGATCATCTGTTAGCCAAAGCCCAGTAGTAAACCCTGCCTTTTTTAAGAATGGCATAATATGATAAAATTCTTCACTTAAACCGCTTAGTACCAAAATAAAATCTGGTCTCATTTTTAACGCGGTTTTTATAGCTTTTTCCGGACTCACCATACTTGTATCGCTGTTTACCTTTTGTAAACTATTCAAAATTGCTGCTTCGATCATTGGATAATAAAAAGGAATTCCCGATTGAATAAATAAAATTTTCTTAGGAGTATTGCCTTTCATGTCATTTCCCCCTATTTCTACATAATCAAAGCGCACAAAAATTATCAGGCTTTATTCATTTTCGTGACATCTTACTTTACATGTATAAGCACCGTTTATGTCCATTATGTTGAACTTCCCTTATTTTATCGGCTGATGAAATTTTTGAAGGTGATGCTTCTTGTAACATTGTTTCCTCTTCTTTAGAAGCTGTCACAAAGGGAATAAAATTAGGGTATATTCAGCCAAATTATTAACCATAGAAAATGAATACATAAAAGAAAGAGCCTACTCGTATGAGTAACGGGTTCAGTTTAGGGAGAGAAAAATGCTAATAACCATTAGAAATAACACAATAATTTGTATGCATTTCGCACCCCGTTTCGCATTATAAATAGCAAACTAAAACGCTCAGAAAATATTCTGAGCGTTTTTATGTCCTTCTTCAACTAAAGTACCCGTTAGCGTAAGTACAATATTTCGCAATATGTTACTTTACGCATCAAAAACAGCGGTGCCTTTTTAAAGAATTGCACCAGTTAGTGTAAAAAGCTATTTCACCATTTGTATTGTTAACTTATCTTTTAACATTGACCTATATGAGTCAATTTCATATTTTGTATTATTGATTTTTTCTTTTTTCATTTTTAACATATCGAATATTTCTAACTCTAAATTCCTTCTAGCTTCAAGAACTTTTATCGCTCCTTCTACACCTGAATGGTTATGTTCTTTCCCATAGCCTTGATTAGTGTAATAGTCGACAATTCCTGTGGACCATTCTGGAGTTCTTTCTTTTAATGCCTTCCTAAATGAAAATTCAAGATTATCTTGTTCTACATACAATAACATTGGATTTAAATTCTCTATGATTTTTGCAACTTTCATTACATAATTTATTATTTTTTCTTTTTGTTCACCATATTTAATCATCCCAATAGTTAATGGATTTTGTATGAAACAACATTCAAAGATATAAACCTTATTGTCTTCTAGAGCAATTTCAGCAAAGTCATTCCATTTGTCAGCAATTAATTCAACATTTTTATCGAATGGTAATTCATATATATCATTTTCAAAAATAGCGTTAAATAATTCTTCTGAAAACTGATCACCAAACTCATTTTTCATCTTACTGTATGGTAATAAATAATTGCTTCCTTTTTTTAGAACTCTTTTAAGAAGCACTTCTTTAAAATCTCCACTGTTAGATAATAATCTATCGAATTCAAATTTATTAAAACAAGATACACCATCATAGTCGGCTGGGTGGTTCAAATTTCCCTCTAAAAATAGTTCAACTTCAATTTTATTTTGGCTTAGAATTTCATTTATTAGCTTTGCAGTGGTTGATTTTCCAAATCCAGGTAAACCTTCTACTATTATTAGTTTTGTATTCATAGTTATAAATCCCTTCCTTCAAAGTATTTAACCAAGATTAAAAAAATCACTTACTTCACTACAATCACCCCTTCAAAATATGATATCCACCATTTCCTTTGAAAAATTCTTCTTAAAGTATCCTGACCGTTAGTTTAAGAACATTTTTTCAAAATCTCTATCATTATTTTAACATAAATTTTCCATTTATCTTTTTAAAAAATATAGTCCACCATTATTTGAGTGAACTATGTAAAGTAAATTATATCTTTTAAGTCAAACACTTTGTCAGTAATCCCCAATCGTTGTGCTGGTGTTTTTACTGTTTTCTTTTTCCCTTCCTTTGTGGTAAATGGCATACAAAAGTTATAATGAGTTCTAAGTATCGTTAGAGCCATTTGTGCGTATTTTGCATTAAAATTAGAATAGATATAACTTTTACTATCTCCACAAGCTGTCATTAAAGGTCTTTCTAAAATAGACAATCTTCTGCGGATGTTTTGAATAAAAGCATTTACTGCATTGTTGTTTACTTCAAGTATTAAATTGGCAATATCGCTCTTTTGAGTACCCCAAACGGTGCAAAGGAGACGAGCTCTCCGAAGCCATCAAACAATACAATTTGTATTTTCATTTTTAGAACACCTCATATGGTTTCTTTTTAAACCCCAAATTAGGAGCATACATGTTATGTACAAATTAATAATGAAGATAGTCTTTCTCCCCTCACTCTATAAACTTCCAAATGTTCTTCCAATTCCCTCTCATCACTTATTACACTTAGCGTTTTCTTCACAAAATTCCAATTCAAACTACCGGATAACCATAATAATGATGGAAGTCTTTTATAATCATTTGATGTTACAATATTATGAGCCTTATACCCTTCTAAAAATGCACTAGCAACACTTGAACTGACTTCATGTGATTGTATTCCTTCTGTTCGAGAATACCACTTTAGTAAAAAGGCTAGTCCTTCAATACGATCAACATATCCAATCGATTCAAAATCTACAATTCCTTTTACCTGTTCACTTGAGTCCCATAAAACATTCAACGGATTTAAATCTGTTTGTACGATAAATTCTAATTCACTCGTATATGCGCACTCTATATGATATTTAGCTAGATTTATATACTCTCGTAATTCTTTGCAGGCGCTTGCCTTACTTTCTAGCATATGAATAAACTGGGCATACCCATCCAAATGAGATTTCTTTTGAAAAATCGAGCTTTGAAATGCATTAGAAATATCCTGAATCTTTCTTGCTTCCTTTCCGAAGGCTTTTGCTATAGCTTCTGTACAATATGTAATATGTTCTCCTTCAATCCAATTAGACAATACAAATCGGTATTGTTCATCATTCCAAGTGACAAATGTAAATGACTCTCCCGTCCTATTCTTGTTAATCTGCATAAATGGAATCCCATGCTTGCGTAAATAATACGTATACTGTACTTGCTCTATCAGTTGTTCATTTAATAACGCCCCAAAAGCTGGATTGATTGTTCGCTTACTATTTATAAATCTTGCGGAATACCGCTTTCCATTTACGATGATTTTATAGTGTAAATCTGTATGCCAACTGTTCTTATGTAATTCTTCTTCCACTGCTAATGTATGAATTTCTTTAAAATAATTCATTACTACATTTCTTATTATGTGTTTCACCCCGTTCTCTCCTTCCATACAAAAAACTAGGGTACATGTAATTCATTGTGCTTCCCATAACAAAATTTATTTCACTTAATTAAGCATACCTAGGATATTACAAATATGAAATAGAATTATAGAAAATAGTAGATGGGGGGGCCTATAATTGAAGAACTTAAAGTTTGGGGTAATTGGAGTATTATGTGTCGCTGGATTAGTTGGATGTACAGGTCATTCAACTGAAACGAAAGCTTCCAATACAGAAGTATCCACAACAATAAAAGAAAATGTATCCAAACAAATTATGTTTGAACAAAAAGAAGTGAAAAAACTTGAGATTAGTCACGTAAATTCAAAAGATGTTTACAAAATCATAAATAAAGAAAATATGAAAACAATTTTCACAAGTATGGAAAGCGCAGAGAAAAAAACACTACTTCTAGATTAAGATGCCAAAAACTATATACATTCAAAAATGAAGGTTACTTATCAAGATAATTCTATTCAAGAATTCTTTGTTTGGATAGAATCTGACGATGACATCGTAATAGCAAAGGCAAGTGATGAAACGCACGGCGAAGGGTATGATTTACGTGAGAATAATTCTCAAAAAATCATTCAGCTTTTCAAAAAATAACTTTTATTTTTCTTTTGAATAGATTAAACAATCATTTTTTCTAAACTGACTGATTTAGTATTTGTTATCAGTAACGCCTCACCATTCTTCAAAATTTCTTATCTTAACTTTGTCATTTTACAAAATATTATCTATTCTTTTTCAACTAATCCCCAATAGTGAATATGTGTAGTAAAAAAAGAGCCAATCTCCAACACAATAGAAGATTGACTCTTTCCTTTATTTACTCCCCTGTTTCAGAAAATCGCTTTATACGTTCACCAATTTCATCACGAACACGTTGAAATTCGGACCACTCTTTTCCTGCTGGATCATCAAATCCCCAGTGAACACGATTTACGTGCGAAGGTGTCGAAGGACAAACAGAATCTGCATGACTACAAAGCGTAACAACTAAATCAGCACTATTTAAAATGTTTGCATCAATTATATCTGATGTTTGATTCGTTATGTCGATATTTACTTCATTCATTGCTTTCATAGCATTTGGATTTACTCCGTGTGCTTCAATACCTGCAGAATAAACATTCCACTTATCTCCTAAATATTTCTTTCCCCAGGCTTCTGCCATTTGGCTTCGGCATGAATTTCCTGTACATAAGAAATAAATTGTCTTTTTGTTTTCCATGTTGTTTTCCACCTTTGTTTTTAAATTATACTGGTTGATCATTAAAATATTTACGCTTAAACCAAAAAGCGACGTTTACAAGTGCAATCATTACAGGGACTTCAACTAACGGTCCGATAACAGCTGCGAATGCTGCGCCCGAATGAATACCAAACACACCAACCGCTACAGCAATTGCTAACTCAAAGTTATTACTACCTGCTGTAAATGCTAACGTTGTCGTCACCGGATAGTTTGCACCAATTTTTCTTCCCATAAAGAAAGAAACAAAAAACATCACAATAAAATAAATGAATAACGGAATTGCTATTCTTACTACATCTAATGGCACACTAACAATCATTTCCCCTTTTAAAGAGAACATAACGATGATTGTAAATAGTAATGCAAGTAATGTAAGTGGACTAATCTTAGGTATAAATACCTTTTCATACCACTGTCTTCCTTTTAACTTAACTAGTACAAAGCGTGTCAACATACCTGCTATAAAAGGAATTCCCAAATAGATAAATACTGATTTCGCTACTTCTACCATTGTAATACTAACGATAGCTCCTTCAATTCCTAACCATTCTGGGATTACCGTTACAAACACGTATGCATAAACTGAGAAGAATAACATTTGAAATACCGAATTAAAAGCAACTAAACCAGCTGCATACTCTTTATCCCCATCAGCAAGGTCGTTCCAAACAATTACCATTGCAATACAACGTGCTAAACCAATCATAATGAGCCCTACCATGTATTCTGGCTTATCAGGAAGGAAAATAATTGCTAAAACAAACATAAGTACAGGTCCAATAATCCAGTTTTGTACTAAAGATAGAACTAACACTTTTACATCTTTAAATACCCGACCCATTTCCTCGTAGCGAACCTTCGCTAACGGCGGATACATCATTACAATTAAACCAACAGCAAGTGGAATAGACGTCGTTCCAACTTGCAATGTATTCAGTCCGTCTACTACACTAGGAAACACAAACCCTAAACCAATCCCAACAGCCATCGCTAGAAAAATCCATAGTGTTAAATATCGGTCTAGAAAAGATAAACGTTTCATTTTATTTTCCATCTCCTATTAACAACAAGAATTTTTTTCTACTACGTTAGAAGTCGTGCAACAAGATGGATCTTCTATTTTATGAACATCACTATCTGCTTTTCTATAAAAGAACTCCCACTCATTCCCATCCGGATCCGTTACCCAAAACTTATCTTGAACCGCATAGCAACAAGTCGTATCCATCTCATCACGCGCAAAGAAACCTTCTTTTTCTAATCGTTCTTTATGTAATGTGATTTCTTCAGCTGTCTCTACTTGAAAACCAAAATGATTTACCTGATTTCCTTTCACTTCATCTCGTACGTTCAGCGTAAAATTAAGCCCTGGCGTCTCTAATAAAAATTTTGCATAATCCGTTTTCACTTTAACTGGAGACACACCAAATACCTTTTCGTAAAATTCAATAGACTTCTCTAAATTCGTAACATTTATACCAACGTGAACATATCTCATACCTTATTCCTCCTCTTTACATGTTATTAATCAATTTTTTTTGATTAATAGTGCAAAATTTTAACAACAACTACCTTTTCCTGTTTTTCTAAAGATACAGCATAATTCTTCTGATAATAAATTATTAACTTCCGCATCATTTAAATCATAATAACTCCACGTACCCTTTGTTTCTTTTACAATTAGACCTGCGTCTAATAAAATCTTTAAATGATATGACAACTTAGATTGCGTCATTTCAAAAACTTCTGTTAAATCACATACACACGTCTGGCCTCGCTGACAAAGTTCATACATAATCTCTAAACGCTTTTGATCCGCCAACGCTTTAAACTTTTTCTCATAGAGCTGAAAATCTTGTGCCATTGTAGTTCACTCTCCCTTCATCAACTTTTTTTGATATTTATAGTATATACGCTGTTTAGTTCTTTATACAACTAATTAATCAAGTTTTTTTGATTTACAAAACCTCCCTCACATCATATCTTTGCTACAATTAAAAAGACCATAGCTTTTTCAAAAGTGAAAAACTACGGTTCTTTTTACAACTTAATAGTTACAATATTTCCGAGGTATGGAGTCTCTATAACTGTTTTAAATTTTAATTTGACCATTATAGAGTAGTGCCCCATCACCATTAAGCTAAGAAAACAAATACCCCCAAATGAGAAAAATCGATATAACTCTTGTTTTTTTGCATATGCATAAAAAGCACGTCACCCTTTCTCATTAACAGAAGAGAATAGTAACGTGCTTTTAATTTCAAAAATAGTCTAAATCCTTAAGTTGATGGTTGTGAGGCAGGACCCCAATAAGAACGGTATCTAAGGTTTCATGAGAGGTGTTAGTTCCATTCCAAAGGCCTCAGCTGATGATTAACTCAAGTACCGATTTCGGATGACCCCCATGTGATGAAGTTCGTGTCCTGCGATGCCGTACGCGAGGGCGCGCACCGTAATGCTTAGGTTGTTGGCTGTGCCCTTGCGGGTCCACGCCTCCGCCGGTAGCCCGCGCAGCAATGTGATCGTTGATTGCCGTACGGCCCGGTAGTCTTCGGCCAATTGCGCGGTTGTCCAGCTTCCGAAAGGAGGCATGAACAATTCCTGATCGAAACCAGTCAGAGGCGTCTGGTCCCCTCTTGCGAACCGGAGCAGGCGGTAGGTCATGACGCGTTCCGCGTCTGCAATGTGGCCCACGACTTCTTTCAGCGTCCATTTTCCTTCCGCATACCGATATGCGGCCTGGCTTTCGGTCAACGATGCCAGGAGCTCGGTCATTTGCTTTTCCTGGGCGAGCAGAATGTCGATGATGTTACCGTCCGGCACCAAACGGATATACTCGCCGGAACCCCCGGCGTATTCTTCTTCTGACGGTCTTTGATTCATGCGTAGTCACCTCTTTATGTAGATATAGAAAATTATAGCACTCGTCTATGTCTAATAAATTCGCGAAATGATAGAACTTCCCTTCTAATAATTGAGGATAAACAACTATTTAGTTGGTCGGTCGCCACACTATCCTGATTCGTTAGCACAATAAGCAATGCTAATCAATAATGCATAAAAATTATCTGTTATACAATACTTCGAAGATATTAATATATAAAGGTAACACCTTCTTTTTTAATTTAAAGATGAATTTTCAATTATATTTTGAAATGAACCGGAGTAAAACACACTAGTCTAACTACTTTTTTATACAAGGTTTTATGCAAAAAAGAATAGCGAAGATCCCTAGAATCCCCGCTATATCAATGATGTATAAAATCTTGTATAAGAGATAGATAGACATAGAGACAAAAAATTTAGTAAAAACAAGGATTATATGAAAAACTTGCTACCGATAATGAGACTTTATGTTAACCAATCATGTATATGATATACATGATTCTTTGTTCAATCGTCTAATAAAAAACCTAACTTATATTAGTAATTTCCCTTGTTTCTATTGATAAATATCAAAATACTACCTAACACACTTAATAAAAGTACAAAATATAACAATAAATCAGGTATAAATTCTAAAGGAACAATATCTATTAATTGAAAAATAATAATGGCAATGATACCTAAATATAATATGTTGTACAACATATTATTTGTTTTATATTGAATTTCTCTCCCTCTTTCATCTTTTGCTTCATCGCTTGATTGAAATTTTATTACATACATCTGACTGATGAATATTAAAACTAAAGATAAAGATTTTAACCACAACATATGTCTCACTCCTCCTGATAATCAAATACGTCAGTTATTGACTTTCCAAATACATTTGCAATTTTAAAAGCAAGAATTAAAGAGGGATTATATTTATTTTTTTCAAGAGTAGCGATAGTTTGACGACTAACACCCACTCTTTTTGCCAGTTCCTCTTGAGACCAACCTCTTTCTGCTCGACAAACTACAATTTTATTATGTAACAATAGTACCACCTCTTGAAATGATTGTAATTTATTTCTTACAATTCGTAAAGTATTTTTAACAATTTTTTTTTGTAATTAAAAACACGTACAAAAAATAGCCCTTTATTTTAAAGAGATAGATACTTGAACAAAGGTGCCACATTTACTTCCTATATCGAGAATTATGTAAATAAGCTGTCCATGTGGACAGCTTATTATTTTTTTGCTTAGCGTGCAAAATTCGCTTCTTGTTGGCGGTACCCCATCGCTATCAACTTAAGAATTAATTGTTCCCCAAAACGAAAAAAAGAAACATAGAAGTGAAAAACCCCTGTTTTTCTTTTTGATAAATATATTTATTGGAAAATACTTTGAACTTTCGGGTACAGATGCTCCTTCTATCCTATTATAGAAGCTATTTTGAACGTAAGTAATTTGTAAGGAATAGGTAAGAAAAAAGAGATTTTCATTGTGTAGGATAAAAATATAAGGAGGTGTGAAAGGCGGAACAGATATGACTTATATATGAAAAACAAACCAGTAACAAGAGTGTTTCAAGGAAAAGAAGTAATTTCTGGGGTTAACATACATGTGGAAGAAAAGGGATTTACCGTTTGTTAAGACAGAATAGCCTTTGTAAAAATAATAATTATGAATATGATTACGAATTTAACTCTGACTTTTTTGTCATTGTTGGAGATGATAGCTGTGTGATTAATACGAAACAGCAAGCAACTAACTTTACAATTTAAATAAAGGAGAGGATGCTTTATGAAAACATGCAGTAAAATTACATGTGCAAGTCTATCACTTTTAATAGCTGGAAGTTCCCTGTTATACATAACACCAGCCTCAATTGTAAAAGCAGAACCCACGCAAAATGTATCTAGTTCGTTACAAACAAGTAATCAAAGCGATCGTACTTCCGTTAAGAAAGCAATGCGGGATTCACTCCAACTTGGATACCCTGGAATACTCGCTCAAATTTCTAAGGGTGGTAAAAATTGGAGCTATGCCGCCGGGATAGCGGATCTGAGAACCAAGAAGCCGATGAAAACAGATTTTCGCTTTCGCATTGGCAGTACGACGAAGACATTCATTGCAACAGTTCTACTTCAATTGGCTGAAGAGAACCGCTTGAATCTAGATGACTCCATCGAAAAATGGTTGCCTGGCGTCATTCAAGGAAACGGATATGATGCTAACCAGATTACGATTCGGCAGATATTGAATCATACAAGTGGGATTGCTGAATACTTAAAGTCAAAAGACTATGATATTATGGATACAAAAAAATTGTATACGGCTGAAGAATTAGTAAAGATGGGAATTTCTCTTCCACCAGACTTTGCTCCAGGTAAGGGCTGGTCTTATTCAAACACAGGATACGTAATACTGGGTATCCTTATTGAAAAAGTAACTGGAAACAGCTATGCGGAAGAGGTTGAAAATCGGATTGTTGAGCCGCTCGAATTGTCGAATACATTCCTACCTGGTAATTCAACTGTTATTCCAGGTACCAATCATGCCCGTGGATATGAAAGATATGACGGAGAAAGTGAGCTAAAAGACGTTACTTATTCTTACCCAGGTAGCTCGGATGGAGATATGATTTCTACTGCTGACGATTTAAACAAATTCTTCTCTTACTTACTCAGTGGCAAATTACTGAAGGAACAGCAACTAAAACAAATGCTTACTACAGTTCCTACAGGAATTGCTGAAATCGGCAGATATGGTCTTGGAATCTATGAAACTAAACTTCCAAACGGTGTCTCGATATGGGGACACGCAGGTGCCTCTCCAGGGTTTTCTACTTTTGCTGGAGGCACACTTGGAGGCAAGCATACATTGGCCATCAATTTGAATGGCCATAAAACTAGTCGTTCTGATCCTTTTAAAAATATTTTACTTGCTGAATTTAGCAAGTAGGTAAAAAGGAAAAACAGATAAATCTTCCCATAGTTTTTATAGTTAAAAATATACATTTCTGGTTCGAAAAACTTATTCTAAAAAAAATTTTGGGGATTTTGGAATTACGGAGGCAAGCCAATGTTATTAAGCTAATAAAACAAAATACTCCCTAAAATAAAAAAATACGCTATTCTTTCTGTAGAATCATAGAAAAGGATGGCGTATTTTTAAACTTGGGGTTAAAGAAAGTTCTTAAGTTGATGGACATGTATGGTGACCCCTACAAAGAAATATTTATATTCCTCCTAAATGAAGCTCTTAATCAGTGGAGTCGGGAGATATCACATTCCACTTTCCAAACAATGTCAAACCAGCAGCTTTAGCCAGAGACACAGATTCCTGGTTATCAAGCTGACATCGGTACTGGGGTTCGTATCCCTGAATACAGGCGTACTTACAGATTGAACGTACCACTTTGCGGGCGTGCCCTTTTCCTCTAAAAGGAGCCAGAGTCAATACACCGAGATCCGCAATTTGTGCATTCCCCCATGGATACATGCTTGCGGCGCTGACCAGGCGATCTTGCTCAAAAGAGCCGAACACCGCCCAGTGATCTAATTCCACATAAGCATTATCCAAGTCTTGTTCTGAGGCAGAGGACTGGAACTCGGAGAAAACAGTATCAGCTTTCTCTGTTAATTGGCGTAATCCACTCTCCAGTTTCTCTTGTAGCAATACGTTCTTATCAGTTTCTGAAAAATAAAAAAGATAATCTGCTCCATGCAGAATGATTCCCTCTCGATTCAATTTTTGGAGAAAGGTTCTCTCAGATAGATCTTTTAGTTGATACAGGCCTATTTTATCTGCCATAGCAGGCGTCAGGACCGCCAAAACCCTGCCGTCGGAAGTTTCTAGCACCATGACACGTCTGTCTGTGCTCAAATTAGGATTGATGGTGACAGTAAAAACTTCATCACTATAGAAGACGTCTCCCTTCAAGAATTGCCCCCACCAAAAGTCAGTTATCGTTTGTGAAAATAAAGACATACTTCTTACCTCCCATAATTGCATTCTGTTTAAGAATACCATAAAAACTCTGAATATTTCGCGTATTTTAATCCGTTTTTTATGAAGTCCTACTCCATTAAATGGCCCGGTTGCTGAACTAACCATAAATAAATTTCTGTTAATCAACAGCTTCTTCTTTTGAAATAATAATTTCGAAAATACGCATTTAATTATTATATTTCTGTATATACATATTTTATAAAATTATTTGTATAATATACCACCATTTATAAAAAAGATAAGACCCCCTAAGGAGCCTTCCTCCGACTTGAACCACTTTAATTTTAATAATATGTATTGGACTCCCATCCAAATAT
>NZ_JBBBBL010000023.1:0-80607 GCF_037120585.1 Bacillus sp. CCNWLW194 | reverse complement strand
TTAAATATAAATCTACAGCTTTTTTCTTAAATTCCACATCGTAAGTGACCCTAATTTTGCCCACAGAAAAATCCCCTTATAGTAAACAGGTTAATGTGCTTTCTTTTTCCTGTCTACTATAAGGGGATCATATCATTTATTTGTGCTCTTTCTTTTATTCTGCAAACAACATATCTCGAAACAATGTATTTAAACTCTCAATATCGATCCCTGATCCCTTTTCAATTCCTTTTACATATTGCTGATAGTAATGAATTTGTTCTTCTAAAAATCGATTCAACACTTCAATTTTCAAACCAATATCTAATTCAGTACCTGCTTTTTTCTTTATTAACAACTTTTCAATTTCATCTAATACGCTACGTTCTAATGATAACTCTGTAATCAATCGATCAAATTCTACTGGAGGCAAAGCTGTTTTCTCCTCTAGCCACTTACAAGCTAAAATAGGACGCAATACATAAAAATACTTTTTCAACTTTACATTCTCACCTTGCAAAAATTCACGATAATTTTTCGAAGCCATATGTAAATAATGATATATCGTTGCTTTTGGATCAAAATTCTTTTCACTCATTTGCTGAAGCTGTTCTGGAAAATTAGAGTTTTTCGAGTAAAAAATTGGTGATCGAATCCATTCCAGTAATGCTGGATTCGACTTTGCGAATAGTTGTAACGCCTTTTTAATATCCCATCCGCTTATATCTAAATCATCACTAATCGGATATTCAATTACATCACGTTTATCCTGAATTGATAAATACCATTCTACAGGGTGTATATAAACGAACCTAACATCATAATCACTATCTTTCGATGGAAATCCCCAAGCACGGCTCCCGGATTCCACCGCAAATAAAATTTTTACATCATTCTCTTTTTCAATTCTTTCTAACTCTGTCCTAATTTTCTCTCTCATTTCATACCCTCTCCATTTTTTGATTATTTCCTTGGAAATTCGACAAATATACTACTAAGTTTACTACATACTAAAATAGCTGTCAGAAAATTCCCGACAGCCTGTCAAAATTCCTCATTTTTTTATTTGTTCTTTTCTGTTACACTAACCGCAATTCGTTCAAACTCTTTTTGAATCTCCTCTTTATATGCGTCTACTTTTGAAAAATCCATAGCAGCAATATAAATTCGTTCTAATTTATCACGAACCGATTTTGCTTTCGCTAAGAAAGACATTGCCTCATTCATTTTTGCTTTATATT
This sequence comes from Bacillus sp. CCNWLW194, assembly GCF_037120585.1. Lineage (NCBI taxonomy): Bacteria > Bacillati > Bacillota > Bacilli > Caryophanales > Bacillaceae > Bacillus > Bacillus sp. CCNWLW194. Next base: position 79,387 of record NZ_JBBBBL010000023.1, on the reverse strand, counting down.
GAATCGACACGTCTCGAATTTCTGCCGCATACTTCTCATCTGTCCCTGGTGTCACAATCAGGGCATACATATCTATAATCTCATCACCTTCGCGACTTGGAAAATATTCATGTGGTGCGGTGCTATCAAAAATTGCAAACCCTAATTCTCTTACGATAACCATATCAAGACTATTTGGATCAAATCCACAATGATATACTTCAACTTCAAATCCTTTTTCTTCTGCCGCTTTAGCTAATTTTTTGAGCATTGTTGATTTCCCAGAGCCTGGGCGCCCTTTTATAAAATAACGATGTGGTAATCCTTCTGTTAAATTAGGAACAAAATCAACTGCTCCTTTCGGTGTAGCTGCTCCTAAAAAGCGATGTTTCACAAGAGATTGTTTCCCGCCTTTATCTGTAAACAATTTCTGAATCAGCTGATCTGTTAGTTCATTTGCTTTATTAAAATCAATATTATTAATATATATTTTCTCCCACTCATCATGTATAACTAATGCCTCGTTAAAACAAGCGTACGCTGTTTGAAAAGCTTTGCTTGCTTCTGAAACAAATCGTTCAATTTCCACCTTTTGCTTTCTTAATTTATCTGAGTCCCAAGCAACCCCTAAATTGATATATTCCTCGACGACTCCTGGCATTTTCGGCTCAATCACATGCGGTGATGTTCCATCAACAATTCCTACTTTTAACTTCGGGATAATTACACCGTCAACCGATTTGTTATCAGAAGAACAGTGTAAAAATTCAATATCATATCCTTTTTCAACCCATTCACGACCTATTGCCTTAATTAAAGAAGATTTCCCCGTTCCAGGGCCACCCTTTAAAATAAATAACCTGTTTAGCCCTTTTAAATTCTCTTCGTATAAATTATGAAATCCTCTAGCTGTATTTCCACCAGCATAATAATTCAATACATTTCCTGTCACTGCACTCACTCCTTCGCAGCATTCTATTTACATAAGCTATAATATGCGAGCAACTTTATTTGGGTGAATACCTATTTTGCATTGCAGAAAAAAAGGAAATGAATTACAATTTTATTATCATGAAAATTCCGAATTTTAAATTGAATATACCTTTATCAAGAGAGGCAGAGGGACCGGCCCTTTGAAGCCCAGCAACCTCAGTTTATACAAACTGAATAGGTGCTAATTCCTGCAAAATGCATTGCATTTTGGAAGATAAGACTCAACTAGTATGTAAAGCTCATCTTTCTTGATTATGAAGGATGGGTTTTTTATATTTTAAAACGTATATTGGAGGTATTTAAAGTGAGAGTAATTGACCTATCACAAACATTTGAAAACAATATGTCTCAATTCCCTGGAACACCAAAAATCAATCTAGAAGCCATTACAAGCGTTGAAGAGACAGGCTATCAAGTTACAGATTTTCATTCTGTCGTTCATGTTGGTACGCATTGTGATGCTCCTGCGCATTTCATTTCAGGCGCAACGACCATCGATCAATTACCCCTTGATCAATTTGTAGGCGAAGCCGTTCTTATCGATGTAACCCATATTCAAGAGAGAAAGTTACGTAAGGAAGTACTGGATGATGTTGATATACAAGAAGGCGATATTGTTATTTTCCATTCCAATCTATCTACTAAATGGAATACAGATGCGTATGAGAAAGAAGCTTTTTATCTTTCTGAAGAATTAGCTGAAGAACTAGTTCAATTAAAAATAAAATCTGTCGGTTTAGATTTCATTTCTCCTGATGAGGTAACGACAGAAACATCACCGATTCATCATATACTACTTGGGAATAATATTTATTTAATTGAAAACTTAACAAACTTAGATGCCATTAACACGGAACGTTTCTTTTTCTCTGCTGCACCTTTAAAAATTAAAGATAGTGACGGTGCTTTTGCAAGAGCATTCGCTGTTATTTTTTAAACAAATTATACAAAAAAGCAAAGGTCATCATTGACCTTTGCTTCTATATTTTTTATTTAAATTAAGAAAGAATTGCTCGACACGAGGACGTACCCAAGCTAAATAATCTTTCTCTTTCTTCTTTGTACAAGCTATTTCTTCCCCATCTACCATATCGACAAGCTCTAGCTCTAACAGTTGCCTCGTAAATGCTAACATATTTATTTCTTCGGCTGGATACTCTTCTTTCAATTTCTCCTCAATTTCCCCCAATAAAAAACCGTCACGCATCATTGCCAATGCATCAATCCAAAGTGGCGGCATTTCATATTTTTCTCCTGTAATTGTATCTTTTACAATATAATTCTTTTGCTCTTTTCGAAATTGAATCGTGTGCAAGCATACAGTCGAATTTAATGTTAATTCCATCATACCACCCCTTTCATCATATCTGCATAGAAAAAAGGATGCGCGTGCACCCCTTACTACCGTAACCGTTACATGAATAACAAATCTCATGTCGATATTTTCCTCCATTATAAACGAAGTATTTTATAAAAAAAACCCTTCTTGAAACATTTTATAAAATGTTTATATTTACACAACAAGAACACTTTTCTGAAAAATATTTTCTTCTAGCACATTATACTATCGGTAAAAAAATCTCCACTTTCGTTCCTATCCCCACGCTACTTTGAATCGCAGTACTTCCTTGATGTTCCTTAATAATTTTATATGTGATCATCAATCCAATTCGTCCCGTACCATTCTCCTTTGTTGTGTAAATAGCTTTTCCAACCTTCTCTATACCAAAACCTTGATCTTCAACAGAAATACACAAATGCCTTTCAGTTTTTTGATATGCACGAATATGAATATCTCCACCTGCTGGCATTGATTCTATTCCATTTTTAATAACACTTGTTTTAATTGTTTATCATCACCATTTATAACAGGTAGATTTCCATCTACTCGCATATGAAATTTCACTCTATATCGTGCTGCATAACTTTCCATTAGCTGTACAACATATAAAAGGATTTCCCGTATATTACGCCATTCATAATTCGTTGATTTCGATTTTCCTAATAACATCAATTCACTAACAAACCCGTTAATTCTTTCAAATACTTTTAAGGCTTCTTTTTCTTCATAGATAAAGCTTTTAAATTTATTTATATAAATACTCCTCATGTTCTATACAAACACTCTATATATTATCTCCTTAAATTATCAGTATGAAATTGCTTTCAGGGCAATACGAAAAGGAAGGGGATCCCCATCCCCTTCCTTTTCGCTATAACTTATATCCATCTTACCCGATCATGTAGCAACCCATTCGTAAAATCATTACTCCCCACTACAAAGTCCTTCATATATAAATTTAAATATTCTCCATACTTACTTTCTGTATTTAATAATAATTCCTCTACATAATAGGCACCTTGTTTAAAGTTATCAAAAAGTAAACTACACAAGCCAGCATAAATTCCGCACCCTACTTGGAAGTAAGTTGCATTCGTTTTATATTTACGAAAAACTTGGCTACTATTCATTACGTTATACATATATGTCTCGCTATTTTCATAAACGAGTAATACACCAACTAAATCCTCGCCAGCAATCTCTTCTTCTGCTGGATTAAATACTTTACGATTCCAGTTCCATAAATCTTCTACCTTATCTAAATTCTGCCTAATTACATTTGTTGTATACTCATTAATTCGGTAAAGAAACCCAACTTCCATATTGAAGTTTTTCCCTAAAATTAAAACTTCCTCATGTGGCATTAAGCAACCATAAAACTCTTTCTCTCCTAACTTTACTTTATACTCTGAAGCATATACATCTTCATAAAAATAAAGGGGACGATGATGACTCATATACATCGGATAACTCCATATCGCTTCATCTAGAAATCGCTCTACTGCCCATGAAGCATAAAGTGTATGAGGCTTTATTAGTGCTGTATCATTCAAAAATGACGTATCATGTTCTACTATATAACATGCTCTTGGCTTTTCATTTGGGCGTTCCTTCATAAGTTCAACAACCATCCACTGAACAACACCTGGATTCATACCCGAGCCTATAATTGCTTTTGTATTTGTAAACTTCCCTTTCTCCTTCTCAAACCTCGTATATCTTTCCGTAAGCTGAAAGCCGATTAAACTATCGTCCTGATCTACTGCCTCATTTTCCAAAGCTGAATTAATATAACAAATTCCAAGTTCATTACAACATTTTAATACTCTAATCGTATCTGCCCCTGAAACATCAATAACAACACTCGTACTACTTTCTTTTAAATGCTGTTTAAATGTCACGACATCTTGGAGGTCTATTTCATATAAAAACAATTGATTTTTCAAATTTGGAAACAACTCATCATAATAAGTCCTATCTTTTTGTTTTATATCAACTAAATGAAATGTAACATTCTTTATCGCCTCATAAATCGGGTCTTTTTCATTTACTATCGCTTGATTTAAAATTGCTAAAACTGCTTTTGCTGCTCCACCAGCACTACCAAGTAATGTAATCGATAACGAATTTGGAAACTGCTCCACAAACAAAACCCCTTTAATAAATTAGTTAAGCAGTTCTCCCTCAAAAAATAAATTGAATACATCAAAAGATAGCTCGTACATATTTTTTATGATTTAGCACAAGATTTCCTCTTCAACGGTCACACTAACACATTTATATTCAATTCATTTTTCCCCTCATATTCAAATCAGGCTAAACAAATAGGCTCGACCTTTTCTTCTGCATATAAAAGAAAAAGCCAGCCCTTTCAACTAGCTTACGGACAATGGACAGATTTTACATGTTGAATATTTACATACATTTTCGCATCACGTGCTTTTAATATTTCAATATGCCCTTCATCAATCTTCGCCATCTTTCCAATCTTATTAGATTCCTCACCTAAATCGAACACCATGATTTTGCCAGCCATTTTAATAAGCTGTTCTTCAAATGTTCTAGCTAACGTAATATTTAATGGATTTACGGGGAGTTCGTTTTTATTGAGGGCATAAGGCACTTGATTTTCTTTATACGGAATTAACCATTTCAAGTGTTTTAAAGATATATATACAGTTTTATAAACTGGACTATAAAAAACAATATAATCGTTCATTATACTTGTGACATACCCATGTATTGGAGCATTTCCAGCTACATAAATTTCTGTGAAAATCCCTTTAGAAGTACTTAATACTTTCCTCAAAGAAATTGAAGGAGATTCCCTCTTAATTACAGAATCAACATCTGGTTTTGATATTTCTTCATCATGTGGTCTTAAAAATTTATAATATTGTACATGGTATAAAGATATATACACGTAGTCTTGTCCATTATAAAGAACAACGATATCATTTCCTACGTCTATTAATACACCTTTAAATCTTTTTTCACCGATCAATTTAACATATATATTTTCTCCAATACTTTTGTTTAACTCATTCATCTATATCCTCCTTCCTATGAAATTAAAATTTCCCTTTCTTTTATTCTAAAAATAATCAGGGGCAATGTTCTGTTTTTTAATAGTAAGAAACCCTTTTTCATATATCCCAAAATAATTACAGAGAAATACGAAATCATTCTTCACTTTCAATCATAATGCCCCTTTTATTTATTAAACATTATTCTTCTTCATTCTTTTTGTTTTTAACTATTTGACTCACACTCTTAATATGGGAATTAATCACATAAATGACCTCATCACCGTTAACTAGTGTAATATTTCCATCATGTATATCACTTAATAAACCTTCCACACACTCTGGTCCACCACGATTAATCTTTATCCATTTATACTTCAAGTCATTTAATACATCTAAAAAAGTATCTTCTTCCGCATAAAAACATGAACCAGATTCTCCTTGTGCCTCTTTCACTTTTCTGACTAAACTCTTCACATGTTTCAGCTGATAATACACTAATTCTCCATGAGGTAATTGTAGTGTAAGGTAATCTTTTCCTAACAATGACAGTACACCTACTCGACTTTCCGGTCCACGAAGATTTACTTTTACATTCTCACCAACTAAACCTTTGATTTGATCACAGCATAATACATCCTTCAAATTCATACCCTCCTTTCTGTTTTATCTTCCTCTACTTGATTGTCTTAGTGCGCGAGCTCGACTTGAATTATTGCTGTTTTCATTACTTTTCTCATTGCTACTCTCATCACTACTCTCATCACTTTCTCCACTTACAGATGCATTATAATTAACACTCTTAATATGAGATAGTGCAATTAATACAACTTCTTCTTTAATAATCAATGTTACATAACCGCCAGAAACATCTTGTAAAATACCTTCAATTTTCTCTGGTCCACCACGGTTAATTTTCACCCAGCGGTATTTGAAGCTTTGAAGTAGCGTTTCAAAGTCTTCTGCAATGTCTTCTTCTCCCCATTCTAAATCACCTACTCCACCATCTTTCGTATTTTGGGTAATGCTTTTCAGATGGCGAAGCTGGTAGTAATGGTTCTCTCCTTTTTCATTCTCTAATCCGAAGTAGTCCACACCTAATGATACTATTGTTCCTTTTTGAGATTCTGGTCCACCTCTGTTTACTCTTACATAAGATCCAATTAAACCTTCCAAAAAATCCCAATGAAATAAACTCACGAGAAAACCCCTTCCATTAATTTATAAGCTTTTCATTAATTTATAAGCTTTTGCACTGATAGTATATGTATCTGTACAGGTTACGTTCTCTATGTTTGTCCTAGCTATAAAAAAATATGCTTTTAACATGGTAGACTACTACCTATCAAATTCCAAAAAAATCCTGGGGACTCCTTAAAATTTTGATATCTTGAAACTAAAAATCCCGTATGAAGACACATTTCTGCATATCTTCATACGGGATTTCCATAGTTTAATCTTCGTCTTTAACATCCATATCTTCTGGAATTGGTTCGTTCAATATTTCTTCCACTAATTGCTTATATTTCTCCATTTGTTCTAAATGTGTATTGAATTGTTCTTTATTTAATAAATATTGATCTCCATCAAATAGTGCACGAATTTTCTTTTGCTGAATTAGCTCTTCAATATACGACTTTGGTAAATTCAAATACTCCGCAGCTTCTTCTACTGTTATATACAACGCGTTCATTCCTTTATTATTTTTTCATATATACTGTATCTTACTTTATTTTTGTAAACAAATAAAAAAGATTTTGTAAATGCGACTTAAAAAGCAGGTAGATGCATTCCATATATTGTATAATAGTATATAGTAAGAATTTTTTAAATATAGAATGGTATTACCCATTTACACAAAGGAGAGTTAACATATGGCTACTCGTCACATCATTACAATGTTAGAAAAAACATTACAAGTTGAAACAGAAAACACAATTTCTCATTTAACTACATCTTTATCTGATCGTATTCTTTCTCAAAGCGCAGCAATACAGGAAAACAATTGTTACCATACAATTGGGGAATGGTACAAGAATCATTTCTTATTCCAACAAGATGATTTCCTTTGGGCTAAATACGTTTTCTATGACGCATATTGTGAGGAAATAAAAAAACAAGGTCATCTTACAAAACGTGTTCGCCAAATATTAGAATCATTAGCTCGAATGCACGGAAAACAGTACATTGCTTCTATATTAAATATGCCATTTCCTAACGAACGAGCTAAAGGGACCGCATAATTTAATACTGTTCTGCGTCAGCAAAACATAGATTCATTGTTTTCTAGGAAGATTTACAAATAAAACGTTCATGTCACATGAACTGATGAAACCGGTGTCATTATAATGAGTGAAAATATAGTAAACAGGAAAACCCCCATTTACCTCTCTCGTCACTCGAATAGAGAAGTAAATGGGGGTTCTACTTGCCCCTTTATTATTTCATCATCTGCTTAATCAATTCACGATTTCTCTTCTTAAATACTTCATTATGCGAAGAAACCATTCCGTATTCACTTGCATCTGGTTGAATGAATTGTTTCGCTTTATTTACAGCATTTCCAGCATCTTGGAATGCTCCTGCAATTAAATGTAATTTGCCTTCATGCTTTAAGATATCCCCAGCAGCATATAATCCATCTACTGAAGACTCACTGTTTGCATTACCAGCAATATAATAATTATCTATAATCGCAACGTCTAACTCGCTATTTTCTAATAATGTAATGTCACGCTCATATCCATGGTTAATAATAACTTCATCAATAGGTAAATGAGACACTTCACCTGTTTCATGGTTCGTTAGTTCTACATATTCAATCACTTCATGGTTATCACCAGCAATTAATTTTGTAATAGAGGTATTAAAGAAACACTCCGCTGAGCTGTTCAGCAGCTGCTTCACTTGTGCTTCATGACCAGATAACTCTTCTTTTCTATATGTTACATACACCTTTTTTGCGATTGGTTCTAATTCATTTGCCCAATCAACGGCAGAATTACCTCCACCAGAAATAATGACTGTCTTATCTTTAAAACGCTTTAAAGATTTCACTGTATAATTTAAATTTGATACTTCAAATCGCTCAGCACCTTCAATTGATAACTTTTGCGGTTTCAATATACCACTTCCAGTTGCAACAATAACTGTTTTTGAAAAATGTTCTTCTCCAGTGCTTGTTTTTAATGTAAAAGTACCATCTTCATTGCGAATAATCGATTCTATTTTTGTATCTAATACCACTTCTGGCTTAAATGTTAGCCCTTGTTGTACAAGTTGTTCAATTAATTTATCACCTGTAACTGGTAATAGTCCACCTACATCCCAAATCATTTTCTCTGGATAAACATGTATTTTTCCACCTAGCTGTGGTTGAAATTCTATTATTTTCGTTTTCATCTCTCTGAGTCCACTATAAAAAGCTGAATAAAGCCCTGCAGGTCCTCCGCCTATCACAGTTACATCAAACAATTCTTCTCGATTCATTCGTGCTCACTCCTCAGCTACTAATCATTGATTATCATTCTCAATAAAATATAACCTGTTTCTGCAAAATTTACAATCAAAATTACTATTGACAATACACCTATATAAAATTATATTATTTAAAGAATCAATAGTGATAATCATTATCAATTTGTTAATAATTAGCAAATTTGAGATTACATCTTCTTTCATTAATATGGCTAATACTATATTGTGAAATCTCATATTCAAGATTTTTAATAAACATTTTGCATTACCACTACTCATTCAAAAAAATTGCAGTTAAACAAATTATTGTATAAACATATCATCTATGTTAAAGGAGAAAGACAATGAAAAAGTTATTTATTTCACTAACAGTTCTTTTCGTTCTTGTTATGAGCGCTTGTAGCAATGGCTCTACTGACAAAAAGAACGATGCAAAAGGTAGTAAATCAGAAACAATTACATACCAATCTGAAAATGGTAAAGTAGAAGTTCCTGCAAATCCAAAACGCGTTGTTGTTTTATCATCATTCGCTGGTAACGTAATGTCATTAGGTGTAAATCTTGTTGGGGTAGATTCATGGTCTAAACAAAACCCACGTTTTGATAGCAAACTTAAAGATGTTGCTGAAGTATCAGATGAAAATGTTGAAAAAATCGCTGAACTAAATCCAGATTTAATCATTGGTTTATCAAATATTAAAAATGTTGATAAGTTAAAGAAAATCGCTCCTACTGTAACATACACTTACGGAAAAGTTGATTACTTAACACAGCATTTAGAAATCGGTAAATTATTAAACAAAGAAAAAGAAGCAAAAACTTGGGTTGATGACTTCAAGAAACGTGCACAAGAAGCTGGTAAAGAAATTAAAGCAAAAATCGGTGAAGATGCAACAGTTTCTGTTGTAGAAAACTTCAACAAACAGCTTTATGTTTACGGCGAGAACTGGGGCCGTGGAACAGAAATTCTGTACCAAGAAATGAAATTAAAAATGCCTGAAAAAGTAAAAGAAAAAGCATTAAAAGAAGGTTATTACGCATTATCTACTGAGGTATTACCTGAGTTTGCTGGTGATTACTTAATCGTAAGTAAAAACAAAGAGACTGATAACTCATTCCAAGAGACAGAATCATATAAAAACATCCCAGCAGTAAAAAACAATCGCGTATACGAAGCAAACATGATGGAATTCTATTTCAATGATCCACTTACATTAGATTTCCAACTAGACTTCTTTAAGAAGAGCTTTCTTGGTAAATAATACAAACATGAGGAATTCTTAATTTAAGAATTCCTCTTCCTTTATTCTATGAACAGAAAAGATGTGAAACGAATGACAAAAGATCATGATAATACACGTTCTATTGCTTTTACATACAAACTAATTTTGAGCATAATTGCATTCTTTCTTATTTTTATGGTTGCAATGGTGGTAGGTGCTGCTGATACTTCTATAAAAGACGTATGGTTAGCACTCACTTCCTCCGCTAAAGGGGACAAAATATCTATCATTCGCGAGATACGTTTGCCACGTGAAGTTGCTGCTATTTTTGTAGGAGCTGGACTTGCTGTTTCTGGAGCAATTATGCAAGGATTGACACGAAATCCACTTGCAGATCCTGGATTACTAGGGCTATCTGGTGGAGCCAATGCTGCGCTTGCACTTACACTTGCTTTCAATCCTTCCATCAACTACCTTTACTTAACATTAGCTTGCTTTATCGGGGCTGCTGTTGGCGCAATTATGGTATTTGGAATTGGTATGGTGAAAAAAGGCGGGCTCTCCCCTCTTCGAATTGTATTAGCTGGTGCTGCCGTTTCAGCATTTCTACTCGCAATTTCAGAAGGAGTCGGCATTTACTTCAAAATTTCACAAGATGTATCACTTTGGACTGCTGGAGGCGTAATTGGAACAACTTGGAGCCAATTAAAAGTTATTATTCCCGTTATTTCAATCAGTATCTTTATCGCTATCTTACTAGCAAAAAAATTAACAGTCCTTAGTTTCAGTGAAGAAGTAGCTATTGGACTCGGTCAAAAAATTATCTTCATTAAAACCATTTTATTTATCATTATCATCTTACTTGCTGGTGCTTCTGTAGCGCTTGTCGGAAATATGGCATTTATCGGTTTAATGGTGCCTCATATGGTGCGCCCTATTGTCGGTCCAGATTACCGATTTGTTATACCGATGTCAGCAATTGCTGGCGCTTCCTTTATGCTACTGGCAGATACAATTGGACGTACGATTAACGCTCCGTACGAAACACCAGTTGCCGCTATTGTCGCAATTGTAGGGTTACCATTCTTCCTATTCATTGTTCGTAAAGGAGGAAAAACGTTCTCATGATGCCATCTATTTTAAGAAAACAACGTCTTATCATACTCGCTTTACTTATAATAACCATTACAACCATTGTAATTGGAATGGGACTCGGTTCAGCCTCTTTATCTTATGATCGGCTACTCCCAACACTAATGGGACAAGGAACCTTTAAAGAAGAGTTTGTTTTATACTCTTTAAGGCTACCTAGAATTATCATTACATTATTAGCTGGTATGGCTCTCGCTTTATCAGGGGCTATTCTGCAAGGAATTACCCGAAATGATTTAGCTGAACCTGGTATTCTCGGAATTAACTCTGGGGCCGGTGTTGCTGTCGCTATTTTCTTTTTATACTTTCCAATAGATGTAGGTTCATTTCTTTACTTACTACCTGTCGTTGGATTTATCGGGGCATTTCTGACAGCTGTTCTAATTTACGTATTTTCATATAGCAAATCAACAGGACTTCAGCCGGTACGATTAACATTAACCGGTATCGGTTTTGCATTTGCACTATCTGGAACGATGATTGTCCTTATTTCATCCGCAGATCGTATGAAAGTAGACTTTATTTCAAAATGGATTGCCGGAAATATTTGGGGAGATGACTGGATCTTCATTTTCGCAATGCTCCCATGGTTAATCGTATTAATTCCGTTTGTTTTCTATAAAGCAAATCGATTAAACATTCTAGCATTAAACGAACCAGTCGCAATTGGCGTTGGAATTGAAATTGAAAAAGAACGCAGATACTTATTAGTTGCAGCCGTTGCGCTTGCAGCAGCTGCTGTTTCCGTAACAGGAGGAATTAGCTTTATCGGGCTGATGGCTCCTCACATCGCAAAATCTTTAGTAGGTCCAAGGCATCAAATCTTCATGCCTATTGCCCTTTTAATCGGCGGGTGGCTATTACTATTAGCAGACACAATCGGACGAAATATCGTTGAACCTAACGGTATCCCGGCAGGTATTGTTGTTGCTTTAATTGGTGCTCCTTACTTTATGTATTTGTTGCTTAAAAAGGCGTAAAAAACACCCTCAAGATCTTCTTGAGGGTGTTTTTTATTCTACTGCTGCCCATATCCTTCAAACTTCTTCGCCAAATTCTCCATCTCGTCTTCTGGCAATAGCTTCGGCTCCCCAATACTTTTCGTTTGATAATAAATTTGCGCACAAAACTCAATCTCTTCCGCAACAGTAAATGCCATTTTTATATGATTTGCCCCTGCAATTAAACCGTGATTGGCAAGTAACACGGCACGTCGATCAATCATACCTTCAAAAGCAGCCTCCGCTAATTGCTTCGTACCAAATGTTTCATATGGCGCACAGCGAACATTCGGACCTGCGAAAGCAATTAAATACGATACAGCAGGAAGTTCCCATCCTAATGATGCAATCGTCTTCGCGTAAGGAGAGTGTGTATGCACAAGTGCATTTATATCTTCACGATTTCTATAATAAATAAGATGCATATCAAGCTCACTTGATGGTTTTCTCTCTCCCTCTACCACTTCACCATCTAAGTTTAATATAACTACATCTTCAGGTTTTGTTTCATAATACTCTAAACCACTTGGGCTAATTGCAACAAGCCCTTGTTCGCGATTAAAAATACTAATATTACCACCGGTCCCCTTTGTTAAACCGCTAGAAATCATTTTCTTTCCATACGCTACAATTTCTTCTCTTTCTTTTTGTAATAACATATACATCCCCCTAAGTATGAAGCTTATGATGACTGACTTTTTATATCTATCTACTTACTAAAATAGCTTTTTTAAGTTTTCCGTAAATGGTGCTTTTACAATCCCTTTTTCCGTAATAATCGCTGTTACATTTTCATGTGGCGTGACATCAAATGCTGGATTATATACCTTACTTTCTTTCGGAGCAGAATATTGTCCGAAGCGATTAATCACTTCAGAAGCATCTCTTTCCTCGATTGGAATTTCTTTTCCTGTCGTTGTTTTTAAATCAATTGTTGGTGTTGGTGCTGCTACATAAAATGGAATGTTGTAGTATTTCGCTAAAATAGATACGCCTAATGTTCCAATTTTATTTGCTACATCACCGTTTGCTGCCACACGGTCACATCCAACGATTACAGCGTCAATCTTCCCTTGTGACATGACCATAGCCGCCATATTATCCGTAATGACAGTGACGTCAATTCCCGCTCGTTGTAGTTCTAATGCTGTTAACGTTGAACCTTGTAATCTAGGGCGTGTTTCATCAGAATAGATTTTTAAGTCCCATCCTTTTTCTTTCGCTAAGTACATTGGAGCTGTCGCAGTACCATACTTAGTCGTCGCTAACGCACCCGCATTACAATGTGTTAATACTCCCATTCCATCATGGAATAATGTTAATGCATGATCTCCAATCTGACGGTTAATTTCTTCATCTTCTCTATGAATCTCTTTTGCCTCTTCTAGTAATCTATCTTTCAACTGAGAGATTGATAAGTGGGTATTTTCTTTCGCCACATTCTCCATTCTTTCAAGTGCCCAAAATAAATTTACCGCCGTCGGTCTCGATGTTGCCAAATATGCACATACTTTTTTGACTTCCTCTATAAATTCTTCCACCGTACTTTGAGGAACTGCCTTGGCTCCTAAATACACACCGTAAGCTGCTGAAACACCAATCGCTGGCGCTCCTCTTACTTTCATTACTTGAATCGCATCCCACACACTTTCAGCTGTTTTAAAAGATTCATAGACAACTTCATTCGGTAATACTGTTTGATCTAATAAAACTAAAGCATCATCTTTCCACTGGATTGGTATTAATTGCTCTTCCATCATCTTCTCCCCTTACTTCGCATAGTGCATTGACTGTTCTTTTAACGTTTCTACAAAGCTTGTACCTGTTTTATATTGATTCGCTCGTAAAATAAATTTCTTTGCAACTTGAAGACAAATGCGTTCCGCTCTAGCACGTGCTTCCTCATTCTCAATACAAGTAATATCTTTTACTTTCGCTAGCCCAACAATACGACGAATTAACTCAAGGCCTGTCACTGCAGCTATATCCTCTAATACAGATTGTAAATAAATTTCGTTAAAGCCTTCTTCCTTCGCCATAATCTCTGTCACATGAATATTCCAAGCATCTAAAAACTTCTTCTTAAATAGATCAATTACCTCTATCATTGTAGATTGTAACCAATCCATATACGTATCCTTCTCAGCTCCATCTGACATCGTTGCATCTGCATTTACCCAAGCAAACATTAAATTCGCCATTACATTCCCGACGTCATATCCCATAGGTCCATAAAAGGCAAACTCAGGATCAATTATCTTTGTGGAATCACTTTTTACAAAAACAGAACCAGTATGCAAATCACCGTGAATAAGCGCCTGTGCATTCGTCATAAAAGAAAACTTAAGTTTTGCTACTTCGATACGAAGCTCTTTATCACTATAAATATGCTCTCTAATCCATCCATCATTTAATGGAAATAACTCATTACGCTTATTATGATTTGTAAATGGCTCAGCGTATACGAGGTCTTCTGTAATCTCACATAACTCAGGATTTATATAATTCTTCACAAGTTCCTTCTTCTCTTTATGATTCATTACAACATCCGATGTTAATAAGAGTGTATTTACCAAAAAGGTCGTTAAATCATCCGCAAGCCTCGGAAATATTTGATGATTTATAAGTGCTGTACGTAATATTGTATGATCCGATAAATCTTCCATTACGCAACAATTCATCACACTATCAAACAAATACACCTTTGGAACAAGCCCAGGTGCTAGCTCCTCCTCCAACTGCAAAACATCTGATTCTATACGAATTCGATTCGTCGACAACTTAAACTCATCTGAAATACGTGCTGTATCCCCAGCTTGCTTTACAATGACAGAAATGTTCTCCTTTTCATCCCAAACGCGAAACACATAATTTAAATTACCATCACCTATTTCTTTACACTGTAACCCCTTTGCATCCTCAAACTTAGATAATTTCTCTTTCACATATACAATCACATCGTTAGCTTCCATTAAAAAATACTTTGTGAACTTAGACATGGTTTCCCCTCCATACTAATTGTAAGCGTTTTCTAAAAGCTATAAAAAATAATATGGTTAAATTTTTTATTCTATAATATATGTTCTTCTTTTGGAAATGTATATCTAGGTTTTATTATATCTTGTTAGCACTTTGAGTCAATGTTTCTAATTATCATTACAATATACTTCCTAATTATATATTTGAGATGACAAAAATTGTTCAAAAAAATTCCGATTCATTTTATTTTCTTTATCGCACAATTCTTTGTAGAATAGAAGTAAGCAGTTCCTTTTCAAATCCACAACTTCTAAGAAATATTTCCTTCCTATGAATTTATACTTACAACATATCTCTAACATACACACTACTCTTTCAAACACTCATTGAAAATTTATAAACTTAAAATTACCTTTCAATTCCTTAATAGCCTTAATTGAGAATAAATATTAATTAAATTGATATAAAGTTGGTTTATTCTCTTGACAAAATAACCAATTCTATATGATAATTAATATCGAATTAGAATTATTATAGTTAATTAAAAAATATATTTTATGAGCAAACTATTTTTTGATGCTCAAAACCAACATTTAGGAGGAATTTTAATATGTTATTAATCGGCACAGAAGTAAAACCGTTTAAAGCTAATGCTTACCATAATGGAGAATTTATCCAAGTTACTGACGAAAGTTTAAAAGGAAAATGGAGTGTAGTTTGTTTCTACCCAGCTGACTTCACATTCGTTTGCCCAACTGAACTTGAAGACTTACAAAACCAATACGCAACTCTTAAAGAGTTAGGCGTTGAAGTATACTCTGTATCTACAGACACTCACTTCACTCACAAAGCATGGCATGATAGCTCAGAAACTATCGGCAAAATCGAGTACATCATGATTGGTGACCCAACTCGCACAATCACTACAAACTTCAACGTTTTAATGGAAGAAGAAGGTCTTGCTGCTCGTGGTACATTCATCATCGATCCAGACGGCGTTATCCAATCTATGGAAATCAATGCTGACGGTATCGGCCGTGACGCAAGCATTCTTGTTAACAAAATTAAAGCAGCTCAATACGTACGTAACAACCCAGGTGAAGTTTGCCCAGCTAAATGGCAAGAGGGTTCTGCTACACTTAAACCAAGCCTTGACCTTGTAGGCAAAATCTAAGGAGTTCGATCAAAATGATACTAGATGCAGATATAAAAACACAACTATCCCAATACCTTCAGTTAATGGAGAACGATATTTTACTTAAAGTAAGCGCTGGAGACGACAACGTATCTAAAGATATGTTAGCTCTAGTAGATGAATTAGCTACTATGTCATCTAAGATTACAGTAGAAAAAGTTGAACTAGAGAGAACACCAAGCTTTAGCGTAAATCGCCCTGGTGAAGACACTGGTGTCGTATTCGCTGGTATTCCATTAGGACACGAATTTACTTCATTAGTGTTAGCTTTACTACAAGTAAGTGGACGCGCTCCAAAAGTTGAACAAAAACTAATCGATCAAATTAAAAACATTCAAGGCGAATATCATTTTGAATCTTATATCAGCCTAAGTTGTCATAACTGTCCTGATGTTGTACAAGCTCTTAACGTAATGAGCGTTCTTAACTCTGGTATTACACATACTATGATTGATGGCGCTGCATTCAAAGAGGAAGTAGAAAGCAAAGACATCATGGCAGTACCTACTGTTTACCTAAACGGCGAATCTTTCGGAAGCGGTCGTATGACACTTGAAGAAATTTTAGCTAAAATGGGTAACGGTCCAGATGCATCAGAGCTTTCTGATAAAGATCCATACGATGTTCTTGTTGTTGGTGGCGGCCCTGCTGGTGCAAGTGCAGCAATTTATGCAGCACGTAAAGGCATCCGCACTGGTATCGTTGCTGAGCGCTTCGGTGGTCAAGTAATGGATACTATGGGTATTGAGAACTTCATTAGCGTAAAACGCACTGAAGGTCCTAAGCTAGTAGCAAGCCTTGAAGAGCACGTAAAAGAATACGACATCGATGTAATGAATCTACAACGTGCGAAACGTTTAGAGAAAAAAGAACTTATTGAAGTGGAACTTGAAAACGGCGCTATTCTGAAAAGTAAGAGCGTAATCGTTTCAACAGGTGCTCGCTGGCGTAACGTTGGCGTACCAGGTGAAGCTGAGTTCAAAAACAAAGGTGTAGCATACTGCCCACACTGTGACGGTCCATTATTCATCGGAAAAGACGTAGCAGTTATCGGCGGCGGTAACTCTGGTATTGAAGCAGCTATCGACTTAGCAGGTATTGTTAAGCACGTAACTGTTCTTGAATTCATGCCAGAATTAAAAGCTGATGCTGTATTACAAGAGCGTCTTAACAGCTTACCAAACGTAACTGTTTTGAAAAACGTTCAAACGAAAGAAATTACTGGTACTGACAAAGTAAACGGTATTTCTTACATCGATCGTGAAACTGAAGAAGTTCATCACGTTGAATTACAAGGTGTATTCGTACAAATCGGTCTTGTTCCAAACACGGACTGGTTAGGCGAAACAGTTGAACGCGCTCGCGGTGAAATCGTAACAGACAAGCACGGCGCTACAAACGTACCAGGAGTGTTTGCTGCAGGTGACTGTACAAATAATCCGTACAAACAAATCATCATCTCTATGGGTTCAGGTGCAAACGCAGCTTTAGGTGCATTTGATTACTTAATCCGTAACTAATTTATAGACGTGAGTAAAGAAAAGCAGGTGCCAAGGCACCTGCTTTTTTATATTCTTAATGTATAAACTAAAAATCTCTCATTTCCATTCTTCTCATAAGCCCCAGGCAATCTTACTTCCCTCTTCAGCTCAAACGCAGTCTGGTTCTCTAAGAAGAAAATATAATCTTCAGAAGGATAGTATAAAATAATATCCACTTCTCTCTCTGTTTCTTCTACCGAAAGCAAAATATTATTTACTACGTTCATAAATACTTGTACAGAAAATGGATTAAAGAAATAAAACCGGTTATCACGTGGATTAATCTCATATTCCTGCGCTAAACAACATTCAAACCCAATCTTATCTTTACTGTTTCGTACCTTTCGTGCATAACGATCAAGATTATCCATTGCTTCTTTATAAAACTCTTCATTCATTTCAATTCCAACCGCTGAAGCACCACACTTATGCTGCATGTAAAAGTTTAATCGTCCTTTTCCGCATCCAAAGTCTACAATTCGGTCACTACTTCGTATTTCATATTGATTCAGTAACTCATCTAACCCGCTATACGGCGTCGGTTCATAACGATGATAGTGCATAGACTTGTTAAACCCTTTTTGCTCACCGACTGTTTTTATGTTTAAAACTGCATCATAATATTGTTCGTTCATTGATTTTCTCCTATTAAGAAATGGTACTTATTATTATACACCATGTACAGGAGACTCATTTTTCATCAAGTTAACTGATACGTGAAATTATACAAACGATTTTCTAAATATATCTATCGTAACTTCGAATATATCAACGATTTTTCCAATATATCGACGTTTCGACAAGAGATATCGACTTACCGACAAATTCCTACAAAAAAACAGGAGCTATCTAGCCCCTGTCCTCTAATACTTTCAATACAGTTTGTTTCAATATTTCCACCCCATCCATAATACAACTATGATCGAACTTCATATACGGATGGTGTAATCCAGGTTGTAGGTTTGCACCTAGTCCAAGCATGACAGCTTTTAAATGGGTTCTCTTCACTGTGTAGTAATGGAAATCATCACTTCCTGTCGTATACAGTGGTCCAGTGCATCCCTCTTCCCCGTACACTTCAAGAATGCCTTTTCGCATAAAGCGCTCAGCTTCTTCTGAAACTTCAGCTCCTGGTGCAAGATCAATCCACTCATAAGATACTTTAGATCCCATTGATTCAGCTGACAGAATTACTTGCTCTATTTTTTGCTTTAATTCATTTAGTAATATATTATTTTCTGCTCTAACATCTAAGCTAAAATGCCCGTTACCTGGAATGATATTTAGGTTATCTCCACCAGCTTGGCACCTCGTCATCTTCACTGAATATGAACTTTGCGGTGGTAGCCATATATTTTTTAAACCGATATTGATCATAGAAATGACATCAATTGCATTTATCCCTTGATGCGGGCGTGCCCCATGCGCATCATCTCCGTGAATCGTTCCTTCTAAAAATCCTGCTGCTCCGTGACGAATAGATGGGGCAGCTTGTTTCAAAGGCAGTTCTTC
The DNA here is from genome assembly GCF_037120585.1 of Bacillus sp. CCNWLW194. Taxonomy (NCBI): domain Bacteria; kingdom Bacillati; phylum Bacillota; class Bacilli; order Caryophanales; family Bacillaceae; genus Bacillus; species Bacillus sp. CCNWLW194. Next base: position 59,967 of record NZ_JBBBBL010000023.1, on the reverse strand, counting down.
AATTGGGCGTAAATGAACACCGAATAAGAAATCAGCATCATCCACAGCACCCTTCTCTACCATCTTTAAAGAACCATTTCCTTTTTCCTCTGCTGGCTGAAAAATAAACCTAACTGTTCCACTATCCCATCTCATATTTTTCAATTGTAAAATAAGTCCCATCACAATTGTCATATGAGCATCGTGACCACATGAATGATTCGCTTTAAACTCTCCATCCACTTCTTGCCACAGTGCATCCATATCAGCACGAATTGCAATAACTGGATTTCCGCTTCCAATTTCAGCAATCACGCCTGGGCAATCATCAAATACTTTATATGAAATTCCTTCTTCTTTTAAAAAGTTAGTAATATACGCTGTCGTTTCATACTCTTTCCAACTCACTTCAGGGTTTTCATGTAAATGCTGAAAAATTTCAGTTAAACGCTCTTGTAATTCTAATGTTTTCAAAGCTACATTCTCCTTCCCAAATTCCAAAACCATTCAGGTTAATTATACTTATGAAAAACAGATGTTTTTATGAACATATTGAATTTTAAGAAAAAAGTCAATTGTTTATTTTTAAATACTTTAAGGCTTCACTCTGCATCGACATTACAAACTAAACGAACAACTAGAACATTCCTTATTTTCTGTTTTTTGTTGACGCTTACATTGATTTCTAGTTATTATAATTTAATAACGTCTATTTTACGACAATTCTAAAAATACAAACAAACATACGTAACAAGGAGGAACTTTATGAAAAAAGAAATACCTTTTGGAATAGCGATTATCCCTATTATCATTACCGTTGCAGTTATGATGGTTACAATTGTTGTATTAAAACAAAGTCCTCATGTTCCACTTATTATCGGTACAACCGTTGCTTCTATCGTCGCTTGGCGTTACGGTTACAAGTGGAACGATCTTGAAGAAGCAATGTATAAGGGGATTCGTCTTGCATTACCTGCTATCGTTATTATTATTCTTGTTGGCTTAACAATCGGTGCTTGGATTGGTGGCGGAATCGTCGCAACAATGATTTATTACGGTTTAAATCTTTTAACTCCATCACTATTTCTCGTTTCAATTACAATTATTTGTTCTATTGTTGCATTAGCAATTGGTAGCTCTTGGTCTACAATGGGGACAATTGGTGTTGCAGGAATGGGAATTGGCCTAAGTATGGGAATTCCAGCTCCAATGGTGGCTGGTGCTATCATTTCCGGTTCTTACTTCGGCGATAAAATGTCACCGCTCTCAGACACAACAAACTTAGCCGCAGGATTAACAAATACAGATTTATTTACACATATTCGTCATATGTTATTTACTACAATTCCAGGTTTAATTATTACTCTTATCGTTTATGCATTATTAGGAAGAAGCTTCGGAGCTAACAATATTGATGCAAAAAGCATCGATCAAACGTTACAAGTATTGCAACAAAACTTTGTTATCTCACCTTTCCTATTAATCATACCTGTAGTCGTTATGGTATTGGTCGCTAAAAAAGTTCCTGCCATCCCAGCTATTCTTGTAGGTATTATTTTAGGATTTTTATCACAAGTCTTTATTCAAGGTGGTTCTGTCTCTGCATCTGTCGGTGCACTCCAAACTGGATTTGTTATAGACACTGGAAACAAGCTAGTAGACGAACTATTTAACCGTGGCGGCTTAGATTCAATGATGAATACAGTCTCTATGACAATTGTCGCTATGACTTTCGGAGGAGTATTAGAACATACAGGTATCCTTCGCTCAATTGTAAATCAAATTTTAAAGTTAGCGACATCAGCAAAAGGGCTTATCGCCTCTACTATTGCTTCTTGCTTTGCAACAAACCTTACTTGCTCTGAACAATATATTTCGATTGTTGTTCCTTCAAGAATGTACGCAAATGCATACACAGAAAAAGGACTACATTCTAAAAATTTATCCAGAGCATTAGAAGATGGTGGAACTTTAACTTCTGTCTTCGTACCTTGGAATACGTGCGGTGTATTTATTCTTGCAACACTTGGCGTAGGTGCGTTTGAATATGCTCCTTATGCTATATTAAATTTCATTGTACCTATTATCTCAATCATTTACGGCATAACTGGTCTCACAATTACGAAACTATCTGACATTGAAAAAGCGGAACTACTAAAAAAACAAAAAGCTCAATTAGAAGCTTAAAGATAACGGTAAATTCAGTTCGTATATTGCGCGAGGGCGTCCTTGTTGATAAGGCATTTCCTCGCCGCAAATATGAGCATACCCATAATCAACTAGTTTCTTTAATAACCTTTCAGTTGATCGCCGAGTCACTTGTAAGTATTCAGAAAGATCTGCTGCCGTAAACTTCAATGACGGATGTGATTGACTAAATTGAATAATTTTTGATAAATTTGCTGGACTAAGCTTCGTTTCCTTCGCTATTTTCATTAGTACCGGGTTGTCATTCTTCAAGCTTTGTACTCTCTGTTCTTTCGGGAACGGACCAAATAGTTCTTTATCACTTGTTAGTATATAAAAACAGTGGTCTATTGGATTATTCTTCGCGAAACCTTGAGCGATTTTAGCATTTTGCTCTGCTTCCTTCACAGTTTTTCCGTAACCAAATCCAATAGCTATCGTTCCTTCTATACTCGCAAATAAATTATTTATCATATTTGTTTTTATAATCGATTCAATATCACCACGAGTCGTATACAAAATGAACGTCATTTCATCAATTTTTTTAAATGAGCCACGTAGTTCTTTTGAAATGACATCTAATTGCTCAAGGAAACCTTCTCGTAATTCTAAAGAAGAAATCATACAAGCACCAACAGTAGCTGAATGGCTTTTTGCTAACTCAGCTTTTATTTTTGCATCTTTTAACCCATGTATAATGGATTGCTTTGGATCTATCATACGTTTTGAAGGGATACCTATTTTTTGAAGTTCATCATAGACAGCATGAATACTAGTTAAAGCTAACTGAGCTTCTCCAGATTGATATTTAGCTACATGAAAATCAATAACTCTATTTATTTCATCTTTACTCCACAGCATATTTTCATAATCAAACACTTGTGGACTTTCTTTTATACCGATATCTTGGAACACATTTATAATAAATGAGCGGTCTACTAAATCAATTGAAATTTTATGTGGTTGAATTCCTTGGTGATACATGACAGAAAGAATGGAAGATGCGACAGTTGTCTCGTCTTGCTGTAAGTACGTACTTGGAATTCGTAATTGTTCTCTTATTTCTTTTGCCATATAATAAGGTAAAGCACCTGAAAAAAAGATGACATCACAAGGCTTTAAACGCTTTAATAGTTCAGAAGATTCTGCAGGATGAAGGTAAATATATGGATCAATCTCTATTTCTTCTAGTTTATGAGCAACAGGTAAAAGTGTCTCCATAAACTCTTTTGAACCGACAACTGCAATTTTTATCATCATTTTCTCTAACTCCTTATCATTAATTAACGACTATTTAACGTCAACTATATCAAATGTACAAAACCATTGTAAACAGGAAGGGGTCTTTATTCAATGAAAATTACCGCTATTCACCTTTATGCAATTCGTTTACCGCTTCGCGATCCGTTTATTATTAGTTATGGTTCTTATTCTGATATGCCTTCTATTATCGTAAAAATGGAAACAGATGAAGGCATTATCGGTTACGGTGAAGGCGTTGCTGATGATCACGTTACAGGCGAATCATGGGAAAGTACTTTCCATACTTTAAAACATACACTTGCTCCTGCGCTCATTGGGCAAAATCCAATGAATATCGAGAAAATACACGATATGATGGACAATACCATTTACGGTGTGCCTACTGCGAAGGCCGCAATAGATATTGCTTGTTTTGATATAATGGGCAAAAAATTAAATCAACCTGTATATCAATTAATTGGCGGGCGCTACCATAAAGAATTTCCTGTCACTCACGTTTTAAGTATTGCCGATCCTGAAGATATGGCTGAAGAAGCTGCTTCTATGATTCAGAAAGGTTACCAATCTTTCAAAATGAAAGTCGGTACAAATGTAAAAGAAGATGTAAAACGAATTGAAGCAGTACGTGAACGTGTAGGAAATGATATCGCGATTCGCGTTGATGTAAACCAAGGGTGGAAAAATAGCGCAAACACATTAACGGCACTTCGTTCATTAGGTCATTTAAACATCGACTGGATTGAACAGCCTGTTATAGCGGATGATATTGACGCAATGGCTCACATTCGTTCTAAAACAGACCTTCCACTTATGATTGATGAGGGATTAAAGAGCTCTCGTGAAATGCGCCAAATCATTAAATTAGACGCGGCTGATAAAGTAAATATAAAACTAATGAAATGCGGTGGCATATATCCAGCTGTAAAACTCTCTCATCAAGCTGAAATGGCAGGCATTGAATGCCAAGTTGGATCCATGGTCGAATCATCTATTGCCTCTTCCGCAGGATTCCATGTCGCTTTCTCGAAAAAGATCATTACGAGCGTCGAGCTAACAGGTCCATTAAAGTTCACGAAAGACATCGGAGACTTACATTACGATGTACCATTTATTCGCTTAAACGAAAAGCCAGGACTCGGCATTGAAATAAATGAAGATACCCTACAAGAACTAACCGTCTTTCAAGACGTTGTACGCTAAAGGAGGACTAACGCATGACAGTTCTATACAAAGGATCATTAAAACAAAATAACGATCCATTTCACGTTACATTACTATCACTAGAGCACATCGAGCAAATTTTATTACTGCAGAACGTCGTAGTTGAAGCACTAGAAGATAAAAGTCGTTTACAGCCGCTCTCACAAGAAGAATTTCAATACATTTTAGAAGGAAACGGCATGATGATTGGTGCTTTTATCGAAAATGAACTTATCGCATTTCGGGCCCTACTCGTCCCTCCTATCGACGATGAACATTTAGGACTTGATATTGGCTTAACAGAAAGTGAACTACACCGCGTCATCTATCAAGAAATCTCAAACGTTCATCCGAACTGTCGAGGAAATGGGATGCAAAAAATATTAGCGACAGTCATCATGGATGAATTACAAAAAGAAGATGGAAAATACGACTATGTTTGCTGCACGGTTGCACCTTTTAACATTCCAAGTTTAAAAGATAAGTTTGCACAAGGGATGAAGATTGCTGCGCTGAAGGAGAAGTATGGTGGTAGTCTGCGGTATGTTTTTGTGAAGGAATTGCATGAGGACAATGAAAGGGATTGGACGGATATTAAGAGCGTTCCAATGAACAATGCTGGTGGACAGCAGGCGTTGCTTTCGGATGGGTATCGTGGGTATGAACTGGAGAAAGTGGACAGAGATTTTGTTGTGAAGTTTGGGCGATGATCTATATGCTCGAAAAAAGGAGATGTCCCTTGTGACATCTCCTTTTTTTCAATCCTTTGAACAATTCTGTGGTAAATGAAATTATATCAACGATTTTTCGAATATATCTATCATAACTCACAATATATCAACGATTTTTCAAATATATCTATCATAACTCACAATATATCAACGATTCGACAAGGAATATCGATTTACCAACAAAAATCGATATCCCTTCCTAAACCGTCATCTTCCAACTCGATAACGCTAACCAATTCTCCATTTCCTTATAATCAGGCATTATCTTCCCGACAAGACGCCAAAAAGAGCGATCATGATTTAAATGAACCATATGGCACATTTCGTGAACGACTACATAATCAATTACTCGCTGTGGTGCCATCGCTAGCTTCCAATTGAATGTTAGTTGTAAATTCGAATCACAAGTACCCCACGTACGACTACTATCTGTAATACGAATAGAGCGTGGTTTTGTTTTGAAATTACTTTGATGCGCTTTAATACTCTTCTCTACCAATGACTTACACTGCTTATAGTAAAATCGTTTTAAAGCTTGCTGTACTTTCTCATCCTTAAGCTCTTTCACATAAATATGTAGCTTATCTCCCTCAAACACTGCATTATCTTGCGTAATGCTTGCATCTTGAGAAATTTGTATCGGATACGTATTTCCTAAATATAGAAAGCCCTCTCCTTGATCGTAATCCTTTTCCTGTGATCCAAGCGCTCGCTCCTGCATTTCCTTACGGGTTGTCTGAATCCAATCCCACTTCTCCTCTAGCAACTGGACTAAGTATTCAACAGGTGTCCCTTTTGGAGCTTGCACTTCCACATTTCCGTACGAATCTACAAAAAGACGCACAGACTTTTTCTTTTTATAAGTTATATGAAAATGAATTGTCTCACCTAAATATGTATGTACCATTTCATCACCTAGTGTATTATTTTTACAAGTAAAAAAGAGTAGGATACAAACGTCCTACTCTACCTATTATATCATTTGCTGCTTTAACAAACTCATTACCCTCTATACTTTACACCTAATCCCTTAATGAAATTCCTTGCGTATCTATCGCCGCACTCTTTGTAATTTTTATGGCCTTTTTTTCTTAATAGAGCGCCTAACTCTCCTTTTGTTACCGTAACACCTACGCTATCTAATATATCAAGTACATCCTCACTCGTTAATGATAGTGCGATTTTCATTTTCTTTAGAAGAAGGTTATTGGCACTCTCCTTGCTCTGTACAGGTGCCGGTTGTCCTGGTTTCGGATCTTGCTTCCCTCTTTTTAAAGTAATAAATCCATTTAAAAATGCCTCTAACATCATCATGTCGCATGTTAATACGTACTCATCTTCGATTACATCATCATTGTCAGCTTCATGCTGAGGCGCTCTTTTTATTTTTGTAAGCATATCAACTACGTCTTCTTTCGTTACTTCCATCCCGCCAAGTTCAAAGATTTCTACCATATCTATATCTTTTATATCTAAAGCGTATCTTACTCTTTTTAATATATCGTTGTTGCTCATTGCCATTGTTTTGCCTCCTGAAATGTTGATTATTTTTAACTTTTTAATTGTAATACAATTTACCGTAACTAATCTAAATAAGATTAGTTTTAATTATTTCCATAATTAAATTTAACAAAAAAGGTAGTGCCTTCCGATCCTGTTTGAATTTCTATTTTTGCATTATGACGGGCAGCAATGGCATAACATATGCCTAACCCCAATCCAGTTCCATTATCTTTGGTCGTGTAAAATGGAGTACCCAGTTTCTCTAGTACTTCAGGCCTGATACCTTTTCCTTCATCCCGCACTGCAAGCACCACACAATTTCGCCCTTCCTTATAGGTGCTAATTGTTAGAGTTTTCCCTGTGCTCATCGCTTCTAAGCCATTACGGTATAGGTTCATTAATAATTGCCGTATCTCATTACGATTTAAAAGTAATTCTGGAACATCATTTGTATCGACTTGAATATATTTATTTTGATTATGCGTATCTATCTTTATTAAAGGAATAATATCGTGGATAATTGAATTTAAATCTAACATCTGCAAATCTGATTTCTTTGTATTACCTATTGAGAGAAATTCAGTAATAATAGAATTGGCACGGTCAAGTTCTTCAACCATTAAATTAAAGTACTTATTATGTTTCTCATAGTTGTTCTCTTCTTTTAATAACTGCAAAAATCCTCGTACTGTTGTCATTGGATTTCTAATCTCATGGCTGATACCTGCTGCCATTTGCCCTATTAAATCTATGTTGGATAACCTTTTCAATTCCTGCTCATATTGCTTTTTTTCCGTTATGTTTTTACAAATACAACAAATACCATCATCATACGGATACGCAATAACTTCATGCCAATATTCATCAGAGGTAGAAAAAAATTCGAAATGAACTGTAGTTCGCTCTGACATCACACGATGAAGCTCCTTATATATAACTGTATCGATGCTACTTGGGAAGACCTCCCATATATTCTTACCTAATACATCTTTCGCTGTTTTTCTTTGTGGGAAATGTTGATGCTTATTTACGTACATAAATTCCCATTTATTATTCAAAGTCAAGAATCCATCCGTAATACTTTCAATCACACTTGTGACTTTTTCATTAGCAGCAGCTAGTTCTCTCGTTCGTTCTTCCACCATGCTTTCAAGTTGATCCATATATAACAAGTTTGAAAACGTAGAAGCTGTAGCATCAACGATAGATTTTGCCAGTTGAATTCGGGAATCACCGTAATTGTGAGTTTTTTCCTCTTTGCCAACGACGATTACCCCTAATACTTCTCCCATTGAAACTAATGGAAGTATCAGTAGGCCCTTACTATCTATATTTTTTGTTTGAATAACCTTTTGAATCTTGACTTCATAGATTTTCTCCATCCAATCCGCTTCTGCCCAATTACAGTCCCTGCTTAACTTCGTTGTTTTAATCTTTGTTTTGTCTAGCCGGTCTAAAAGGTGGGCAGCCATGTTTTTACTCTCTAAAATCTGCCCTAAATAAAGAAAGCATTTATCAAAACTCTCTTGTATTGAGGAACACATTGATAAATCACGGGTAACATTTAGTAACAGCTGCTTCTCGGCAATAAGATTTTCTTTTTGGGTTAAATTTTTTGCGTTTTGAATGGCGACCGCCGCCATATTTACATAAGCTTCAACACTTTGAATTTCTGAATCTGTTAAGTTCATTGGAACTCCATAATCAAATAAAAAAACGAGACCAAATAACTCTTGCCCAAATGAGATAGGCAGAGCTAATAAGGACTTAATTTTGAACGCATCAACTGGTCTCGGATCCGGCCGATGATCCTTTGAGGTATCAGGGATATAGATGGTTTTTTTAGTTTCAATAACTTCTTTTGCCAGTAAGTCTATTTCAGGATCAATTACCTGAGTATCGAGCGTTACGCCATTTATGGTCTCTGGTTTTCCTGCAAACCCTCTAAATGTTCCATCGTCCTCAGGTAAATAAATCCCAACAGCGTCACACCTAACAATCTCCTCTGATATCGCCATTGTTACACGCTGCAAAACTTCACGTAGTTCTAATTTTGTATTTATTATTTTTGTTATATTTGCGAGCCTAGAATATCTCGTCTGATCACTTAACATTTGCATAGCCTCCAATTATAGGCGTAATAAAGTGAAACTTTAATAAGTGGGGGTTGATTTATCCCCCACTTATTATCAAACTGAATCCAACCTAACCTCTTTGCACTAGCAGCATTTTGAGGTGGGAGTTTTACTGCCCGCAAATAGCGGGATAAAATAAACATGCTAATATCAGTGAAAATCAAGATCCACCTACCATTTTCTCCTGTATTCTTTTCTTACCCTTGTTTTATATAGAATACCTCGCTTACTTATGATACGGTTCACCTTAATTAAAATGAAACAAACACTAATAAAATTGCTACACTCCATCCCCTCTAACTTTCAAAAGTTACACCGTTTCACTACCTTCTACCACATTAACATTCCCCTCAAACTTATCAAGCAATGTACGCACTTCATCAGTCGACTTCGTACTCATCAATTGATTTCTCAATTCAGCAGCTCCAGGGAAGCCTTTTACATAAATTTTGAAGAAGCGATGTAATCCTGTAATTGAGCGTGGTAATACTTCTGCATATTGATCTTGAAGATCAAGCTGTAGTCTTAAAAGATCTAAATGTTCTTTACTACTATGCTCCCTTGGTTCTTTTTCAAAAGCAAATGGATTTTTAAAGATGCCTCGTCCAATCATAACGCCATCAATACCGTATTTTTCAGCAAGTTCCAGCCCCATTTTACGATCAAGGATGTCTCCATTGATTGTTATTAACGTATTTGGTGCAATACGATCACGTAATTTTTTAATCTCCGGAATTAGCTCCCAGTGTGCATCTACTTGGCTCATTTCTTCTCTTGTGCGTAAATGAATAGAAAGGTTCGCAATATCTTGTTTGAAAATATGCGTTAACCAATCTTCCCATTCGCTTAACTCTTTAAAGCCAAGTCTTGTTTTTACGCTGACAGGTAGTCCTCCCGCTTTTGCAGCTTGAATCAGTTCTGCCGCAACGTCTGGACGTAGAATAAGGCCACTACCTTTCCCTCTTGATGCTACGTTCGGTACAGGGCAGCCCATGTTAATATCGATGCCTTTAAATCCTAGTTCCGCCATACCAATACTCATTTGACGGAAATATTCAGGGTTATCTCCCCAAATATGTGCTACCATCGGTTGTTCATCTTCTGTAAAAATTAAACGGCCACGTACACTTTTCATACCTTCTGGATGACAATAGCTATCCGAGTTTGTGAACTCTGTAAAGAATACATCTGGACGACCAGCCTCACTTACTACGTGACGGAAAACAACGTCTGTCACATCTTCCATTGGTGCAAGTACGAAAAATGGTCGTGGTAAATCACGCCAAAAATTATCTATCATTTCAAATTCAAATCCTCTCACTATGAATACAATTTAAAAATATAAAGCCAAATAACAATAGTACATTTAGAATTTATAATTTACGAAAATCAGCAATATTTATTTTAACTAAAATCATTACTAAATGGCATTTTGATAAACCAAAAAGCAGATGGTATAGATTTTCCTATATCAACTGCTTTCCTATTATACCAACTTAAGCCAAGCCACACACTCCACATGAGTCGTATGCGGGAACATATCAACAGGTTGTACTTCCTGTGTTTTATATCCGCCTTCTTCTAGTACTTTTAAATCACGTGCTAACGTTGCTGGGTTACACGATACGTATACGACGCGTTTTGGTTTCATATCGATGATTGTGTTTAGTAATGCTTCATCACAGCCTTTACGCGGTGGATCTACGACCATTGTGTCAGCGATTACGCCTTCTTTGTACCATTTTGGAATGACTACTTCTGCTTCTCCTACGCCAAATTCAGCGTTTGTCATGTTGTTTAGTGCTGCGTTACGATTTGCGTCTTCGATTGCTTCTGGGACGATTTCAACGCCGTACACTTTTTTCGCTTTTTGTGCTAGGAATAAGGAGATTGATCCAATTCCACAATAGGCATCAATTACTGTTTCGTTACCATCTAATTTTGCGTACTCTAACGTTTTATCGTATAACACTTTCGTTTGTTCTGGATTTACTTGATAGAATGAACGTGCTGAAATCGCAAATTTGATGTCACCGATAAAGTCATAAATATATTCTGATCCGTACAGTACTGTCGTTGTGTCTCCGAAGATTACATTTGTACGTTTCGGGTTTACGTTTTGAACAATTGATTTTACTTCTGGGAATTTCCCAGCAATTTCTTCAATGATTGCTTTTTTGTTTGGCAATTCTGCTGTACGAGTAATAAAGACAAGCATGATTTCCCCCGTTACTTGTCCGTAACGAGCCATTACGTGGCGAAGTATTCCTTTGTTACGCTCTTCGTTGTACGCCGAAATACCGTGTTTTTCACAAATACGTTTTACTTCTTGAATTAATGTATCGTTCTCTTCTGCTTGAATTAAACATGATTCCATATTAATGATGTCATGCGTTCCTTGACGATAGAAACCAGCTACAAGTCCGCCTTCACGTTCTCCGATTGGTACTTGTGCTTTATTACGGTATACCCATGGGTTCTTCATGCCAAGTACAGGATGCACAGGAACATCGCTTAGTCCGCCAATGCGCTGCATAACGTCACGTACTTGTTTTCCTTTCGCTTGTAATTGCCCTTCATATGTTAAGTGCTGAAGCTGGCAACCACCGCACTGATTGTACACTGGGCATTCTGCATCTTTACGATATGGGCTCTCTGTATGAAGCTTCATTAAACGACCAAACGCGAAGTTTTTCTTCACTTTAATAATTTTAATTTGGGCTTCTTCACCTGGTAATCCGTTTTTAACGAAAATAGGATATCCTTTTACTTTCGCAACACCGGCACCATCATGTGTTAAATCTTCAAATACTACATCTATAAACTCGTTTTTCTCAACTGGTGGCGTCATTTTTGTACTCATTTTCCGACCTCTCTTTTTCATAACACTGCGTTACATTTTATCATACTTATATGGTCTATTTCTATCGGAAGAAAAAAAGCTATTGACGATAGTTCTCTGTTAATGTTACGCTACTACTAATTTAATACGGACGATGTTACCTCATATATACTCGATAATATGGATCGAGAGTTTCTACCCGGCAACCTTAAATTGCTGGACTATGGGGAAAACTAATGAATATTAGCCTATGTGCAAAAAAGGACTCATATTGATTAGCTTTCTCTCATAGATGAAAGTGAATCCATATGGGTCTTTTTTTATTTTTATTTTTCTAAAAGGTCAGACATCTTACGTATGACATAAAACCTCTTTGTTTTATTTTTAGTAATATAACGGGGGTTTTATGTACAAACTTTATACGAACTTCTGAAAGGGGCAACTACATGCAATATGTAATGAGCATTATCGGTATTCTTGTCGTTTTAGGTTTATGTTTTGCTTTGTCAAACAACAAAAGTAAAATCAACTTCCGTGCAATTGCTATTATGATTGGTTTCCAAATTTTAATCGGTTGGTTTATGTTTGGCACAAAGATTGGTCAACAAATCATTATTTTCATTGGTAAAGTTTTCAACAAACTAATTAAACTTGGTACGACAGGTGTCGATTTTCTCTTTAATGGAATTCAAAGAGATTTTGTCTTTTTCTTAAACGTACTATTAATTATCGTATTTTTCTCAGCACTACTTTCTATCTTTAGTTATTTAGGTGTTTTACCATTCATCGTTCGCGTTGTCGGCGGTGCAATTTCAAAAATTACTGGTTTACCACGCGTTGAATCATTCCACGCAGTAAACTCTGTATTCTTCGGTTCAAGTGAAGCGTTAATCGTTATTAAAAATGATTTACAGCATTTTAACAAAAACCGTATGTTTATCATTTGTTGTTCTGCAATGAGTTCAGTTTCTGCTTCTGTTACAGCATCATACGTAATGATGTTAGATGCAAAATATGTACTAGCAGCTCTTCCACTAAACTTATTCTCAAGCTTAATTGTTTGTTCGCTATTAACACCTGTTGATACGAAGAAAGAAGATGAAGTGATTCAAAAATTTGATAGAACTTTATTCGGAGACAGTTTTATCGGCGCAATGATTAACGGTGCGCTTGACGGCTTAAAAGTAGCTGGTATCGTTGCTGCATTAATGATCGCCTTCATCGGTGTGATGGAAGTTGTCAACTACGTAATTAGCGCCGCTTCAGGTGCAATGGGATATGCTGTTACGTTACAACAAATCTTCGGTTATATACTTGCTCCATTCGCATTCTTAATGGGTATTCCAACTCAAGATATTATCCCAGCTGGTGGTATTATGGGTACGAAGATTGTATTAAACGAATTTGTAGCAATCCTTGATTTAAAAGATGTTGCATCAACATTATCTCCACGTACAGTTGGAATCGTTACAGTATTCTTAATTAGCTTCGCAAGTATTAGCCAAATTGGTGCGATTGTCGGTACAATCCGTGCCCTTTCTGAAAAACAAGGAAGCATCGTTTCTAAATTCGGCTGGAAAATGTTATTTGCATCAACACTTGCTTCTATTTTATCTGCAACAATCGCTGGATTGTTTATTTAATAAAAAACTCCACCTTACTTCTCCTTTTTCTAAAGGAAGTTTAGGTGGAGTTTTTTTATCTTCCAAATGTATTTTTATGTAAATCTCACCAGAAAAAAATAAGGTATTTTTTCCGAAATATTCCAAAAGTGTATTCCCCTATATATTCTATAGTGATATGATGGACAAGGGTATAATTCAAATTTTTAAAACCAAAAATTTGAATTAGTTTCACTTATAAGAGCGATTGTTTCATGATATAAGTGATGATAATTAAAACACAATAGAAGGATGATAGAATGAAAAAGTATACATATATCGCTTTACTTTCTTCTGCTATTCTCGTAGGTTGTAACACTAGTAGCTCTAGTGATAAACAAATAAAAGAAGCAACGGCGAAACAAACAGTTGAACAGAAAAAAGCGAAAGCAGTTGAAATTCCTTTAGCACAAGGAGTTATTACATGGGATCCGTATGAATATAACGCACAAAACACCACGCTTTATACCAAAGATTTAAGAGATTCATTCAAACAAGTACGTTACAATATTTGGCGTACTGCTGATGGTCCTGAAAGCAAACAAACTTTTACTTCACAAGAAAAAGATCGTGACTTTGCCCTCCCACTACATTTAAAATCATTTCATTTAAAACGTGGCGAATTTCAAATTGAAACAGTAGGAATCAAAGAAGATAATACTGAAACAAATCTAGTAACATCTAAAATTACATTCCAGCAACGTGTACCCGTTTTAATGTACCATGCGATTGAGAAATACCCTGGGCCAAGTGATGGGGATTATGGCTTATATGTACCACCTGAGCAATTCGAAAAGCATATGCAATATTTGAAAGATAACGGTTATACGATGCTAACTTTTGAACGTTGGAATGATATAAACCGTGTAAATAAACCTGTTTTTGTAACCATGGATGATGGTCGAAAAAATAATATGAACGCTCTTTATATCTTACAAAAACTAAAGGATGATACATTTCAACCTACAGCTACTGAATTTCTTACTGCAAATGAGATAGACAAACCAAATCGTCTATCAACAGATGATATAAAACAAATGATGGATTCAGGCATTTTTTCTATTCAATCTCATACTGCTAATCATACGATGATGGCTCATTCAAGCAATTATGATGAGGAATTACGTGGTTCGAAAGAAAAAATTGAAGCTCTTACTGGTAAAAAGGTCATCGCTCTCGCCTATCCAGTAGGTTCTTATAATGATCCAGCTGTTGAAGAAACAAAAAAACATTATGAATTCGCAGTAACTACTGATCATGGTAATCACATTACAAAAGGGATGCCAAACGAACAGTACTTAATTAAACGCCATTTTGTAGGGCCTAATACATCTATGGAAAAATTCATATCTCTTATAAAGTAAGCTTTACTAAAAGACGAAAGAATATTTCTATCGAAAGCCACTAACCTATCTCATAATTAAAAATGATATGATGAACAAGGGTATATCCCCACCGCTCTTACAGCGGTGGGGATTTTAAATATAAGTATGCAATATAATACACAATAGAAGGTGATTTTATGAGAAAATATGCAGCAATTGCTTTATGTATATCTGCTATTCTAGCAGGTTGTAATACTAGCAATGTAAGCCAGGAACCTAAAAAAGAGAAAAAGGTTCAAGAAGTTAAGAAACAAGCAGAAACTGTGCAAGAACGAGGTAAAATTTCTTATAGTCCAATTACACACGAATCTACAAATACTACTATTCATATGACAGATATAAAAGATACTTTAACCGAAGTACAATATAAGATTTGGCGCACAGCTGATGGAAAGGAACACACTAAATCTTTGTTTTCTAAAGAAAAGGAAACACAATTTTCACTTCCTTTTGATATAAAAGAATTTGAGGGAAAACGCGGTGAGTTTCAAATTGAAGCAATAGGAATGAAAGAAGATGGGAAGACCATTCCACTCACAAAATCTGCTATTACTTTCGAGCAAAAGGTTCCCGTTCTTATGTACCATGCAATCGATGATTATCCCGGACAAGGCATTAAAGATTTATTCGTATCACCTGCTAACTTTGAAGCCCAAATGAAATATTTAAAAGACAACGGCTATACCTTACTAACCTTTGAACGCTGGGGCGATATTAATAAAGTGAATAAACCTATCTTTGTTACGTTTGATGACGGTATGCAAAATAATATGAATGCCTTTCATATTTTACAAAAGTTAAAAGATGATACGTTTAAACCAACAGCAACAGAATATATGATTGCTACTAATGTCGATACTGAAGGATCCCTTTCTACACCTGAAATAAAAGAAATGGTTGATTCGGGCATTTTCTCCATGCAATCTCATACTGCAACACATGCCGACTTGCCGAAGATTACAAACTACGAAGAAGAATTAAAGGGATCGAAAGAAAAACTAGAAAAAATAACAGGTAAGCCCGTTATCGCAGTTGCTTATCCATTCGGTCATGTAGATGATAAAGTCGTTGCAGAAACGAAGAAATATTATCAATTTGCAACGACAACAAAACCCGGAAAGTTCATTACAAAAGGTGAACCCGATGAGTTGTTAAAAATGAAGCGTGTTCGCATACACCATACCACAACCGTAGAACAATTTGCTTCTTCGATTAAATAACGATGAGAGCTCAATATATTTTGAGCTCTCTTTTTATGCTATATTTATATATATTTTTTGAATTTTCTTGTATTATATATAGTAAGAAATCTTTCACATTAAAGGAGATTATACATAT
The DNA here is from genome assembly GCF_037120585.1 of Bacillus sp. CCNWLW194. Lineage (NCBI taxonomy): Bacteria > Bacillati > Bacillota > Bacilli > Caryophanales > Bacillaceae > Bacillus > Bacillus sp. CCNWLW194. The sequence goes on along the minus strand of NZ_JBBBBL010000023.1, from coordinate 43,743 downwards.
GTCATTTGAAAAAACGTTAGAGAAATATGCTGCCCTTGCAGTCAATGTTGGTGTTAATATTCAACCAGGACAAACTTTATCCATTAGTGCACCTCTTGAAGCTGTACAATTTGTACGCCTCGTTACAGAAAAGGCATATAAATCTGGTGCAAAACACGTATATGTGGATTGGAATGATGAAACGTTAACACGTCTAAAGTTTGATCTAGCTCCTGAGGAAGCTTTCTCTGAATTCCCTTCTTGGAAAGCACACGCTCGTGAAGAGTTAGCAAAAGAAGGCGCTGCATTTATGTCTATTTATGCAGAAAACCCTGATTTATTAAAAGGTGTAGATTCAACGCGTATTGCAGCTGCTCATAAAGTAGCTGGTGAAGCAATGAAAGTATACCGTGATTACGTACAAGCTGATAAAGTAAGCTGGTGTGTCATTTCTGTTCCTACGAAAGAATGGGCTGCGAAGGTATTCCCTGACGTTGCACCGGAAGAACAAGAAGCAAAACTATGGGATGCTATCTTCAAAGCGACTCGCGCTGATTTAGAAAACCCTGTAGAAGCATGGAAAGAACACGATGAAACATTACATACAAGAGTTGATTACTTAAATGAAAAACATTATAAAGCTCTTCACTATACGGGTCCTGGAACAGATTTAACAATCGAACTTCCTGAAAAACATGTATGGGCTGGTGCTGGTAGCTTAAATGAGAAGAACGTACCATTTATGGCAAACATTCCAACTGAAGAAGTATTTACAATGCCACTTAAAACAGGTGTAAACGGCCAAGTATCTAGCACAAAACCGTTAGCATTTGCAGGTAACATTATTGATAACTTCACGTTAACATTTGAAAACGGACGTATCGTAGATTATAAAGCGGAAACTGGTGAAGAAGCTTTAAAACATTTAGTAGAAACAGATGAAGGTTCTCACTTCTTAGGCGAGGTTGCTTTAGTACCTCATGATTCACCAATTTCAAACACAAATATTTTATTCTACAATACGCTATTTGATGAAAATGCATCTTGCCACCTTGCAATCGGAAGTGCTTATGCATTTAACTTAGTTGGCGGAAAAACAATGTCTAAAGAAGAACTCGCTGAAAATGGTGCAAACACTAGTATTACACACAACGACTTCATGATTGGATCAGCTGAGCTTGATATCGACGGTATTACAACTGATGGCAGACATGAACCAATCTTCCGTAAAGGTAACTGGGCGTTTTAACAAAAGCAAAAGGCTATCTCCCGCAGCGGAAGATAGCCTTTTATGATGCCGATGAAACCTTAAGCCCAATTACCCCTAACACAATAAAAAGAATACAAAATGCTTGGAATAAGCTAATGTGCTCTTTAAAAAAGTACACACTAATAATTGTAATAAGTAATGTCCCAACACCAGACCAAATAGCATAAGCAATACTTAAATGAATCTTTTTCACAACAATGGCGAACACGCTGAAACAAATTCCATAAAATACGAAAATAAGTACACTTGGAACGAGCTTTGTTAAACCATTTGATAATTTCATCGCAATTGTTCCAGCTACTTCAAAAATAATTGTAACAAGTAATAATAGCCAATATACCATACTAGAATCTCCTTCTCTGTTACCTTATAGAAATTCTAGTATACTACTTATAGTCCTAATGAAATATATTTAATTTCTAAATATTCTTCGATACCGAAATGGCCTCCTTCACGGCCAATGCCACTCTCTTTGAAGCCACCGAACGGTGCTTGTGCAACTGATGGAAGTCCATCATTTAATCCGATAATACCGTATTCTAACGCTTCACTAATTTGGAATGCTTGACTAATATCTTTCGTGAAAATATACGCAGCCAAGCCGTATGGTGTATTATTTGCTCTTTCGATCACTTCTTCAACTGTTTTAAATTTCGCAACTGGTGCAACTGGTCCAAATGTTTCTTCAGTCATACAAAGCATCGTATCATTTGCCAACCCAATTACAGTCGGTTGCATAAAGTGACCATCTAACTCTGCAATCTGTTGGCCTCCATATAAGAGTTCTCCACCTTTTCGAACTGCATCTTCGATATGTTCTTGTACTTTCGAAACTGCATTCTCATCAATAAGCGGTCCTACAGTCGTTCCGTCACCGAAGCCATCTCCTACTTTCAGCTGCTCTACTGCCTTTTGGAACTTCCCTACAAATACTTCGTATACGTCTTCTTGAACGAATACTCGATTTGTACATATACACGTTTGTCCTGCGTTACGGAATTTCGAACCAATTACCGCTTCTACTGCTTTATCTAAATCCGCATCATTCATTACGATAAATGGAGCATGGCCACCTAACTCAAGCGAAACTTTTTTCATCGTTTGTGCAGCACTAGCCATTAATTCTTTCCCGATTTCCGTTGATCCTGTAAAGGACACCTTTCGAACGCGTCCATCTTCCATCCACGTATCAGCAATTGCTTTCGCACTACCTGTTACAATATTGATTACCCCTTTTGGAATGTCTGCTTCATGAGCTAATTCGGCTAATTTCAGTGCAGTCAATGGCGTTTGACTTGCTGGTTTTACAACCGCCGTACAGCCTGCTGCAAGTGCCGGAGCTACCTTTCTCGTAATCATAGCAGCTGGGAAGTTCCAAGGTGTAATAGCTGCCATAACCCCAACTGGTTGCTTCATAACTAAAATACGTTTATTCGGATGCGAAGCAGGAATCATTTCACCATATACGCGCTTTCCTTCTTCTGCATACCATTCAACAAAGCTATTTGCATAATTCACTTCACCAAGTGCTTCTAGAAACGGCTTTCCTTGCTCTTTCGTCATAATTGCTGCAATCTCTTCTTTATTTTCATCGATAAGTGTAAACCATTTTTTTAACTTCACTGCACGGTCTGCTGCCGTTAATTTTGACCATGATTTAAAAGCTTCATGCGCAGCATCAACAGCTTGCTTTGCCTCCGTTACCCCGCCCTTTGGTACAGTCGCAAATATTTCTTTCGTTGCTGGATTATTTACTTCAATTTGCTCCTGTAATGTAATCCACTCACCATTTATATACATCGCCTTTTTCTCTACATTTACAAACGTCGCTTTTTTATCCAATGTTTTCTTCCTCCTCTATAAGTTTCTTTATCTTCCTAGTGGCAGCAGATTGGCTTATTTTTAAAAACTCCGCTACTTTATAACTCGATCCATATGTTTTATATGCTTTCAAAATAATATTCCGTTCTACTTCTTCTAACATTTTATAGAGACTTTGACCGGACTGTTCAACCGTTGATTCTTGCATCGCTATTGGCAAATCTTCTATCGTAACAATATCGTCAGCAGTTATAACAATTCGCTCAATCACATTTTCAATTTCTCTATTATTTCCTTCCCACGGGTATCCAACAAATATTTGCAATGTGCTAGGCGCTAATTTTACATTCCGCCCATATTTCTCGTTAAAGTACTGTAAATAATGATAAATGAGTGGCAAGATGTCTTCTGTTCTTTCCCGGAGTGGAGGAATTAAAATTGGAATGACATTCAGACGATAATATAAATCTTTCCGGAATGTTCCTTGTTTCACCATCATACTTAAATCTCTATTTGTTGCCGCTACAATTCTAACGTCCACCTTTTTTAATTCTCTTCCGCCTATAGGGCGAAACGTTTTTTCTTGTAACACTTGCAAAAGCTTCGCTTGAATTTCAAGCGGCATTTCGCCAATTTCATCTAAGAAAAGGGTTCCCTTATGCGCCGATTCTAATAGTCCTTTTTTCCCTTCACGATTCGCACCTGTAAAAGATCCACCTGAGTATCCAAAAAGCTCTGATTCAATTAAATTCGTTGGCAAAGCCGCACAGTTAATCTCATAGAAACTTTCATTCTTCCGATTACTCACTTCATGTAAATGACGCACCAATCGACTCTTCCCTACTCCTGTCTCACCTAAAACGAGAACTGTACTATCTACTACAGATACCTTCTTAATTGTTTCGACTATTTTTTGCATAGCGATACTTTTAAAAATAAGTCCTTCATGCTCATACGTTTCTCTTAATTCTTTTTTATATGTTTTTAACTGATTATCCATTTCTTCTACCTTTTGACGTAGTTGGTAGAGTTCTGTAAGATCACGAGAGTAACTAATCACTCTTCGTAAATTTCCCTCATCATCAAAAACAGGCCTTGTACGAACGTGTAAATACTCTCCTGATTTTGTCGTTTGAACGAGTTCAATCGGTCTCTTTTTTTCAATTACTTCTAACGTTGCCGATGGATAAAAGATACCATCCTTTTGTAGTTCTTTTACATGTTTACCTACTAACTCTTTAGCAGCTAGTTGATAGTGCCTTTCACATGTACTATTTACACGCACAACGATTCCCTTTTCATCAGTCACAAAAATTTCGTCAAACGCATATTCAAATACATCTTGTAAATCCATTAACACTCGTTCCTTTTCTGCAACCATCCTAGCCACCCCTAACTTCCAATCCATCGATTCACTTCACTACCTTCATTATAAAGTGAATTTTCTGCATTTAATATAGAGGTAGCTAGAATGTTTGTGATTTATCATTCAATTTTTAAACGCGAGCGATGTCTGCTTGCTCATAACAAGCTTGTAATGATTCTTCAATTATTGTTAAACCTTCCTCGAGTTGCTCATCTGTAATAACTAACGGCATTAACACACGAATAACATTACCGTATGTTCCTGCTGATAATAGAAGTAATCCGCGTTTATTTGCTTCTGTACATAAATTAGCTGTTAACGTTTTATCAGGTGTTTTCGTCTTATGATCTTGAACGAGCTCGAATGCACACATTGCTCCTAAGCCACGCACATCACCGATGCAATTATATTTATTTTTCATCTCTTCGAATCGGTTCATTACGACTTTTCCTAATTCTATCGCTCTATCATTTAAATTCTCTTTTTCTATTACATCAAGTACTGCTAATGCTGCCGCACATCCTAGTGGGCTTCCTGCATACGTTCCGCCAAGCTCTCCCGGTGCAGACTCATTCATAATTTCTTTACGTCCAATCACACCACTTATCGGTACACCAGCACCTAACGATTTAGATACCGTAATTAGGTCTGGAACGACATCATAATGATCAATAGCAAAATACTTTCCTGTACGGCTAAATCCTGTTTGAATTTCATCCGCTACAAATAAAATGCCATGTTCTGAACAAATATTGCGTACTTCTTGCACAAACTTCTTACTTGGGACGATAAATCCGCCTTCCCCTTGAACAGGTTCCATTACAACAGCTGCAATTGTTTCTGGTGCTACTTCTGATATGAAGAAATTCTTAAACTCTTCAATCATAAAGTCATCGTACTGCTCTTCCGTTAGTCCTTCTGGGCGACGATATTCATACGGGAATGGTGCTTTATATACTTCTGGAGCAAATGGGCCAAATCCAAATTTATATGGTTTTACTTTACTTGTCATCGTCATTGTCATTAATGTACGCCCGTGGAAACCTTTAGAAAATGCGATAATACCAGGTCTTTTTGTATATTTACGAGCGATTTTCACCGCGTTCTCAACTGCTTCTGCACCACTATTTAAAAATAGTACTTGCTTATCAAAACTTCCTGGCGCTAATGCCGCAAGTTTTTCCGCTAATTCAATATACGGCTCATACATCATGACATTAAATCCAGTATGAATGTATTGATCTACTTGTTTATGAAGCGCTTCTTTAACAGCTGGATGACAATGCCCAACGTTAATTGTTCCTATTGCTCCTGCGAAGTCAATATACTGATTACCATCAACATCTGTTACAAGAGCACCGTTTGCAGATTGTACAAACGTTGGGATGCCGTTACTTACTCCTTTTGGTACTATATTTTGGCGGCGTTCTAACAAAGACGCCGCTTTCGGTCCAGGAATTTGTTCATTTACTTTAGCAAATTTTTTTGTGTTCATTACGTACCCCATCCTTTTCTTTACATTGTTTTCTCTTTTTATTGCAAAATGTATGCCAACATTCTTTTCCAACATTCATCCTACATGCCTTCTATTTCAATATAAAAAATAAGTCTATAAAGACTCATTAAGAGTCCCTATAGACTTATTTTTCTTACACATTAGACTTTCCTTGTTCCCAAATAAACTCACCTGAATAAGAAATAAAATCCCCAACAGATTGTACTACTAAATCTGCAAGTGGTTCTAATGTTTGACGATCTCCTGTGCCAGACAGTACTCCAATCGCATAGCAATCGCCGCCATTTTTAGCTAAATATAAATCAGTTGGTGTATCTCCAACGACTGCCACTTCACATGCCTCTAGATGAAACCTTTCACAAAACGATTCTACAATTCTTTTATCTGGTTTTTGTGCTGGAAACGTATCCGAAGCTACAACATAATCAAAATAAGACTCTAATTGATACTGTTTTAAAAATAATTCTGTCAGTGCGAAATCATCAGCTGTAACAACACCTAAAATAAATCCTCTATCCTTTAAACTTTGTAAAATTCTCGGTAAATCCGCCGTCATTCTCATATAGGAACGATGTTCGTACATAAGGGAAAATAACTTCTCACTTACCCAATGGTGCATCTCCTCTTCTTTAGATGACGGAATATACTTACAAAGCCCCTTTGCAACATCAAGGCTTGTTCCTGCCGCTATTGCGCTACGAGGGTTCACAACCACCCCCTCCACGCCGATTTCCTTTAATAAAGTAGGCTGCATTGACTGTGGAAGTTGATATAATTTTATACATTCAGCCACAAGTTCTTCAGCTACTTTTATCCAAATTGAGTGAAAATCCATTAATGTTCCATCTTTATCAAATAGTATTGCCTTTACCTTCTCCATAGCATCCTACCTCTCGTTTCTTATCTCCTCCAGTGTATCAATAAAGTATGGATATAAAATAAACGAATTGTAAAAATACCATAAAAATCAAACTAACTTCCAATTTACAATTCCTCTATATAATAAAAAGGATGCCTTTACAGGGCATCCTCTTGATGTTCAGGAACAAATAGTTCAAGACAATGATATATATTTTCGAATTCCATCGGTGCATCTCCACCGTATTCACCATCTAAATTAATCATTAGTTTATCTGGTGAATGTACTTTAATTCGATTTGCTTGTGTGTACAGCACTTTTGGATTGTTAATATGTTCACCACGCTGCGCTTGTGTTGCTGCTTTAATTAAGTCAGCGATAGAACCTTTTTTCAGCACTAATAAATCAAATAATCCATCATTAATTGATGCATATGGTGCTACCTTTTCAAAACCGCCCACTGAACGAGTATTCGTAATTAAAAACATCGTAATTTCTTCTTGTAGTAATTTTCCATCATACTCAATTTCAACATATGTTGGATGTAATGACGGTAACATTTCGATTCCTTTTAAATAGTAAGCAAGTTGGCCTAATACCGTTTTTAGCTTACTCGGTACTTCATATGTTAATTCGGTAATACGGCCACCACCAGCGATGTTAATGAAATATGTATCGTTCGCTCTACCAAGGTCTAATGGTACTGTTTTTCCTTCGCAAATAATATCCGCTGCCTCTTCAATAGAACGAGGTACACCGATTGCTCGTGCAAAGTCATTTGTCGTTCCAACTGGAATAATTCCAAACTTCGGACGATGCTCATGTCCTACTAAACCATTGACCACTTCATTTAACGTACCGTCGCCACCAGCCGCAATAACAACATCAAATTTACGATCCGCAGCTTGCCTCGCCGCCACGGTTGCATCTCCAGGACCGGTTGTTGCATGACAAGACGCTTCATATCCAGCTTGTTCTAATTTTTGTAATACTTCTGGTAAGCTCTTCTTAAATAGCTCACGCCCAGAAGTAGGATTATAAATAATTCTTGCTCGCTTCATCATTTATTAGCACAGGAAATTTCTTTATATATTGAAAAAGAACATACCGAACTTCTATTCAGTATTCCCATGCCTACCTCCTCTCATCTTCCTATCCTTCTTTTATCCCGCTCAAACAGGCAGTAAGAACCCGATTCGTGTAGTCCATCAAAAGTAAATATTCATTTCAATGGTTTTTTTATTTGACTCAAAAATTTATCCCGCTATTTGCGGGCAGTAAATGCCCAATTGGTGAGGGCTAATAATCAGTGGTGGATGAATCTCCTACTGATTAAAGTTTCACTTTATTTCTATCCATTCTTCCATAAAAATTTACATATAACGAATAATAACTATCTATTATTTCATGAGATGAAAAAAACCTCTATGTTTAGATTTATCATTATTCCCACCTTTTTGCAACTATCATACCATAGTTGCTATACAAATATTTTTCCACTTTTGACAGTTAATCAAACGTTTGTTTAAACGATTTTCTCTCATTTAAACAAACGTTTGATTAACCTAGAAAAACACCCATGTACGGGTGTTTTTCTGCTTAATCTTTAAAAGCTACTACTATTATCGCTTATTAATCTCTTCAAGTAAGATTTTGTTAACAAGCGGTGGATTTGCTTGTCCTTTTGTAGCTTTCATAATTTGACCAACTAAGAAGCCAATTGCACGGTCTTTACCGTTTTTAAAGTCTTCGATAGATTGCTCATTATTATCAAGAATTTCTGTTACAACTTTACGAAGTGTACCCTCATCAGAAATTTGAACAAGACCCTTCGCTTTAACGATTTCCTCTGGGTCTCCACCTTTTTCAATTAATTCGTTAAATACTTTCTTCGCGATTTTAGAAGAAATTGTACCTTTTTCAATTAATTGAACCATTTTAGATAAACCAGCAGGCGTTAATGCAACGTCTTTTAATTCTTTTTGTTGTTTATTTAAGTATGCAAGCACTTCACCCATTAACCAGTTTGATGTTAATTTCGCATCAGCACCGTCTGCAACAGTTGCTTCAAAGAAATCAGACATCTCTTTCGTTAATGTTAATACGTGTGCATCATAAGCTGGTAAGCCAATTTCTGCAACGTAGCGAGCTTTACGTGCATCTGGAAGTTCTGGAATAGAGGCACGAACTGCTTCTTTCCACTCATCGTCGATGTAAAGTTCAACTAAGTCTGGCTCTGGGAAGTAACGGTAATCGTCAGACCCCTCTTTCACACGCATTAAGATTGTTTTCTTCGTTGCTTCATCGTAACGACGTGTTTCTTGTTGGATGATACCACCAGATAACAATTCTTTCTCTTGGCGCACTTGCTCGTGCTCAAGACCTTTTTGTACATAAGTAAATGAGTTTAAGTTTTTCAGTTCCGCTTTTGTACCGAACTTCTCTTGCCCAACTGGACGAAGGGAAATGTTCGCATCACAACGTAGAGAACCTTCTTCCATCTTACAATCAGATACGCCAGTGTATTGAATGATTGATTTTAACTTCTCTAAGTATGCATATGCTTCTTCTGGCGTACGCATATCTGGCTCAGATACGATCTCGATTAAAGGCATACCTTGACGGTTGTAGTCTACTAATGAACCATCAGCTGTATGCGTTGATTTACCAGCATCTTCTTCTAAATGAAGACGTGTAATACCGATACGTTTCTTTTTACCGTCTACTTCAATTTCAATCCAACCATTTTCACCAATTGGCTTATCGAATTGAGAAATTTGGTAAGCTTTCGGATTATCTGGGTAGAAATAGTTTTTACGGTCGAACTTCGTTTCCGTTGCGATTTCACAGTTTAATGCCATTGCAGCTTTCATTGCAAAGTTAACTGCTTCTTTATTTAAAGTAGGAAGTACCCCTGGGTATCCTAAGTCAATTACACTTGTTTGTGTATTTGGCTCCGCACCGAATTCTGTTGGACTCGCAGAGAAAATTTTCGAATTTGTTTTTAACTCAACGTGAACCTCTAAACCAATAATTGTTTCTAAATTCATCTATGCTCGCCTCCTTACAGACTTGCTTTTTTTGTATGATAGTCTGTTGCTTGCTCAAATGCATGTGCAACGCGGTAAATTGTCGCTTCATCGAAGTGTTTACCAATGATTTGTAAACCAAGTGGCATGTTGTTAGCACCGAATCCACATGGAACAGAAATCGCTGGAACACCCGCTAAGTTTACTGGGATTGTTAAAATGTCGTTTGCATACATTGTCATTGGATCATCAACTTTTTCGCCTACTTTAAATGCCGGAGTTGGCGTTGTTGGTCCAATAATAACATCGTAGTTAGCAAATACATTTTCAAAGTCGTTTTTAATTAATGTACGTACTTGTTGTGCTTTTTTGTAATATGCATCATAGTAACCAGAGCTAAGTGCAAATGTCCCAAGCATAATACGACGTTTTACTTCATCACCGAAACCTTCGCTACGTGTGTTTTTGTAAAGGTCTAATAAATTATTTACATTATCAGAACGAACACCGTAACGTACGCCATCGAAGCGTGAAAGGTTAGCAGATGCTTCAGAAGAAGATAGTAAGTAATACGTTGCTAGAGCGTATTTAGAGTGCGGAAGAGATACTTCCTCCCAAGTTGCGCCCATACCTTCTAATACTTTTAGTGCAGCTAGTACTGACTCACGAGCTTCCTCGCCAACACCTTCGCCTAAGTATTCTTTCGGTACAGCAATACGTAAACCTTTAACGTCTCCTGTTAAACCAGCTAAGTAGTTTCCTACTTCAACGTTTGCAGAAGTTGCATCCATGCGGTCAATACCTGAAATAGCTTGCAATAAGTATGCATTATCTTCTACTGTACGTGTAATCGGTCCGATTTGGTCAAGTGAAGATGCGAATGCTACTAATCCGTAACGAGATACGCGTCCGTAAGTTGGTTTTAAACCTACAACGCCGCAATATGCAGCTGGTTGACGGATAGAACCACCCGTATCAGAACCTAGAGAGAATAATACTTCTCCTGCTGCTACAGCTGCTGCAGAACCACCACTAGATCCACCTGGAACGTAGTCTAAGTTCCATGGATTTTTCGTAGCATAGAAACCTGAGTTTTCATTTGAAGAACCCATTGCGAACTCGTCCATATTTAACTTACCGATTGTAACTGTGTCAGCAGCTTTTAGCTTTTGCACAACTGTCGCATCATAAATTGGATCGAAGTTTGCTAACATTTTGCTCGCACAAGTTGTACGAAGACCGTTAGTTACAATGTTATCTTTTACACCAATTGGCATACCGAATAATAAACCATTATCTTCAGCGCCAATTTTCGCGTCTAATTCTTTCGCTTTCGCGCGTGCATTTTCTTCATCTAATGTAAGAAAAGCTTTTACGTTATCTTCAACATCCGCAATACGTTTGTAAGATTCTTCTACTAAATCCGTAACGGAAATTTCTTTGTTGTTTAATTTCTTATGTAACTCTGATACTGAATGATCAAATAATGACATCGAAATTCCCCTCCTCTATTCTAATACTGCTGGAACACGGATTTGATTATCTTTGTGATCCGGTGCATTTTTTAATACTTCTTCTACTGGTAAACCTTTTTCTGGTACATCTTCACGCATAACATTTTTCATAGTTAATACATGAGTTGTTGGTTTTACGTCTGTTGTATCTAATTCATTTAACTGTTCTGCAAATGTAACAATTGCATCTAGTTGTTTTTGAAATTTTTCTGCTTCTTGATCAGTAATTGCAAGACGTGCTAAATGTGCTACGTGCTTTACATTCTCAACGGAAATTCTTGACACGGCTAGGCCACCTCCATAATATATCGTTCAATCTACAATACTATTGATGATACCAAATTTTCAGTACTTCAAGCAAGTCAACACACAGCACTTACGCCATTTTTACATAAAAAAAGAAAGGCAAACGCCTTTCTTTACAATTTACTCTTTATCTAACGGTTTATTTTTCGGAAATCTCTCGTTATCTTCTTCATTATCACGAATTGTTTTTTGTAATACAAAACAAGACATCGTTAAAAATAATGTTCCAATTAAATAGTATCCTTTTACACTAAGCGTTTCATCTAACGTATAAATCCCAATTAGCATACCTGAAAGCGCACAAACAAATGAAGTCCATGCTAAAAACGTGAACGCTTGCGTATTACGTCTTCTCATCGTTCTCCCCCTCGTTAGCTGTATACCCATTATAGATAAGTATATTTACCATGATGGATTTTTATGTAAATTCTAGTTTTATATTTATAAATCTATCATAAAAGAATACTATTTTAAAGGTAGTTTTCTGCCTAATCTGAAAAAACAATTAAAATAATTGACAATTATTTCTATTCTACATAAAATAAAAATAAATATTACGAACCTCGAAATATACGGGAGTGGAATTAATTGTTGCAATATGAACATTTTTTAGACTTACTGCTAGATAACGCCAAGAAACTTTTTTATCCTGAAGAATGGGTAAGCCTAGATTTAACACTTTCTAAAACAGAAGTATTTTGTTTACTTTGGATGGAACGAAATACAGATATTACAATGACGAAAATTGCTGACCTTCTTGATATACCGATGAGTACAACGACGGGCGTTGTAAATCGCCTTGTAAAAAAGGGATATATTGAACGCTACCGTGATGAGAACGACCGACGTATTGTATTAATTCGGTTAACAGAAAACGGCGTAATGCTCGTTCAAGAAGTAAAACAAAATGCGGCCCATTACTTTAGCTTAGTAACAGAAGCATTATCAGAAGAAGAAAAAGCATTCTTACTACAAATCTTCCAAAAGATCATGAATCACATTGCTACGTCACAGCAAAAAACAGAAGAAAAGGTTTCTACACCTAAAATAAAAAACATTCCGATTGAATAAAGCCCTAGCTGGGTTTTTATTCAATCATTTATTTCGACACTCGTAATATTCGATATTCGAAACAAAGGGGACATGAATGATGAGAATTATTTTGTATACAGGTAAAGGCGGCGTAGGAAAAACTAGCATTTCAGCAGCAACAGCACTTCAAAGCGCAAAACAAGGATTAAAAACTTTAGTAATGAGTACAGATCCTGCTCATAGTTTAGGAGATTCATTTGGTATAAAGCTATCTTCTGAGCCATTAGAAATCCGCGAAAATTTATGGGCACAAGAGATTAATACGATTTATGAAATGGAAAAAGGCTGGGGAAAGTTACAGAAATACATTACCTTGCTATTCACTTCCAAAGCAGCTGATGATATTACAACAGAAGAGTTAACGATGTTTCCTGGTATGGAAGATTTAATTAGCTTACTTCGCGTACTCGATTATTATAAACAAAAAACATATGATGTCATTATCATTGATTGTGCTCCAACAGGAGAAACATTAGCAATGCTCAGCTTTCCAGACATGCTCGGCTGGTGGATGGAAAAACTCTTTCCTATTAAAAGAAAAGTTTTAAAAGTTGTTCGCCCTGTAGCCCAACCACTTCTTGGTGTTCCCCTTCCAACCGATGATATTATGGACGAATTAACAAATACACTTGAACAGCTTGGAGAAATGAGAGATATTTTATCAAACCGAGAAGTAACAAGTATCCGCATCGTTGTAAATCCTGAAAAAATGGTCATTAAAGAGGCCCAGCGTAGCTTTACTTATTTAAACTTATACGATTATAACGTAGATGCCATTATGGTTAACCGCGTCATTCCTAACACTGTCACCGATCCTTATTTCCAAGCATGGAAAGATACCCAAAAGAAATATAAAACATTAATTCAAGATAGTTTTAATCCACTTCCTATTTACGAAGCTCCAATGTTTGAACAAGAAGTTGTTGGTTTGCCCATGTTAGAGCGTGTAGGAGATGCTCTATTTAAAACTGATCATTGTCCTACTGAAGTGAAATTTAACGGCCGCACACAATATGTAAAAAAAGATGGCGATGAATATATTTTCGTTCTGTCCATTCCCTTCTCAAACAAAAGTGAGCTAGTATTAAATCAAAAAGGTGATGAGCTTATCATTCGAGCTGGTTCTGTTAAACGGAACATCACATTACCAAAAATATTAACGCACCTTTCTATTCAAGGGGCTAAGTTTGAAGATGATGTACTAAACATTCGATTTGGAGGTGTAGTGCATGCGTGAGGAACTACTAAGGAAGGTAATTCGTACAAAAATAAAAGTCGGTATGCATATATTAGAAGAGTTACCCGCCCCAATCCAACAATCAGCTAAGCAAATGCTAAATATTTTACAAGAGGAGCTAGCTGCTTATCCGCAAGAACAAGAGCATCCTGAAGATAATTTAAAAAGTATTATAATTGAATGAACATCTCTGGATAGAGGGCCTTTCTAGGCTTTCTATCTCCATATTGGAGTGATGTAAGTTGTCGAAAAAAAATTCCACTATTATGCTTTGGACTATTCCCTTATTATTTTTTATTCATAACCTTGAAGAATCTTTCCAAATGCCACAATATCTTGCTAATCAATTTTCAATTACTTTTATAACTAACCAGCAATTTTTCATTGCGATTTCTGTATTGACTCTCTTTGTCTTACTTATCGTCTTTCTATACCAACTGAACTTCTTGTCTTCTATATACTGGATTATTTTTATACAAGGGGCTATCTTCTTCAACTCTATTCAACATATTATTTTGTTTTTTATTTATCGTTCTTATAATCCTGGCGTAATATCTGCAGTTTTCATTGCTATTTTTTCTATTTCCTTTTTTTCATCCCAAAAATACTTAATTCATAAAAAGCAATTCGTAATTACACTCATTTTCAGCTTATTTTCTTATCCCATTATAATTTGGATTACCTTACTACTCGCTAGCTACTTTCAGTAACAAAAAAAAGACCCGGAAAACTCCTGGTCCATTACTCTACTTAACAAACGTTGGATTCTACGTTATACAGAATTGGAAGGTACAGAATTAGGGTTTGTTTGTTAAGTAGATTATATGTTGAACGAACTAACAGCGGAGGGGTTCCTTCTGTTAGTTCATTAAACCCAATGATTATTTTACAATTTTTTCAATCTCATCAAGTGAAAGATCTACTGAAATGGAACCATCATTTGTTTCTTTCTTAATTGCATCTGTTACTTCTTTTGAATGATATAGTTCAATTACTTTTTTCAGTGTTGGATCATCCTTATCTTTCGTACGAGCTGCGAAAATATTAATATATGGCTTCGCATTTTCATTCTTTGGATCTTCTAAGAAAATGGGATCCTTCGCTGGGTCTAATCCAGCTTGACCAGCAACACCGTTATTAATAACTGAAGCTGCTACATCTTTTAATACACGAGGTGTTTGCTGTGCGATAACCGGTGTGATTTTTAACTTCTTCGGATTTTCAGCGATACCACTTGGATCTCCAAATAAGCCAAAGTCTTTCTTAAGCTTTAATAATCCGGCTGCATCAAGAAGTTTTAATGCACGGGCTTGGTTCGTTGGATCATTTGGAATCGCAATTTCTGAACCATCTGGAATTTCGTTTGCCTTCTTATGTTTCTCAGAGTATAAGCCCATCGGTGCAATTTGCGTTGTACCAACAGCTGTAATATCTAACTTATGCTCTTTTTTAAATTGCTCTAAGAAAGCAACGTGCTGGAATGAGTTTAATTCAATATCTCCATCAGCTAACGCTTTATTTGGCGTTGTGTAATCAGAGAACTCAACCAGTTTAATTTTAATTCCTTCTTTTTCAGCTTTTTTCTTTAAAATTTCCCAAGCGTCTCCATCCGTTCCAGTTACACCGACGCGAACTACTTTTTCTTTCGCTCCTGCCCCCGTGTCTCCACTTGAGCAGCCGCTTAATGCTGAAACACCTACAATCGCTGATAATGCAAATGCTAAAATTTTCTTCATTTTCTTTTCCCCTCTTCCTGTTTATGATCTGCGTAAAAAGACTTTCGCAAAGTAGTTTCCTAAGTTTTGAGCTACCTGTACGAGAATAATAAGTAAAACGACCGTTACGAACATAACTGATGTATCAAAACGTTGATAACCATATGTCATCGCTAAGTCACCAAGACCGCCACCACCGACAAGTCCAGCAACTGCAGAGAATTCAATTAAACCAACTGTCATAAACGTAACACCTAAAATCAATGGCGCTAACGCTTCTGGCACAAGAATTTCAAAAACAATTCTAAATGGTGAAGCACCCATTGCTTGAGCTGCTTCAATAACTCCCTTTGGAACTGAAACAAGATTTGTTTCAACCATTCGAGCAATACCAATCGAAGCCACTAACGTCATTGGGAAAATTGCTGCTGCTGTTCCAATCGTCGTTCCGATAACACTTCTTGTTAGTGGGCTTAAAGCTACTAAGAAGATGATGAATGGAACCGGACGAATTGTATTAATAATGATATTAAGAATAGAAAAGACCCATTTATTTTCTAAAAAGTTTCCTTTTCTCGTTACATATAATAGTAAACCTAGGGGTATACCAAGAATTATAGCAAATATAAGGGTTACGATTACCATTAAGAGGGTATCTCCCGTCGCATCTACTATGCGAGGCCAAAATATACTCCAATCAACTCGCATGAGCTTCTACCTCCTTCAGCTGCACTTGCAGTCTTAGATGTTGTAATGCTTTTTGAATCTCCCTCTGTTCACCTTGCAATTCTACAAGAAGATTTCCAAATAGCACATTTTGAAGTTCAATAATATTTCCGTACAGTACGTTTACATCGACGTTATAGTTTTTTGCGATATACGATAGTACTGGTTGACCTGTCTCCTCACCAGTAAATGTTAGACGATAAATCTGACCACCATTTTGAATTTTCGCTAGAACACTTTCTGGTAAATGATCATTAATAACAGAACGTACAAAGTTTTGAGTCGTTTTTGTTTTTGGTTGTGTGAACACGTCAAACAATTTTCCTTCTTCAATTACTTTTCCTTTTTCCATCACAGCTACACGGTGACAAATTTCTTTCACAACATGCATTTCATGTGTAATAAGAAGAATTGTTAAATTATATTCTCGATTTACTTTTTTTAATAGGTTTAATATCTCTGTTGTTGTTTCTGGATCTAAAGCTGATGTTGCCTCATCACATATAAGAATATCTGGTGATGTTGCAAGTGCTCTAGCAATACCTACACGCTGCTTTTGTCCGCCTGATAGCTGCTCTGGGTAATTGTTTGCCTTATCTTCTAACCCTACAAACTTCAGCAGTTCATTTACTCTTTCTTTTATCTCATTCTTTGGTACTTTCGCTAACTTTAATGGATAAGCAATATTCCCAAACACTGTTCTTGAATTAAATAAATTAAAGCTTTGAAAAATCATCCCGATTCTTTGTCTTAGCTTCCGTAATTCTTTCGTCGATAATGATGTAATATCTTTATTATCTATTGAAATCGTTCCTGCCGTTGGTCTCTCTAACATGTTTACTAGACGTAATAACGTACTCTTTCCAGCTCCACTAAAACCGATAATGCCAAAAATTTCACCTTTCTCAACGGATAACGTTACATCCTCCACAGCATGAACAGATTGCTCACCTGATTCATACACTTTACTTACATTGTTAAAAGAAATCATTTTTCCCCCTCCTATTTGCTGTAAAAACTTGAAGTAGAGCTTTCGAGGTAAAATAAAAAGTGCTCTCCTTCTTATCAACCATAAAGATAAGAAGGAGAGCACTTATATGTACTCGGTCACATCTTCTCATCTTCCAAGCCTTTCATAGACTTGCTGGAGTTAGCACGGTATTAAAAAACCCGTTGCTGAGGTATCGTAGGGCCAGTCCCTCCACCTCTCTGGATAAGAATGTATCGATTTAATTGTCGTTTAATTAATTCTCATTATAGAACTCAGAATAATAAGAGTCAATACATTTTTTAGAAAAATATTAATTATCCCTTTATTAAAATTTTCAGATGAAATTTCATAATAAAATAGTAACCTTTAAAGTTATGTAAAATTCTCCTCCTGCATATTTTTTAAAAGGATAATCTTCTCTACTAATTGAATACCATTATTTGAATATGAAATCGGAGGAAGATAAATATATGAAAACAGCCCTTTTACTCGTTGATATTCAAAATGATTATTTTCCACACGGAAAGATGGAATTGCGTAATCCAGTAGAAGCAAGCGCATATGCCCGTCAGCTACTACAACTCTTTAGAAAGAAAAATGAACCTATTTTTCATATCCAACATGTAGCAATAAAAGATGATGCTACTTTTTTCCTGCCCAATACAGAAGGTGTGCATATTCATGAAAGCGTACGTCCACTTAGAGAAGAAACCGTTATACTCAAACATTACCCAAATAGTTTCCGCGAAACTGATCTTCTAGAACAATTACAACGTTTAGACATTGAGCACGTCGTCATATGCGGGATGATGACTCATATGTGTATTGACGCTACCGTAAGAGCTGCTTTTGATTTCGGCTTTCAATGTACTGTTATACATGATGCTTGCGCTACAAAAGATCTTTCTTTTAAGAATGCTACTATACCAGCCGTTTATATTCATAACACAATTTTGGCTAGTTTAAATGGAGTATATGCAAATGTAATGAGTACAGAGGAGTTTTTAGCCACAAAAAAACACTCTCTTCAGTGAGCAAAACCGAAAAGAGTGTTTCTTGTCAAACCATAGATTTTCTTTCAAATTGTATTATACAGGAAATTTTCAAAATGAATACTAAAAAATATGACTAATAAGTCAACTTTTCTCGTTGTTTTATTTCTATTTACATGTTTATCCCGATATTAATAGGGTTTAGCAAGTTCCACTTACCAAATAGTAATATATGGTAGCTCTAATTCGAATTCAAATTAACTACTTTCCCCTATTATTTATCTGTTTGTTTCTGTTTCTTTTTCAAATACTCCGCACGCAATTTTTCAATTTGCTGCTTTTTATCAAATTTGGCAGGCGTCTGCTTTTCATGAAACTTTGCGACAGCTACCTGGCCTTTGTAATCTAATTGATATTTTCCCATTTTGTTCACCTACTTCTCTTTTCTTTAAAGACAACCTATTCAACAAATATAAATATACCTTATTTTACTGAATTAAACCTTATTACTTTATTAGTTTTTCTACCGATATCTATCTTAATACACATATAGAAAGTTTTTCAAAAAAAAGAGATCTTCGCAAACTGCGAAGATCTCTTCTACTATTTCTTATAAAGTTTCAGAAGTAGTTTTTGCTTGCATGTGAAGTGCTAAGTAGTCAGGGCCACCAGCTTTAGAGTCTGTACCAGACATGTTAAAGCCACCGAATGGTTGGTAACCTACGATTGCACCAGTACATCCACGGTTGAAGTATAAGTTACCTACGTGGAAGTCTTCACGTGCTTTTTCAATATGGTCACGGTTGTTAGTAACAACAGCACCTGTTAAACCGTATTCTGTATTGTTTGCAATTGCAAGTGCATGATCAAAGTCTTTTGCTTTACAGAATGCTACTACTGGTCCGAAGATTTCTTCTTTCATTAAGCGAGCATCTTCTGCAACGTCAGCAACGATTGTTGGTTGGATAAACCAGCCTTTAGAATCGTCTCCTTCGCCACCAGCTAAGATTCTACCTTCTTCTTTACCAATTGCAACATAGCTCATTACTTTATCGAATGCAGCTTGGTCATTAACAGGACCCATGTTTGTACCTAATACAGCTGGGTTAGCAACTGTTAATTCTTTCGTTAATTCAACAGCACGATTTAATACGTGATCGTATACATCTTCATGGATTACTGCACGTGAACATGCAGAACATTTTTGTCCTGAGAATCCGAATGCTGATGCAACGATAGATTTAGCTGCTAATTCAAGATCTGCTTCTTTATCAACAACGATTGTATCTTTACCACCCATTTCAGCGATAACACGTTTTAACCAAATTTGGCCTGGGTTTACTTTCGCTGCACGCTCATAAATACGGATACCTACATCGCGAGATCCAGTGAAACTCACGAAGCGTGTACGAGGGTGATCTACTAAGTAGTCACCAACTTCAGAACCATTACCTGGAACGAAGTTTACTACGCCAGCAGGTAAGCCAGCTTCTTCTAATACTTCCATGAATTTCGCTGCTACTACAGGAGTTGTACTAGCTGGTTTTAGTAATACTGTGTTACCAGAAACTAAAGCAGCTGTTGTCATACCTGCCATAATTGCGAATGGGAAGTTCCAAGGAGAAATGATAACACCTACTCCTAATGGAATGTAAGAGAAACGATTATATTCAATTGGACGGCTTTCTACTGGAATACCGTCTTTTAATTTTAACATTTGACGACCATAATATTCCATAAAGTCGATTGCTTCTGCTGTATCAGCATCTGCCTCATTCCATGGTTTACCTGCTTCTTTTACAAGAATAGCAGAGAATTCATGTTTTCTGCGACGAACGATTGCTGCAGCACGGAATAAAATGTCTGCACGCATTTCTGGCTTTGATTTTCTCCAAGTTTGGAATGTTTCATCCGCTACTTGCATTGCTTTTTCAGCTAACTCACGGCTTGCTTTTGAAACACGACCAACAAGTTCCTCTTTATTTGCAGGGTTTACAGAAACAATTTTGTCTTCTGTAGTGATTTTTTCTCCCCCAATAATTAATGGATAGTCTTGTCCAAGATAAGATTCTACTTTCTTTAAACCTTCTTCAAACGCTAATTTGTTAGCCTCCACTGAAAAATCTGTAAATGGCTCATGTTTGTATGCTACTACCATTATTTTTAGCCTCCCCTTAGAAAAACGTTTACATTTTACAACATTATTCTACACGATAATTTAGATTTATTCAAATATTCCTAGACTTATATTTTAAAAATTAATAAATTTTTAAAATATAATAAAAAAAAGAGATTCATACATGCGTATGAATCTACAAAATATGAGTATATTCCAAAACATTTTTTCCGATCAATAATATAGTAACTAATAAAAATAAAGTCCTTACATATCCAACACCTTTTTGAACTGCAAACTTCGATCCAAAATAAGCACCCAAAATCATCGATAATCCCATAATAATACCGTATTCAAAATGAATTACATCTAAAAATAAAAAAGTAATTAACGATACGATATTACTAACAAAGTTCAAAAGTTTTCCAGATGCTGCCGCTTGAATAAAATCCAAACCAATTAATAAAAATGCAAAAATTAAAAAGGATCCTGTCCCTGGTCCAAAAAATCCATCGTAAAACCCTATCATTAAAATAACAAAGAAAAATATTAATGTTTTTCTTTTCGTCATCTTCTTATAGGTAGATACACTTCCCCAATCCTTTTTCGCAATAATATAAATGGCAATGAATACCAACATAACAAGCACTAACGGACGTAAAATATCCGGCGGAATAAACTTTACTACTAAAGCACCTGCGACTGCTCCTATAACAGTTAACGGGATTAACTTTCCTACAATTTTAAAATCGACCTTTCCCGATCGAATAAAATAAATTGCACTCGTAAACGTCCCCATCGTTGCAGCTAATTTATTCGTTGCAATGGCCGAAGCTGGTGGTAAACCAACAAACATAAGTGCCGGAAGTGAAATTAATCCTCCACCGCCAACAACTGAATCAATAAACGCTGCTAAAAATCCGAATGCAATTAATAAAATAATGACTTGAAAACTTAGTTCGTCCATGCGCTTTACCCCTTACCCCCATTTTTTATAACATTTTAAATTATAACAAAATTTATCGAGAAAAAAAGCCGTTCCATAAAGGAACGGCCCTCCTATTTAATCTAAAATTTTCACAAACGGTTCATCTTGCTTCGCTTCACGTATAATAATCGCTTCTGGGCGTTCTACAGATTTAATCGTTACTTGCACCCTCATATAATTCGGGAAGTATTCCATAACAAGCCCGGCTACATATTGTGTAAAGCCAATTATTTCTGCTTTCCCATTAAATTGGACAGGAATATCAAGCTTTATTTCTCTTAATTCATCGTCTCTATACATACCAGTACCGATAACAGCTGTATAGTCGCCTTGGAAATAATCGCTTAGTTTTGCTTTAAAGTTTGATACTCTCGCCAGATCTTCACGTTTATTATCTGTTTTCGCTTGTTCAGATGGGAACAAATAATATTTCTCATTAATTTGTTTCCAATCCTCAACCGTTTCACTACCTTTTTCTACATTTGCATAAGAAACAAAATTACCTGGTACGAGCGAAGATTTTGGAGATTGACGATAAATTGCAAATGTAATCGGAACAGTTTTTGTCTCAGCGTCCTTTTGATGCATAACTTTCAAGATTTCTTGCGCCATTTTTTTCCCTTCAGCTAACATTTTTTCTTGCTCGATTTTAGCCTCACGTGGATAACCATGCTCTTCCTCGTAATAATGAACCGAATTCATCGCTAATCCAACTACAATGCCACTACGCTCATTTTTGTTCACATAATAATCATGCTCTAAAATATTTGAAATATATATTGGACTTTTGTTATTTTTCACTTCTAGTGATTCGGATCCTGCACCTAATGCGGGATTTAACCCTATATTCGGGAAGTTAACCGCATCTTTTTTTAATTTATCTTCTAGTTCCTTTTGTTCTGCATCTGTACGTTTTCTTTTAACAAGCATCTGTATATCCTGAGTATTTAGGAACTTTCCGCCTTTTAAAACATTATCTTTCGTACTAAATGATTCTTTCGCAATTCGCATTAATCCTGTTTCAAACTCATCTATATCAAGGCGACTATTTAATCCTTGCACAACTAACCCGCGTGCTTCTCCACCATCAAATGGAACAGTCGTCTTATAATATTCATCTGAAATAGCGTATTTTGGAACAACTGATTGCTCTTTTGCTTTCCCCGATTTCTCAACCACTTTTTCATCTTTGTCGGCACCTGCGCTACACCCACTTACAAGTAGACCAAGGCTTAATACCGCTAATGCTATTTTTTTCATGGTAAGTTTGCACCTCTTACTTATTTAGCTCTTGTAAGAACCTCTCTTCATTCCAAACCTCAACATTATGCTTCTCCGCTTGTGCTAATTTCGAACCTGCCGCTTCACCTGCAACAACCAAATCCGTACTTTTACTAACACTTCCGGTTACTTTTCCACCTAATGCCTCAATTTTTTTCTTCGCTTCACTACGTCCCATAATTTCTAATTTCCCCGTTAAAACGACAGTTTTTCCAGCGAAGTACGACTCAACGTTTTGTAAATCAGCAATTTTTATGCCTTTGTATGTCATGTTCACTCCGTATTCTTTAAATTGTTGTAATAACTCTAATACGTCTTCATTATCGAAATACGTTACGACGGATTGAGCCATTTTTTCGCCAATTTCATTAATTGCTTTTAATTCTTCTTCCGTTGCCTTCACAAGCGCATCCATCGTTTCGAAATGCTCAGCAAATGTACGTGCTGCTTTCGCTCCAACATGGCGAATTCCAAGACCAAATAATAATCGCTCTAATGAGTTCTCTTTAGAATTCTCAATTGCTTGTACTAAATTCGTTGCTGATTTTTCACCGAATCGTTCTAGTTCCAATAATTGCTCTTTCGTCAACGAATATAAATCAGCAAATGTACGAATATAATCAGCATCAAAGAGTTGTGTAATGACACGTTCTCCAAGTCCATCAATATTCATTGCATTTCTTGAAACGAAATGGATTAGCCCTTCTCGAATTTGAGCTGGACAAGTTGGATTTATACAACGAAGTGCTACCTCTTCTTCTAAACGAACTAGTTCACTCTCACATGCTGGACAATGCGTTGGCATATGATATTCTTCTTCCTCACCAGTACGCTTATCAAAAATAACGTTCACAACTTCAGGAATAATATCTCCGGCCTTCTTCACAACAACGTAGTCACCAATTCGAATATCTTTTTCGCGAATTAAATCCTCGTTATGTAAAGAAGCACGACGAACGATAGTACCAGCCACTCGCACTGGCTCTAGCTCTGCAGTTGGTGTTACAACACCTGTACGGCCAACACTTAATTCAATACCTGTTAATCTTGTTACAACTTCTTCAGCTGGGAATTTATAAGCGATTGCCCATCTTGGACTCTTTGCTGTAGTTCCTAAGCTTTCTTGAAGAGCAACATCGTCTACTTTTATCACGATTCCATCAATCTCATAATCAAGATGCGGACGTTTTTCTTGCCATTCTTCAACATAAGCTATAACTTCTTCAATTGTTTCACATGTACGACGATTTGGATTTGTTTTGAATCCAAGTTCACCTAAGAAATCAAGCGATTCACTATGTGATGGAATTGTTTTTTCTTCTACATTCGCAAGACCGTATACAAACATAGATAAATTACGCTTCGCTGCAATTTTTGGATCAAGTTGGCGTATTGAACCTGCTGCCGCATTACGCGGATTCGCAAATACATCTTCACCATTTTGTTCTTTTTCTTCATTTAACTTAACGAATGAACGCTTCGGCATATAAGCTTCGCCTCGTGCTTCTAACGTTACTTCTTCATTTAAACGAAGCGGGATCGCTTTAATCGTTTTTAAATTTTGAGTAATATCTTCCCCTGTTACACCATCACCACGTGTCGCTCCTTGAATAAAGCGTCCTTTTTCATAATGAAGTGAAACAGCAAGCCCGTCAATTTTTAATTCGCATATATATCTTACATTCGCACCATCAATTCCTTGACGTACTCTGCGGTCAAAATCGCGTAAATCTCCTTCGTTAAATGCATTCCCTAAACTTAACATTGGTGACTTATGTGTTACTTTTTCAAATATATCAAGAATAGCTCCCCCAACGCGAACGGAGGGAGAGTCTTCACTCATAAATTCTGGGTTCTCTGCTTCTAATTTTATAAGCTCCTGCATATTACGGTCATACTCCGCATCAGAAACAGAAGGATTGTCTAATACGTGATACTGATAGTTAAATGTATTTAACAAATCACGCAGTTCTTCTATACGTTTTTTTGCTATCTCTTTTGACATATCCTCATTCCTTTCCTATTGTTTCGTCACAGGTGCAAATTTTGCTAACAAACGTTTAACACCAATTGGGCTTGGGAACGCAATATCTAATTCTTTTGCATCACCTTCACCTTTTACACTTACAACTGTACCGACTCCCCATTTTTGGTGGGAAGCTTTATCGCCTACTGCCCAGCCGATTTGTTCGCCACCTGTTGTCTTAGCTGCAGGACGCGCGAAAGCTGAACGAGAACGTGTGGTAGTTGTCGTTTTACTTGTACTTGTCGTTCTTCCTTTTGCCCCAAACGAAGTTTCACGCTTCGGCGCTGTTTCATTTAATGATTCCACTAATTCTGCCGGGATTTCTGTAATAAATCGAGATGCGGCATTCATACTTGTTCTACCAAATAAAGTACGCATTTGTGCATTGGATAAATATAACTCTTCTTCTGCACGAGTAATACCTACATAAGCGAGACGACGCTCTTCTTGCATTTCATCTTCTTCCATTAGAGAACGTGTATGAGGGAATATTCCTTCCTCTAAACCTACAATAAAGACAACTGGGAATTCTAATCCTTTTGCTGAGTGCATCGTCATTAAAATAACTTCCTCACCAGCAGTTGGATCTTCATCTACACGATCAATGTCAGCAACAAGCGCTAAGTCTGTTAAGAATGCAACAAGACTCTTATCTTCGCTTTGAGATTCAAATGTTTGCGTAACAGATAAAAACTCATCTAAGTTCTCTAAACGACCTTCTGCTTCTAAAGTACGCTCGTTTTTCAACATATCGCGATAGCCTGTTTTTTCAATAACTTCCTCTACCAATTCTGTAACAGATAAATACTCTTGCATATTTACCCAGTTGTGTAATAAACCTGCGAATTCTTTTACTGCCTTTGTAATTTTTGCACTTACTCCAACATGCTCAATCTCATCGAATACAGCAGTTAATGAAATTCCATTTTGTACACCGTAATTAATAATTTTATCGATAGAAGTCGCACCAATTCCGCGCTTTGGCATGTTAATAATACGTGCGAAACTAATCTCATCATCTGGATTCCCAATTAAACGTAAATACGCCAAAATATCTTTAATCTCTTTACGGTCGTAGAACTTAGTACCGCCGACGATTTTGTAAGGAATATTAGATTTCAGGAAAATCTCCTCGACCATACGAGACTGAGCATTTGTACGATATAACACTGCAAAATCAGTATATTTTCGTTTTCCCATTTGAATATCATCACGAATTTTTTTCGCAACAAAATATGCTTCGTCTTTTTCCGTTGCAGCACGATAATACGAGATTTTGCTTCCAACTTGATTATCTGTCCATAATTTCTTCGGTTTACGATTCGTATTTTTTTCGATAACAGCATTCGCTGCATTTAAAATATTTTGTGACGAACGATAGTTTTGTTCTAACAGAATAACTTGCGCATTCTCATAGTCTTTTTCGAATGACAAAATGTTGGAAATGTCCGCACCACGCCAGCGGTAAATAGATTGATCTGAGTCACCTACAACGCATAAATTTTTAAAACGTGCTGCTAAATGTTTAACAAGAAGGTACTGCGCTTTGTTCGTATCTTGATACTCATCCACGTGAATATATTGGAACTTACGCTGATAAAACTCTAGTACTTCTGGAACACGTTCAAATAGCTGAATCGTTGTCATAATTAAATCATCAAAGTCTAATGAATTATTTTTCAAAAGACGTTTTTGATATTCTGTATATACATCGCTCGTTAATTTTTCATATGGATCAGCGATTGTAATTTTTTTCGCATATTTATCTGCAGATAACAATTCATTTTTCGCATTACTAATACCCGCTAAAATAGAGCGCGGCTCAAATTTCTTCGGATCAATATTACGCTCTTTCATAATTTTTTTGACTACAGTTAACTGATCGCCTGAATCTAAGATTGTAAAGTTACGATTAATACCAATACGATCGATATCACGTCGTAAAATACGTACACACATAGAGTGGAACGTCGAAATCCAAATATCTTCTGCTTCTGGTCCGACAAGTGTATCAATACGCTCGCGCATTTCACGAGCTGCTTTATTTGTAAAGGTAATAGCTAGTACATTCCATGGTGCTACACCTTTTTCACCAAGTAAATACGCAATACGATGTGTTAACACACGTGTTTTACCACTACCTGCACCTGCCATTAATAGAAGTGGTCCATTTGTTGTTTGTACTGCTTTTTGTTGTTGCGGATTTAAACCATTTAATAACCTATCTGTTGTACTCATATACGCCTGCACCTACTCTCCTTTTACTGCTTTAACTGTTTTTAACGCTGCTTTTATATCATCATAAATAATATTTCCAACAACTACTGTATCAGCATACTGCGCCATTTCTTTCGCTTGCTCTGCATTAGAAATACCGCCGCCATAATACAACTTCGCTTGTTTTAATTCTGCTTTTACATTTTTAACAAGTTCAATGTCGCCATACGTACCGCTATATTCTAAATAAAATATCGGTAAACGTAATAGCTTATCTGCTAAACGCGCGTATGCAATCACATCATCCTCTGTTACATCACATTTCGCATCTGTAAGCTGGGCTACTTTCGCTTCAGGATTTAAAACACAATATCCTTCCATGAAAATTTCGTCCCAGTCCATAATATCCCCAAATTCTTTCAAAGCCTCATGATGAACACCTGTTACCCATTCCACCTTTCGGCTATTTAAAACGCTTGGGATATAATAAAAATCAAATCCTGGTGTAATTGCTTCCACATCAGAAACCTCTAATACACAAGGAACTGCATATCTACGAATGCTAACTAGCATGTGTAGTACATTATCAATTGTCACTCCATCACTTCCGCCTACAATAACAGCATCTGTTCCAGACTCACAAATCATCTCTAAATGTTCATCACTTAACTCCTTATTTGGATCAAGCTTAAATACATGTTTCCACCCGGAAATATCGTACATGAAAACACCCTTTCTTTTCTCGAGTTATATATTTCTGTTCAAAATAACAGTTTATTTTCATCATTATTGTTTTAAGACGGAGAATTAAGTTTGGAATTACCTCTTCCATATTTTTTAAACGAGAGGATTTAATTTTGAAGTTCCTTTTATGCATTCTTTCATTATAACAAAAAAAGCTACTTACACACACGCACATTCCAACATCTTTTTCCACGTCAAATGTTGGATTACATATCCCAAAAATCAAACGGGATACTAATAAAAGAAATAGTATTATCTATTTCAACTTTCATAAAAAGGAGTGTTTTTCTAATGAAGCAAAATATCGGTACAATAAATGCCCTAATTCGAATTACACTCGGACTTGTCCTCTTCGGTTGTAGTGCAACTAAACTCGTACGCAAACCTTGGTGCACTTGGTCTAACGTCTTGCTATGGATTGGTGCAATGAAAGTTGCAGAGGGAATTGTTCGTTTCTGCCCTGTTGTTGAAATGTGGAAATTCGGAAAATACATGAATATGGGGGCATTTAAAATGCCTAGCATGAATTTTGCCGAAAAGGGACATACTAAAGAAGAAGTGAATCAAACTTCCAGTCACGACAAACCAAAGTCAAATGGAAGTTATGACGCTTCTGACAAAGAGATTGAGTCAGCGATTGAAGATATAATCCTGGCAAAACCGCTTTGAATCATTTGTCACGATGCAAGATGCTCTCAAAGGGACTTAGCTGCTGCAGTGGGCGGTTAAGTCTTCTTTATTTTACCATAAAACAGAACGTACATTCTTGTTTTTAATCTTAAAATGTACATAAGAGATACCTAATCAATAAAATTCAGAAAATTAGGTGTAAACCCCTTGCTTAAAATGATATAAAAGTGATATCATTTTTATATCAGGAGGCGATCATATGAAAGAAAAACAAGTTTTTTATGTAAATGGTTTTCTCGGTATTATCGGGATTTTAATTTTAGCCGCTATCGGTGTATTTTTCCTTGTACAAGAAATTTTCATAGTAGCAGCAGTCACACTTCTTTTAGCAGTAGTTATCGCTACAGGTATTGGTATTGTTCAACCAAATCAAGCGAAAGTCATTACGTTTTTCGGTAATTATTTAGGAACAATTCGTCAAAACGGTTTATTTTTAACGATTCCATTCGCATTCCGTCAAACTGTATCGTTACGTGTTGAAAATTTTAATAGTAAGAAATTAAAAGTAAACGATGTTGAGGGAAATCCGATTGAAATTGCAGCCGTCATCGTATATAAAGTTGTGGATTCTGCAAAAGCAATGTTCGGTGTTGAACATTACGATCGATTTGTAGAAATTCAAAGTGAAACAGCAATCCGCCACGTCGCAACAAAATATCCTTATGACAATTTCCAAGATGAAACTTGCATCACGTTACGCGGAAATACTGAAGAAATCTCCGAAGAATTAAAACGCGAGTTAGAGGCGCGCCTTGAAATCGCTGGCGTAGAAGTATTAGAAACTCGTTTAACACATTTAGCTTATGCAACAGAAATTGCCCATGCAATGCTACAACGTCAACAAGCAAAAGCAGTATTAGCTGCTAGAAAAGAAATTGTTGAAGGTGCTGTGAAGATGGCGAAAGATTCAATCCATATGTTAGATGAGGAAGGCGTACTGGAACTCGATGACGAGCGTAAAGCGAGTATGGTGAACAACTTATTAGTTGCCATCGTTTCAGATAAAGGTGCGCAACCAGTTATTAATACAGGAAGCCTATACTAAAAGGCTCTAAATCATTATGGCTAAAAAGAAAAGCTTTCCATTACGTATTGATCCTGAATTACATGCAGTCATCGAAAAATGGGCGAATGATGAGTTTCGTAGCGTCAATGCACACATCGAGTATTTACTTCGAGAAATGGCAAAGCAAAAAGGTAAATTGAAAAAGGATAAAGATGCATAAAAATCCCGCTGATTTCTCAGCGGGATTTTTCACATATTAATTTCTCGTCATCTCATGCCCAATGGCGCGATACCCTATATCACCTCGGTAAAATAGACCATCACTCTCAATTTTACCAATTTCTTTATACACCTTATCTTTCGCTTCTTGTAAACTATTCGCCTTACAAGCAACAAATAGTACACGGCCACCGTTTGTTACAAAGTCCCCATGCTTCATCGCTGTACCCGCATGGAAAACAATCACATCTTGCAATGCATCTAGTCCGCTAATAATATCACCTTTTTTATATGCTTCTGGGTATCCTTTCGAAGCAAGTACAACACCAATAACTGCTTCTTCTGACCATTGTAACGTTAGTTCACTCTCATCTAATACAGCGTTACATACATCAACTAAATCATTTTCTAAGCGAGGTAATACAACTTCCGTTTCAGGATCACCAAAGCGAGCATTAAACTCAATTACCTTTGGACCATCATTTGTTAAAATAAGACCTGCGTATAAAATACCTGTAAACGAACGGTTTTCTGCAATCATCGCCTTAGCAGTTGGATGTAATACCGTTTTTATCGCCTCTTGAACTGCTGATTCCGGAATTTGTGGTACTGGGGAATACGCACCCATTCCGCCTGTATTCGGACCTTTATCACCATCAAAAGCTCGTTTATGATCTTGCGCAATTACCATCGGATGCACAGTTGTTCCATTCACAAATGCCATTAATGAAAATTCTTGTCCATCTAAAAACTCTTCAATAACGACCTTCTTACTTGCTTCACCGAACTTTACATCTTGTAGCATTTCTTTCACAGCCTGTAATGCTTCTTCAAGCGTCATCGCTACCGTTACACCTTTACCAGCCGCTAAGCCGTCTGCCTTAATAACAATTGGTGCACCAACTTTTTCAATGTACTGTACTGCTTCTTCATAGTCTGTAAAAGTTTCGTACGCCGCAGTTGGAATATTATATTTTTTCATCAATTCTTTAGTAAAAGCTTTACTACCTTCAATAACAGCAGCCGCTTTATTCGGACCAAATACGCGAAGTCCCTCTTCTTTAAAACGATCAACAATTCCATTCATAAGCGGAATTTCTGGTCCAACGAAAGTTAACTCAACATTATTCTCTTTTGCAAATAAGACCAATGTATCAAAATCATTTTCATCAATATCAACAGGTGTTGCAACATCTCGCATACCTTCATTACCTGGTGCTACATACACTTTTTCTACCTTTTCAGACTGTGCAAATTTCCAAGCTAAAGCATGCTCACGCCCACCGCGGCCGATTACTAAAACATTCATATTTCATCCCCCAATATTTAAATAAGTACAAACTAGAAGCTATGCTCCTAGTTTGTTTCTTCTAAAATTACTCTATTAATGTTTGAAATGACGTACGCCAGTGAACACCATCGCAATCCCATACTTATCTGCCACTTTAATAGAATCCTCATCACGAATTGATCCACCTGGTTGGATAATTGCTGTAATACCAGCTTTTGCTGCTTCTTCTACTGTATCTGGCATTGGGAAGAAAGCATCAGATGCAAGTGCGCTACCTTGTGCTTTTTCGCCAGCTTGTGTAATTGCGATTTTTGCAGAACCTACGCGGTTCATCTGTCCTGCACCTACACCAACTGTCATGTTATCATTCGCTAAAACAATTGCGTTTGATTTCACATGTTTTACAACTTTCCAAGCTAGTTTTAAATCTTTCCACTCTTGCTCTGACGGTTCACGTTTCGTCGGAATTGAAATTGTACTTTCATCTAATGATAACGTATCTTCCTCTTGAACAAGAAGACCACCTTGTACAGAAGTTAGTTTTTTGCTTGCACTTGTCGCTTTTTCAATATTTACAGTTAGTAAACGTAAGTTTTTCTTACCTTGCAACACTTCTAAAGCTTCTTTTGAGAAAGAAGGTGCAATAATAATTTCTAAGAAAATTTCATGTAACTTTTCAGCTGTAGCTTTGTCGATTTCACGATTCGCTGCAATAATTCCTCCAAAGATTGATACTGGATCCGCTTCATAAGCGCGTGTATATGCTTCATGAATATCAGTACCTACTCCAACACCACATGGATTCATATGTTTTACCGCTACTACTGCTGGCTCTGTAAATTCTTTTACGATACTAAGCGCTGCGTCTGCATCATTGATATTGTTATAAGATAATTCTTTACCATGTAATTGTTCCGCATATGCAACAGAAGAAGTTGCTGCGAATGGTGCTTTATAGAAAGTCGCTTTTTGATGTGGATTTTCTCCATAGCGTAAGTCTTGTTTTTTCTCAAATGTCACAGTTAATGTTTCAGGACTTTCTTCACCCATTTGCTCTGTTAAGTAATTAGAAATTAGCGCATCATATGCTGCTGTATGACGGAATACCTTCGCTGCTAATTTACGTTTCGTTTCATCTGTTACTTCACCGTTCTCTTTCAGTTCTACTAATACAACATCATAATCTACTGGATCTACAATTACAGACACAAACTTATGATTTTTCGCTGCAGAGCGAATCATTGTCGGGCCACCGATATCAATATTTTCAATTGCATCAGCAAATGTTACATCAGGCTTAGCGATTGTTTCTTTAAATGGGTATAAGTTAACAACAACAAAGTCAATTGGTTGAATACCTAATTCATTCATT
Source organism: Bacillus sp. CCNWLW194 (assembly GCF_037120585.1). Classification (NCBI taxonomy): domain Bacteria; kingdom Bacillati; phylum Bacillota; class Bacilli; order Caryophanales; family Bacillaceae; genus Bacillus; species Bacillus sp. CCNWLW194. The sequence goes on along the minus strand of NZ_JBBBBL010000023.1, from coordinate 11,380 downwards.
TGCGCTACATGTGTTTCATTATCGCGAACTGCTAATAGACCACCATGGATATTTGGATGTAATGTTTTCACACGACCGTCCATAATTTCTGGGAACCCAGTTACTTCAGAAATACCGATTACTTGTAAGCCATTTTCTTCTAGTAATTTTTTCGTACCACCTGTTGATATAACTTCGATCCCTTGTTCTAGTAAACCTTTAACAAATTCTACTACTCCTGTTTTATCTGAAACACTTACTAATGCACGCTTTTTCATTGATCCTTCACCCCTGGTTGTATGTTAGTTAACAGTTGGTTCTTTCACAGATTGAACAATTTGATTCACTGTATTTACGTATAATTTATGTTCAACTTGTTGAATTTTCTTTTGTAAGCTTTCTCTCGTATCCCCTTCAGAAACAACTACTGCTTCTTGCGCAATAATTGGTCCTGTATCCATACCTGCATCTACATAATGAATTGTTACTCCAGTTATTTTCACACCTGCTTCTAACGCTTGACCAACAGCATCTTTACCTGGAAAACTCGGTAGTAGTGATGGATGAATATTAATAATCTTCCCGCCGTATGCTTCTAGTAACGTTGGCCCAATTAAACGCATATATCCAGCTAAAATAACATAATCAATTTTATATTCTTCTAGCTTCTTTAATATCTCTGTTTCAAACACTTCTTTTGACTCATATGCTTTCGCTGAAAAGGCGAAGCATGGAATATGATGATAATGCGCCCGACCAACAGCACGTGCTTCTGGTTTATCACATACTAATAAACTAATTTCTGCATCCAATCTTTTCTCTTCTACTGCATTAACGAGAGATTGAAAGTTAGATCCGCTTCCAGAAGCAAAAACTGCTAATCTACTCATAGTTCTGTGCCCCCGTTAAAGGTAACGCCAGCCCCTTGTACAGTACGTCCAATAATACGAGCTGTTTCCCCTTGCTCTTCAAGAAGACGAACAATATCTTTTGCTTCTTCTTCCTTCACTGCTACTACCATACCAATACCCATGTTAAAAATATTGAACATTTCTTTCTCTTCTAGTTTTCCCACTTCTTGAAGTAAACTGAAGATCGGTTGAATTTGCCAAGATCCTAATTCAATTTCTGCACCGATTCCTTCTGGTAACATACGTGGAATATTCTCAATGAATCCGCCACCTGTAATATGCGCCATACCGTATACTTCATATTTCTTCAATAGTTCTAAAATAGGTTTGACATAAATTTTCGTTGGTTTTAATAATTCTTCACCGAGAGGTAGTTCTAAGCGTCCGTAAATACGATCTAAAGATAGTTCTCCATCTTCTAGCAATACTTTTCTTACTAAAGAATAACCGTTACTATGAATACCACTAGATGCTAAGCCGATTAATACGTGACCAGCTTCAATCTTTTCACCTGTTACAATTTTCTTTTTATCAACAATTCCAACTGTAAAGCCAGCTAAATCATACTCTTCTGTAGAATACATTCCTGGCATTTCAGCTGTTTCTCCACCAATTAATGCACAACCTGCTTGGCGACAGCCCTCTGATATACCTTTGACGATGTTTTCAATTTTACTAGGTTCAGCTTTACCACAAGCAATATAATCAAGGAAGAAAAGCGGCTCTGCTCCTTGGACAACAATATCATTTACACACATTGCTACTGCATCAATACCAATTGTGTCATGTTTATCTGCCATAAAAGCGAGCATCAATTTCGTTCCCACACCATCTGTTCCAGATACTAATACAGGTTCTTCTAATGCAAATTTTGATAGATCAAACATACCTCCAAAACCGCCTAAACCGCCTAGTACTTCTTTTCTCATAGTTGTTTGTACGTGTTTTTTCATGCGAGATACCGCTTCATATCCAGCTTCAATATCTACTCCCGCTTGCTTATATGCATTCGCCATCGTTATCTACACCTCGTCTTTTAATTTCTCCCTATCTAGGGCTGGCCGTTTTAAGAAAGAAGCTAGCTTCTACCTCAAAAGAAGTAGAAGCTTTTTTCTTCTTATTTCATACTTTCTAAAAGCTCTTGCTCATAATCATAAAGTGCTGTTGGATAGTCTCCATTGAAGTAAGCCATACATAGACCGCCATATTTCCCTTCATATGGACGTCCAATTGCATCTACTAATCCATCTTCGCTTAAAAATGTTAATGAATCTGCACCGATTATTTCACGAATTTCTTCTACTGTATGATTTGCTGCAATTAATTCTTTTCTCGTTTGAATATCAATGCCATAGAAGCATGGATATTTCAGAGGTGGTGACGCAATTCTTACGTGGACTTCTGTCGCTCCAGCCTCGCGAAGCATACGAACAATTCGTTTACTTGTTGTTCCTCTTACGATAGAATCGTCAATCATAACAACTCGTTTTCCTTCAACTACACCTCTTACTGCTGAAAGTTTCATCTTAACCCCTTGCTCTCGCAGTTCTTGAGAAGGTTGAATAAACGTACGTCCAACGTAACGATTTTTAATTAGTCCTAACTCATACGGAATACCTGTCGCCTCCGCATAACCAATTGCTGCTGAAATACTAGAGTCTGGCACACCAGTAACAACATCAGCTTCAATAGGAGCTTCTGCCGCCAAACGTTTCCCCATGTTTTTACGTGCTGCATGGACGTTAATACCTGCAATATTAGAATCCGGACGTGCAAAGTAAATGTACTCCATACTACAAATTGCATGATCTACTTCATTTGTAAAACGATCTACGTGAATTCCTTCATCATTGATGATAAGTAATTCACCCGGTTCTACATCACGAATGTATGTTGCACCTACTACATCGAAAGCACATGTTTCTGATGCTACAACGTAAGCATCACCCATCTTTCCAATTGAAAGAGGACGGAACCCATTTGGATCTAGCGCAACAATCATTTCATTTCCAGTTAGTAAAAGGTATGCAAACGCACCTTTCACTTTATTTAGTGCCTCTTTTACACTTTCAATTAAAGAATCTTTCGTACTACGCTTAATAAGATGTAAAAGTACTTCTGTATCTGAACTCGTTTGAAAAATACTTCCCTCTGCCTCTAATTCGCGGCGAAGCATTTTTGCATTAATTAAATTTCCGTTATGAGCTAATGCCATACTATGATCAGAAAAACGGAATAATAATGGTTGAACGTTAGCTACTTCACTTCCACCAGCCGTCGCGTATCGTACGTGTCCGATTGCTGATTTTCCGTTCAATCCTTCTAGCTCACCTCTTGAAAACACTTCCGATATTAAACCTAACCCCTTGTGACCGACGATTTTTTCCCCATTATTTACGACAATGCCTGCGCCTTCTTGCCCACGGTGCTGTAAACTGTGCAATCCGTAGTATGAAACTTGTGCCGCATTTTCATGCCCCCAAATTCCAAAGACGCCACATTCTTCATTTAACCCCTTTATTTCAGCAAGCATGGGATTGCCCCTTTCCAAGCCTTTCTCATTTCATCTACATTTGCTGTAAGCAATACTTCATTCTCTTCATTATGAATTGTTACTTCATTTGTATTTGTCACTTCTCCAACTTGAATTGCTTCTACCGCTTTCTCGAATGCTTCTTTATTTTCACGTTTTACAGTTAAAACGAAGCGAGATTGTGATTCAGCAAATAATGCAGCTGTTGCTTCTCCAACTAATTTCACAGTAGCACCTAAGCCGTTAGCACCAATTGCACTTTCAGAAATTGCAACTGCTAAACCACCTTCAGCAACATCATGTGCTGATTGAATAAGGCCAGCTTGAATTGCTTCTAATACTTGTTTTTGGCGTTTTAATTCTACATCTAAATCGATGCTTGGTGATTGACCGAAAATTTTGCCGTGAATCATTTTCTGTAATTCACTTCCACCAAACTCAGCTTTCGTCTCACCGATTACATAAACTAAATCACCAGCTTGCTTAAACTCTTGTGTTGTTACGTGTTTTAAGTCATGTACAAGACCGACCATCCCAACAGTCGGTGTTGGATATACCGCTTCCCCACTACGCTCGTTATACATCGATACGTTTCCGCCGATAACTGGCGTTTGTAATGTACGACAAGCTTCACTCATACCATCTACTGATTTCTCAATTTGCCAGAAGATCTCTGGTTTTTCTGGGTTACCAAAGTTTAAGCAATCTGTAATTGCAAGTGGCTCTCCGCCAGAACATACGATATTACGAGCTGCCTCTGCTACTGCAATTTTACCGCCCATTTCTGGATCTAAGTAAATATAGCGAGAGTTACAATCTGTCGTCATCGCTAATCCTTTTTCTGTACCGCGTACACGTACAACTGCTGCATCTGAACCTGGTGCAACAACTGTGCTTGTGCGTACTTGATAATCATATTGATCATAAACCCACTCTTTACTTGCAATGGTTGGTTGCTGTAATAAAGCAAATAACGTTTCTTTATAATCTTCTACTTTTGGCGTTTCCATTTTCATTGCTTGGAATTCAGCAAAGTATGCCGCTTCTTTTGATGGCTTATAATAAATTGGTGCTTCTTCTGCTAAAGCATCTGCTGGCACTTCCGCTACCTTTTCACCTTTATGGAATAAACGAAGCATTTTATCTTCTGTTACTTTCCCCATCGTAACTGCTGCAAGGCCATACTTCTCAAATAAATCTACTATTTCTTGTTCTCTACCTTTTTTCACAACGATTAGCATACGCTCTTGTGATTCAGATAGCATCATTTCATATGGAGTCATTCCTGTTTCACGCTGTGGTACATCATCTAAGTACATTTCAATACCCATACCTGCTTTACTCGCCATTTCTGCAGAAGATGAAGTTAAACCGGCAGCTCCCATATCTTGAATTCCAACAAGTGCGTCCGACTGAATAAGTTCTAAGCAAGCTTCAATAAGAAGTTTCTCCATAAATGGATCCCCTACTTGAACTGCTGGACGCTTCGCTTCCGAGCTTTCAGATAGTTCTTCAGATGCAAATGTTGCACCGTGAATACCGTCACGACCAGTAGATGCTCCTACGTACATTACCGTATTTCCAGCTCCGTGTGCCTGCCCTTTTTTAATGTCTTCGTGGTTAATTAAGCCTACACACATTGCATTTACAAGTGGATTTCCTTCATAACATGGATCAAATTGTACTTCGCCGCCAACAGTCGGAATACCGATACAGTTACCGTATCCTGCAATCCCTGCTACTACTTCTTCGAATAAATATTTCACACGTGGTGATTGTAACTCCCCAAATCGAAGTGAGTTTAATAGAGCTACTGGACGCGCTCCCATAGAGAATACGTCACGGATAATACCACCCACGCCTGTTGCTGCTCCTTGATATGGTTCAATAGCTGAAGGATGGTTATGGCTTTCCATTTTAAATACAACCGCTTGATTATCACCGATGTCTACAATTCCAGCACCTTCCCCAGGCCCTTGCAGAACACGCTCACCTGTTGTTGGGAATTTTCGAAGCACTGGTTTTGAATTTTTATAACTACAATGTTCAGACCACATAACAGAGAATAATCCTGTTTCTGTATAATTTGGCAGACGACCTAAAATCTTTTCAACCATGGCAAACTCTTCGTCTGTTAGCCCCATTTCCGCATATATACGCTCTTCTTTAATTTGTGTTGGATTTGGTTCAAGCATTAACGACATATGTTTCCCTCCACTGTTTTAAGATAGATTGAAAGACTTTTAACCCTTCAGCACCGCCAAGTAATTCATCTACAGCACGCTCTGGGTGCGGCATCATACCAAGTACGTTTCCTTTTTCATTTACGATACCAGCAATATCTGATACGCTACCGTTCGGATTTTCTACGTAACGGAATGCAATCTGATTATTCTCTTCTAATCTTTTAAGAGTTTCTTCATCACAATAGTAATTCCCCTCACCATGTGCGATTGGAATGTTGATTACTTCATCTTTTTCATATTGTGATGTAAACATCGTTTCATTATTTTCAACACGCAACTGAACAGTGCGGCACATAAATTTTAAGTTTTCGTTTCTCATTAATGCTCCTGGTAGTAATCCTGATTCAACAAGAATCTGGAATCCATTACATACGCCTAAAATCGGCTTTCCTTGTTCAGCAGCTTTTTGCACTGCTTTCATTGCATTCGCAAAGCGAGAAATAGCACCGCAGCGTAAGTAGTCACCGTAAGAGAATCCACCTGGTAGTAAAATTGCATCATATTCATCTAAATTCTCTGTATCGTGCCAAACGTAATCTACTTCTTCGCCAAGCTCATCTTTAATTGCATGGAACATATCGACATCACAGTTCGAACCCGGAAATACTATTACTGCAAATTTCACTGTGCGACAACCTCCTCAACTTCATAACGGAAGTCTTCCATTACAACGTTTGCTAATAGTTTTTCACACATTTCCTTTACCTTTGTATCAAGATCAGATACTGATTTATCAATTGTTAGTTCCATGTACTTTCCGATTCGAACGTCTTGTACTTCTGTAAATGAAAGACTATGAAGTGCGCCTTTTACCGCTGTTCCTTGTGGATCTAATACGCTTTCTCTTAATGTTACATATACCTTAACTTTATACATGTGAAATTCCCCCTAAACGTTTTAAAATCTCTTCATAAGCATCTGTTAAATTTCCAAGACCGCGACGGAATACGTCTTTATCAAACTTTTCATTGCTCGTTTCATCCCATAAACGGCAAGTATCTGGTGAAATTTCATCTGCTAAAATGATTTCTCCTTCATCGGTTACACCAAACTCTAATTTAAAATCTACTAACCTTACACGACAGCTTGCGAAATGATCAATCAACACTTGATTGATTTGTAGAGCCATATCTCGTAATACGCTTACTTGCTCTGGCGATGCAACGTTTAATACACGAATATGATCTTCCGTTACAAGCGGATCTCCTAAATCATCATCTTTGAAGTAAAATTCTACGATTGGTTCTGCAAGTACAGTTCCCTCTTCCATTCCTAATCGTTTTGAAAGACTTCCTGCAATTACATTTCTAGTGACAACTTCTAAAGGAATAATACTCACTTTTTTAACAAGTTGTTCTGTATCAGATAACTTCTCAACAAAGTGTGTTTTAATTCCTACTTCTTGTAACTTTCTGAACAATAAAGTTGTAATCTCATTGTTCAAACGACCTTTTCCTGTAATCGTCTCTTTTTTCTCCCCATTGAAAGCAGTCGCACTATCTTTGTACTCTACCCAAACCATATCTGCTGATTCTGTACGATAAATTCTTTTTGCCTTACCTTCATACAGCAATTCTAGCTTTTGCATTTCGCAAGCCCCCTGTAGTTTGAAAAATGTGAATAATGTTTTTATAAAGAATGGCACAGAATGACTCTATTCTGTGCCATATGAAATTTTACGCTTCGTTTAATCCAAGGCGTTCAAAGATTGTATCAACGTGTTGCATATGATGCTCATAGTTGAAGCATTCATTAATTTCTTCTTGTGTTAATTTGCTTGTGATACGCTCATCAGCTTCTACAAGTTCTTTAAATTGTACTTGTGTTTCCCAAGCTTCCATCGCTTTAGGCTGTACGATATCGTAAGCTTCTTCACGTACCATACCTTTGTCGATTAACGTAAGCATTACTCGTTGAGAATAAATTAAGCCGTATGTTCTTGTCATATTGCGTTTCATATTCTCTGGGTATACAGTTAAGTTTTTAACGATATTACCAAAGCGATTTAACATGTAATTTAACGCGATTGTAGCATCTGGTAAAATTACGCGTTCTGCCGAAGAGTGCGAAATATCACGCTCATGCCATAATGGAACATTCTCATAAGCTGTCATCATATAACCGCGGATAACACGAGCTAAACCAGTCATATTTTCAGATCCAATTGGATTACGTTTATGTGGCATTGCAGAAGAACCTTTTTGACCTTTTGCGAAAGCTTCTTCCACTTCGCGTGTTTCACTCTTTTGTAAACCACGAATCTCAACTGCCATCTTTTCGATAGATGTTGCGATTAATGCAAGTGTTGACATGTAATGAGCATGGCGATCACGTTGCAATGTTTGTGTTGAAATTGGCGCTGCTTCTAATCCTAAGTTTTCGCAAACAAATTTTTCTACGAATGGATCAATATTCGCGTATGTACCAACCGCACCAGATAGTTTACCAACGCGAACAGTATCTGCAGCTTGTTTGAAACGCTCTACGTTACGTTTCATTTCTTCATACCAAAGACCAAGTTTTAAACCAAATGTTGTTGGTTCTGCATGAACACCATGTGTTCTTCCCATCATGATCGTGTATTTATGCTCTTTCGCTTTGTTAGCTAAAATGCTTACAAAGTTTTCTAAGTCTTTTAATATGATTTCATTCGCTTGTTTTAAGATGTAAGATAACGCTGTATCTACTACGTCTGTAGATGTTAAACCGTAATGAACCCATTTACGTTCTTCACCTAATGCTGGTGTTTCTGATACAGCACGAGTAAATGCAACTACGTCATGACGTGTCTCTTTTTCAATTTCATAAATACGATCAATATCAAATGATGCATGCTCACGAATTTTTTTAACATCTTCTTTTGGAATATCGCCAAGCTCAGCCCATGCTTCACAAGCTAAAATCTCAACCTCTAACCACGCTTTAAATTTGTTCTCTTCCGTCCAAATTGCACCCATTTCTGGGCGTGTATAACGACTAATCATCTTTTTCCCTCCAACAGTTGTTCTTGATGGTCCCAAATATGCAAACTCTTCGCTTTTTCTAGAGCGACTTCAATATTATCATTTAAAATATTAACATGCCCCATTTTCCGCTGCGCTTTTGCTTCTTCTTTTCCATACAAGTGTAAATAGCACCCGGTTAATCTATTCACTTGTCTTAGGACCCCTTCTATATGTTCGCCTAAAATGTTTACCATGACAACTGGTTTTAACAAATTTGTTTCTCCAAGAGGTAAATTACAGATCGCTCGAATATGTTGACCAAATTGACTCGTTTCACATGCATCCTGTGTATAGTGTCCTGAATTGTGAGGTCTTGGTGCTAATTCATTAATATAAATCTCACCATCAGCTGTAGCAAACATCTCTACCGCTAGTGTTCCCACAAGTTCTAGTTCATCCGCAAGCACCCTTGCATAAGCAATTGCTTTTTGAGAAAGTTCTTCTGTAATGCGAGCTGGAACGATAGATTCATGCAAAATGTTATTTACATGAATATTTTCTGCTACCGGAAATACTTTCGTTTCACCACTTACACTACGAATTACAATAACTGATACTTCTTTTTCAAAAGGCACCCATTTCTCTAAAATACATTCTGCTGCATTCGCAAGCTTTCGTGCTTTATCAACGTCAGCTTCACTTCTTAAAACAACTTGCCCTTTCCCGTCATATCCACCTGTCGTTGTTTTTAAGACGGAAGGATATGATAACTCGGTGATTGCTTCAGTAAGCTGCTCTTGAGTTTGGACCAATCTATACGTTGCTACTGGTAGTCCCGCGTTTTCAATTGCATTCTTTTCGGTAAAACGATTTTGCGTTTTACTTAACAACTGACTGCCTTGCGGTAAGTAAGCATGTTTTTCAAGCCATTGTAAACATCTATAATCAATATTCTCAAATTCATATGTGACAACATCACTGATCTCTGCTAAATGCTGAATTGCTTTTAAATCGTCATATGATGCAACAATTTCAATATCAGCAACTTGTGCACATGGTGAATGTTTTGTAGGATCTAAAACAGCAATTTTATATCCCATCTCCTTAGCTGCCAATGCCATCATTCTTCCTAGCTGGCCGCCTCCAATAATACCGATTGTTTTTCCAGGTAAAATGATTCTCGTCATACTAGCTCACTACCTTCGCGCACATCTTTTTCAATTGCTTCTCTTCTCAATTCTAATGCATCATGTATGTCATCATGGAATGATCCAAGTATTTGTGCAGCAAGTAAACCAGCATTTGTTGAACCAGCCTTACCAATTGCAACAGTTGCAACTGGAACCCCTCCTGGCATTTGGACGATAGATAATAATGAATCTAAGCCGTTTAACGCTTTTGATTGAACTGGAACTCCGATCACAGGAAGATTCGTCTTCGCAGCAACCATTCCTGGTAAATGCGCTGCTCCACCAGCTCCAGCAATAATAACTTTCAATCCACGTTCACGAGCCGTCTCTGCATATTCAAACATATAATCCGGAGTCCGATGAGCGGATACAACTTTTTTCTCATACGGTATATTTAATTCATCTAAAATGTCACAAGCATATTTCATTGTTTCCCAGTCTGACGTGCTTCCCATTATGACTCCAACTAGTGATTTCATATTAGAATCCCCCCGATTCAAATAAAAAAAGCCTGAAATAGAACAGTTTCTCTTTTACTATGAGAGAAAGTGCTCTACTCAGGCATACGTATCCCTTGTGAATAGAAAAATACCGAGTGACTTTCCCTCATAGTCTAACGAATAACGGTCGTTAGGTAGAGACTTGCAGGCCATATCCCCGCGATTATATGAGGTCTTATATATTATTCTTTCTATGGCTATATTAACAATATTTCATAAACAATGTCAATAAATAATCGAATGTTTTTTTATTAGTCACTCATAACGTTCGTGTTTTAGTTATATTCAAAAGAATAATTGTAACTATATGCAAGAAGGATAAGAAATTAGAATATATATTTCTAGAGATCTATCAACCCCACTGATTATTAGCTCACACCAATCGAGCTTTTACGGACAGCCTGAACCCTACCTAACTTCTTTGCTGTCGCTAAATTTTGAGGTGAGGGTCTTACTGTCCGGCAAATAGCGGGATAAAGCATATCGTTTATATTTATTTGATTTATACGAAGGACAATAATGAAAAAACAACTACACTCTTTTCATATTTATTCCTTTGTATCGTAGTCATTGCTATAATGATTGAATACTTATTTCTATCATCCTACTTTTTTTCTCATTATTTAAAATATATACTTATGGTAGAAATAACGTTTCCTAACATAGGCATTATTTTAGGAGCAATCGGAAAACCTAGAAAACAAAAAATCATTACTATTACTTTGAATAGCCTCATTTTTACTCTTTTTTCCTCTTTACGATTATTAAATGTATGGATTATGACATTTAATAAGTAAAAATAAACACAAAAAAACCTAAGTCGAATCGACTTAGGTTTTTGCTTGGCGACGTCCTACTCTCACAGGGACAAGGTCCCAACTACCATCGGCGCTAGAGAGCTTAACTTCCGTGTTCGGTATGGGAACGGGTGTGACCTCTCTGCCATCATCACCAAACTATGAAGGCATATATTCCTTCAAAACTAGATAACATTTGCTACATATTATATGGTTAAGTCCTCGATCTATTAGTATTCGTCAGCTCCACATGTCACCATGCTTCCACCTCGAACCTAT
>NZ_JBBBBL010000022.1:21500-90812 GCF_037120585.1 Bacillus sp. CCNWLW194 | reverse complement strand
TTTTTGCGGAAGTAGTTCAGTGGTAGAATACAACCTTGCCAAGGTTGGGGTCGCGGGTTCGAATCCCGTCTTCCGCTTAATTACTAAGGGGCCTTAGCTCAGCTGGGAGAGCGCCTGCCTTGCACGCAGGAGGTCAGCGGTTCGATCCCGCTAGGCTCCATCTAAAAAAAAGCTTACATCATATGATGTAAGCTTTTTTTGTGTTTGAAAAGACAACTTTCATATTTTTCATTTAAAATGGAGAAAACGTGAAAATAAAGGATGGGGATAATTGTGAAAGTTGTTATTGCATCTGATTCATATAAAGAAAGCTTAAAAGCTATAGAAGTATGTGAGGCTATTGAAAGAGGTTTTGGAGCAATTTTCCCTAAAGCAGAGTATGTAAAAATACCAATTGGAGATGGAGGTGAAGGAACGGTTGATTCACTTGTTGATGCCACAGGGGGGAGGATTACATCACTTCATGTGACAGGACCGCTTAGAGAACGTGTACAAGCCTTTTACGGTATGTCTAAAGATAAAAAGACAGCGTTTATTGAAATGGCAGCAGCATCAGGGTTACAACATGTTCCGGTTAAAAAGCGAAATCCACTTGTTACAACGACGAAAGGAACAGGAGAGCTTATACTACATGCGCTAGATGAAGGAGCTGAGCACATTATTTTAGGACTTGGAGGAAGTGCTACAAATGATGGAGGAGCAGGTATGTTGTCAGCTTTAGGAGTCAGGTTTATAAATGGAAAAGGGGAAGTAATAGATCCATCTGGAGGAACGTTACATTCAATTGTCGCTATTGATTTTTCGCGAATGGACTCACGCTTAATGCATATAAAGATAGAAGCAGCATGTGATGTAGATAATCCGTTAGTTGGAATAAGAGGAGCATCTCTTGTATTTGGGCAGCAAAAGGGGGCGAATGCAGAGATGATGAAAGAGCTGGATGAGAATTTAAAGCATTATGCGCACATCCTTAAACAATACTTATCTTGCGACGTATCTAAAATACCTGGCGCAGGGGCTGCAGGAGGTATGGGAGCAGCTGTTATAGCGGTATTAAAGGGAAACTTGCGGAGAGGAATTGAAATTGTATTAGATTATACAAAATTTGATAAGTATATAGATGGAGCAGATTTAATTATAACTGGTGAAGGTAGAATAGATGAACAAACAGCATACGGAAAGGCGCCTGTAGGTGTTGCGGAGCGTGCGAAGCATTTTCACATTCCTGTCATTGCTATTGGAGGATCTGTGTCTCCAAATTACACTGCTGTTCATGAAAAAGGAATTGATGCAGTATTTAGTATTACAGCGAGTCCGATGACTTTAGAAGAGGCATATAAAGTAGCAGCAGAGAATATCGAAATGACAGCAAAAAATATTGCTGCAGTGTGGAAAATAGCATCAGAAAAACACTCCTAAATGTAGAAGTGTTTTTTTATTATTATCTAATAATAATGATGGTAGTTGTTTCATTAAGTTAACTTTATACATAGAATAGTCTTAACATTTGGGTTTCAAAGCGGATATAAGTGAATAATTTGTATATCCATACAAAAAAATGTCGAGTTGAGTCAGACTATATAAAAGATTTAAAATATTTAGTGAAGGCACAAAAGGGGGATACTATCTATGAAAAAAGAAATCTCAGTTATTGGAGTTCCAATGGATTTAGGACAGATGCGTCGTGGAGTTGATATGGGGCCGAGTGCAATCCGTTATGCAGGCGTAGTTGAAAGAATTGAAGAAATTGGATATGACGTTAAAGATATGGGAGATATATGTATAGAGAGAGAAAAAGAAGTAGATGTAAATACAAGCTTAAGAAACCTTACACAAGTTGCAACTGTATGTAACGAATTAGCAAGTAAGGTGGATCATATTATAGAAGAAGGACGTTTTCCACTTGTATTAGGTGGTGACCATAGTATCGCTATCGGTACATTAGCTGGTGTTGCCAAACATTATAAAAATTTAGGTGTTATTTGGTATGATGCACATGGCGACTTAAATACAGAAGAAACTTCACCATCTGGAAATATTCACGGTATGTCACTTGCAGCAAGTTTAGGGTATGGACATCCTTCACTTGTAGATTTATACGGGGCATATCCAAAGGTGAAAAAAGAGAATGTTGTAATTATCGGTGCACGAGCATTAGATGAAGGAGAAAAAGACTTCATCCGCAATGAAGGTATTAAAGTATTCTCAATGCACGAGATCGATCGTATGGGTATGACGGCTGTTATGGAAGAAACAATCGCGTATTTATCTCATACTGATGGTGTCCATTTATCATTAGATTTAGATGGTCTTGATCCTCATGATGCACCAGGAGTTGGAACGCCTGTAATTGGTGGCCTATCTTATCGTGAAAGCCATTTAGCAATGGAAATGTTAGCGGAAGCTGATATTGTTACATCTGCTGAGTTTGTTGAGGTAAATACGATTTTAGATGAGCGAAATAGAACAGCAACAACAGCGGTTGCTTTAATGGGTTCTTTATTCGGTGAAAAACTAAAATAAATGTAAGAAAAGCAACTGAGAAGTTGCTTTTTTTATTTGAAAATAGGAGTATAATAATGATTTATATTATACTGTACGATAAGAATGTTTGACATCTTACCAATTTAGACTAAAGGGGGTTGTTTGTAATTGTTGTTTGTTTCATGTATGGTATAATTAACTAGTTGTTGGAAATACATACAGATAGAGCATAAAATAATATTTCAATATATGGATAGAATTGCTCGTAAGTAGGAGGAAGGGTTAGCATGCCTTTTGAAGATACGACCATTTTGAAATATCTTAGTACGGTATTAGATATTGCCGTTGTATGGTTTATTATATACAAGCTAATTCTCATAATCCGGGGGACGAAAGCTGTTCAACTTTTAAAAGGGATTACAGTTATTATTGTCGTTCGGATGATCAGTATTTTCCTTGAATTGCATACGCTATATTGGCTAACTGAACAAGTATTAACGTGGGGATTTTTGGCCGTTATTATTATTTTCCAGCCAGAATTACGAAGAGCGCTTGAGCAGCTAGGACGCGGGAGCCTGTTTTCTCGTGTTGGGACTCAAGAGGATGATGAACCTGAAATCGTTGCAACAGCGATAGCGAAAGCAACGGAATATATGGGGAAACGTAGAATAGGTGCATTAATTACTTTGTCAAAAGAGACCGGTATGGGTGATTATGTGGAAACGGGTATTCCGCTAAATGCAAACGTATCATCGGAATTACTCATTAATATTTTCATTCCTAATACACCTCTTCACGACGGAGCAGTAATTATGCAAGGAAGTACCATTAAAGCAGCAGCATGTTATCTGCCGTTATCGGAAAGTCCATTTATCTCTAAGGAGTTAGGAACTAGGCATCGCGCTGCAATGGGAGTTAGTGAAGTTACGGATAGTATTACAGTAGTTGTGTCGGAAGAAACAGGCCAAATTTCTTTAACGAAAAATGGTAAGTTGCATCGTGATTTGAAGACAGAACAACTGAAAGATATGTTGTTAGCTGAGTTTAGTGCGAACGAAAAAACGACTTCTTCGTCTTTATGGAATTGGAGGAGAAAGCGTCATGGATAAGTTAATGGAGAATCATTGGTTTTTAAAAGGAATCTCATTACTATTGGCGTGTATGCTTTTTATGTCAGCGACTTTAACTGAAAAAAATACGACATCAGGGATACTACCTTTTGCAAATGATGCGAAAGAAACATTAACTAATTATGATATTAACCTTAAGTATGATGAAGAGAAATATATTGTAAGTGGTATTCCGGCAGAGGGCGTTAAGGTAAAGTTAGAGGGCCCAAAAGCAGCAGTTGCTACAGCAATAGCAAAAAAACAATTTGATATACCAGTTGATTTGAGAGATAGCGAAACAGGAACTTATGAAGTTTCTTTGAAAACGAACGGGCTTCCAGATGATGTGAAAGGAACAGTTCAGCCATCGACAATTAAAATTACTCTTCATGAAAAAGCGAGAAAATATGTTCATGTAGACTTAAAATTATCAAATGAGGATCAGATGCCAGCGGGTTCTACCCTCGAAAAATCAAACATTAAACCTGATACTGTTGAGGTAGTTGGGACGAAAGAAGAAATTGAAAGTATTTCATCTGCTAAAGCGTATATTGATTTAAAAGGTGTTAATAAAACTGTTACGAAAACAGCCGAAGTTACATTATACAATAAAGAAGGAAAACGTTTAAATGTAAGAACAAGTCCATCTAAAATTAATGTAACGTTGAATGTGACGACGCAAGCAACGGCCAATAATACTGAAAAAACTGTTCCTGTAACGTATACGAAAAAGGGGAGTTTACCAGAAGGATTGGCCGTTACAAATATTAGTGTTGAGCCGAGAGAAATAACGATAGCAGGTCCAAAAGATATATTGGATAATATACAATCGATAGAGGGGGTCGAAGTAGATCTTAGTCAATTGACAGAGTCTACAACATTCGATACCTCTGTTTTATTACCAAAGGGTGTAACAAGTGCAAAACCGAATCAAGTGAAGGTTTCAGTAGGTGTGCAAAAAACAAAACAAACGAAAACAAGAACGATTGATGGTATATCAATTCAAAAAAATGGACTTTCTAAAGATGTTACGGCCCAGCTACTTTCGCCGCAAGATGGGAAGATAAGCGTTGATATTTCAGGAGAAACAAGTATAGTAGATAAAATAACAGCAGCTCAAATAACAGCAGCGATTAATCTGCAAAATGTATCTCCGGGGACGAAGGATGTTTCTATTCAAGTGAGCGGTCCTGGTAATATTTCAATAGAGCCAAAACAAAAAAGTGCTAAAGTCACAATTGTGAAGAAAGAAAATCCAGATAAAGAAGTACAGGGTAACGGTGAAAAACCAGATTCAAATAATAACCAAGATAATCAAACTGAAAAACCAAAAAATCCTGAATCTGAACCTAAACCTGATCCGGAACAGGAAAAGGAACAGGAAAAGGAACAGGAAAAGGAACAAAATAAAGAAAAAGAAACTAGTCAAGAGCCAACGGTAGATAATCAAAAAGAGCCAGACAAAGGAGCGAATCATAATGGGTAAATATTTTGGTACAGATGGAGTACGCGGGGTAGCGAACCAGGAGTTAACGCCTGAATTAGCGTTCAAAATTGGACGTTTCGGTGGTTATGTATTAACAAAAGATACAGATCGTCCAAAAGTAATTATCGGCCGTGATACACGTATATCAGGACATATGCTAGAAGGAGCTTTAGTAGCAGGTCTATTATCAACTGGAGCAGAAGTAATGCGTCTTGGTGTTATTTCTACACCAGGTGTTGCTTATTTAACAAAAGCGTTAGATGCACAAGCAGGTGTTATGATTTCTGCATCTCATAATCCAGTACAGGATAACGGAATTAAATTCTTTGGTTCAGACGGTTTTAAATTAACGGATGAGCAGGAAGCAGAAATCGAAGCTTTATTAGACAAAGAAGTTGATGAGTTGCCACGTCCAACAGGTACTAATCTTGGACAAGTGAGTGATTATTTTGAAGGTGGACAAAAATATTTACAATACATTAAACAAACTGTAGAGGAAGATTTCTCTGGTTTACATATCGCCTTAGATTGTGCGCATGGTGCTACGTCTTCTTTAGCTCCATATTTATTTGCGGATTTAGAAGCTGATATTTCAACAATGGGTACTTCACCAAACGGTATGAACATTAATGATGGAGTAGGCTCTACACATCCAGAAGTATTAGCTAAATTAGTAAAAGAAAAAGGTGCTGATATCGGTCTTGCTTTTGATGGTGATGGTGACCGTTTAATCGCTGTAGATGAAAAAGGAAACATCGTTGATGGCGATCAAATTATGTTTATTTGTGCAAAGTACATGAAAGAAACTGGTCAACTAAAGCACAATACAGTTGTTTCAACAGTTATGAGTAACTTAGGTTTCTATAAAGCGCTTGAAGCTAACGGTATTACAAGTGATAAAACAGCAGTTGGTGATCGCTACGTAATGGAAGAAATGAAGCGTGGTGGATATAACCTGGGAGGAGAACAATCAGGTCACATTATCTTACTTGATTACATTACAACTGGTGATGGAATGTTAAGTGCACTTCAACTTGTAAACATCATGAAAATGACGAAAAAACCATTATCTGAGCTTGCAGGAGAAATGACAAAATTCCCGCAATTACTAGTAAACGTTCGTGTAACAGATAAAAAGCTAGCATTAGAAAACGAAAAAATTAAAGAAATTATTCGTATTGTAGAGGAAGAAATGAATGGTGATGGCCGCATTCTTGTTCGTCCATCTGGAACAGAGCCACTTATTCGTGTAATGGCAGAAGCACCAACACAAGAAGTTTGTGACGCATATGTGCATCGCATTGTAGAAGTTGTGAAAGCGGAAGTTGGCGCTGAATAATTTGATGAATTTATTGAAAAAGGAGCACAAGAAGTGCTCCTTTTTCATATGTTTTATAGACAATGAAAAAAATTTCATTGACGGTTTATCCATGTTTGTTATAAGATGGTCTTGTTCTTTTTCTCAAAGGAAATATTGTAATTTATAGAAGCGCCAGAACTACAAGTAGTGTAGTTGACGAGGTGGGGTTTATCGAGATTTCGGCGGATGACTCCCGGTTGTTCATCACAACCGCAATCTTTTACTTAAATCATTAAGGTGACTTAGTGGACAAAGGTGAAAGTGTGATGAGAGAAAAGGAACGGATGAAAACTAGCTGTATAAGTATATACGGACTTAAACCCAATCGAGAGGAAGGTGAAAGCCGTTACAAGCTTACAGGGCTAGCAATATGTAATCCGTTTTTTAGTATAAATAAAAATGGTATCGGACTATGTCGTTACATGTTCGCAGAGCAGTGTAAGCATTTGTAACGGCGACTAAACATGTGTGGAATCGTAGGATTTATTGGAGAACAAGATGCAAAGGAAATTTTATTAAAAGGTTTAGAAAAGCTAGAATATCGTGGATATGATTCAGCAGGTATTGCAGTACAAGCAAAGAACGGTGTTGTTGTATACAAAGAAAAAGGTCGTATTGCAAAACTTCGCGAAATCGTAGATGAGAACGTAGCAGCAAGCGTGGGAATCGGTCACACGCGCTGGGCTACACATGGTGTTCCAAGCAAAGTAAACGCGCATCCGCATCAAAGTACATCAAAACGCTTTACACTAGTTCATAACGGTGTAATTGAAAACTATGAGTTAGTGAAAAAGGAATATTTACAAGATGTAACGTTCGTAAGTGAAACTGATACAGAGGTTATCGTGCAGCTTATGGAACAACAAGTGAGCACAGGACTAAGTGTAGAAGAAGCGTTCCGTAATACGCTATCTCTTTTACATGGCTCTTATGCAATCGGATTACTTGATGCTGAAAATCCAAACATGATTTATGTTGCTAAAAACAAAAGCCCGCTATTAGTAGGTGTTGGTGACAACTTTAATGTTGTGGCGAGCGACGCTATGGCGATGTTACAAGTTACAGATCAATTTATTGAATTAATGGATAAAGAAATCGTAATTGTAACGAAAGAAAGTATTACAATTAAAAACTTACAAGGTGAAACGATTGAACGTGCACCGTTTACAGCGGAATTAGATGCAAGTGATATTGAAAAGGGAACATATCCTCATTTCATGCTTAAAGAAATCGATGAACAACCACTTGTAATCCGTAATATAATTCAAAAGTACCAAGATGAAAATGGCGAGATTGAATTAGATCAAGACATTCGCAATGCAATTTTAGATAGCGATCGTATTTACATCATTGCATGTGGAACAAGTTATCATGCAGGTCTTGTTGGAAAACAATTTATCGAGAAGTTTGCAAAAATGCCAGTTGAAGTGCATGTAGCAAGTGAATTCTCTTATAACATGCCATTATTAACAGAAAGACCATTCTTCATTTACATTTCACAAAGTGGTGAAACAGCTGATAGCCGTGCAGTACTTGTACAGACAAATGAAATGGGGCATAAAGCATTAACGATTACAAACGTACCTGGTTCTACGCTTTCTCGTGAAGCTGATTATACACTTCCGTTATACGCGGGACCAGAAATTGCAGTTGCATCAACGAAAGCTTATACAGCACAACTTGCAGTACTTTCAATTTTAGCTGCGGACATTGCTAGAGCGAAAGGTGAAGTTCTTGATTTCGATTTAACACACGAATTAGGACTTGTAGCAAATGCAATGATAGAACTTTGTGATCAAAAAGAGGAAATGGACGCATTAGCAAAACAATTTTTAGCAACAACGCGTAATTGTTTCTTCATCGGACGTAGCGTAGACTTCTACGTAGGTTTAGAAGGCGCGTTAAAGCTAAAAGAAATCTCTTACATCCAAGCAGAAGGATTTGCTGGAGGAGAGTTAAAACACGGTACAATCGCTTTAATTGAAAATGGTACACCAGTTATCGCACTTGCTACACAAGAGCACGTAAACCTTGGAATTCGTGGTAACGTGAAAGAAGTAGTAGCACGCGGAGCTAACCCATGTATCATCTCAATGAAAGGCTTAGAAATGGAAGGTGACAGCTTCGTATTACCAGCTGTACACGAAGCGCTAGCACCGCTAGTAGCAGTTATTCCATTACAACTTATCTCATACTACGCAGCACTTCACCGCGAGTGTGACGTTGATAAGCCACGTAACTTAGCTAAGTCTGTTACGGTTGAGTAGGAGATTGGTAGGTTAATAAATATAGTTGTAGTTTAAAAATAAATTTATGAATTTGTACCCCATTAGATATTTTATCTAATGGGGTATTTTTGTGTTGAAAAAGAATATCTAAAATTAGTAATTGGATAGAACCCTATAGATTAAAATTTTACTTTATCGGATTCACTTTTATTTATCTGAATTTTCCGTTACTATTTTAAGTATCCGTGAACAATTTCCTTTATTATGACAAAAAGAGACGAGAGATTTATGGACATTACAAGGGGGCATATTGATGAAAGTGAGTGAAAAAACATATTTAAGTATAGAAGAGATTATTTCAGTACCGGCCTTATCAAGTACAAAGATAAGTGATGATGGCAAAAACGTAGCGTTTGTTAAGAAGACAGCTAACTGGAAAGACAATACATATAGAAATCATGTATGGATATATGAAACAGGTAAAGGGCAGAGTTATCCACTAACAACTGGAGATATAGATAGTACACATCCATTATGGTCCCCAGATTCTAAGACTATTGCCTACCTTAGCCCAGGTGGTGACGGGGATATTAAAAATCAGATCTTTCTTAAGTCACTAGATGGTTATGCTGGGATACAAATTACTGATGAGGAAGAAGGAATCAGCACATTCAAATGGGATCCTACTGGTAAAGGTTTTTATTATATTGCACATTCAAAAGAATGTGAGAAGATAAAGAAACGTAAGGAACTATATGGAGATTTCTATCATGTAGGTAAGGAACATCAAAATAATTGTTTATACTACATTGAAATAGAAAAAGTGAAACAAAATGATAAACAGGAACGGAAGGTTAGCGGTGTTTATCAATTAACGGACGGTAAGGATTTTTATATACATAACTTTGATATTTCAAATGATGGGAAAAAGGTTGTATGTATGGCTACACCAAGCCTAAACGATTATATGAATGGTGATCTATACATATTAGATATTGAATCTAGGGAACTACAAAAGATGAATATAGATAAGTTGTTGGGAGGGAGTGTTTACTTTTCTCCTGAGGGCAGCAAAATATGTTACTCAGCAAGCATAAGAGAGAAGGATTACTATAAAAACCATATACAAGAGAGTACATTAGAGATATATGATATGAATAGTGGAAAGATAATTCAGCCTTTAACAGATTTTGATAGTACGGTTATGCCATTACAGTGGACAGCTAAAGGAATTTTAATTAGATGGCAGGATAAAACGAATTACCTCATTGGATTGCTATGTGAGGAGGGTACTGTGGAAATGTTAAGCGAAAGAGTAGATGGCTTTATAATGGATGCTTCCATAACAAGGGATGGAAATCATATAACCTATAATAAGGCTATAACAAATGAAAATTTTGAAATCTATTTGGATGATAAAAAAATAACCAATGAAAATAGCTTTTTCGAAGGAAGGCTTAAAAGTAACAGGGAAATCATCTCATGGCAAAGTAGTGATGACCTGGAAATAGAGGGTGTTTTATCAACTCCTGTAGAGTTTGACGCAAATAAAAAATATCCCTTATTAGTAGTAATTCATGGTGGTCCGGCTTGGGCATCCTTTCCGATATTTTCAGACTGTTTTAATGAGAAATATCCGATTGAACAGTTTGTTGAAAAAGGCTTTATCGTTTTAGAACCAAACTACAGGGGAAGTTCTGGTTATGGTAATGAATTCTTAAAAGCAAACTATAGAAAACAGGGAATTGCTGACTATGATGATGTTGTATCTGGAGTGGATAAACTAGTTGGAAAAGGGATTGTAGATAAAGATAGAGTAGGAGTTATGGGATGGAGTAATGGGGGATATATATCGGCTTTCTGTTCTACATTTAGTAGTAGATTTAAAGCTATTTCGGTGGGGGGTGGAATTACTAATTGGAGTACCCATTATGTACATACAGATATCCCTTACTTTATTAGAATGTATCTAGGAGATACTCCATGGAATGATCTAGATATATATAAGAAAACATCACCAATGACATATATTAAATCAGCCTGTACGCCTACCTTAATTCAACATGGGGAAAAGGATGTAAGAATTCCAATTACAAATGCATATGAGCTATATGAAGGATTAAGAGATATGGAAGTTGATACAGAATTAATTATATTTAAAGGAATGGCATATAGCTCGGATCAGCCAGGAATTTATGTGGCCATTATGAAGCAGAATTTGATGTGGTTTTCACACTATATTCTTGGAGAAAGTATGAAAGATTTTTAGTACTATATAATGGATATCGGCACAGGTGTTTTTGCTGTGCAACCGAGTTAGCTTGTTGTAAACTGCGTTTAAATCATTACTGAGAAGATTTAAATGATTATAAGATTTGGAGTAAATAAGAAAGAGCCTATAATCAGGCTCTTTTTCTTATTTATATTTTAAAATTAAACTGTTACTACGCAGTTTTACTTAATTTATATGTTTCATGGTTGTTTTTACGGAAAAGTTTAGGGAAAACATAGCCATCTAATCCAATACGTCCAGCATTCTGTCCTGCAACTAAAATGAACATAGTTAAAATAAGCAGGTTTGGATTTACACTAACAGTTCCGCTTAATAAAAATGAAAGGTTCATTATGATTCCGAAAAATGCAGCTGTTTTTGTTAATCCGCCTAAAATCAAACCTAGACCTACTAAAATTTCGCCCCATTGAACTAAAAAGCTAAATAGGTCTGCATTTGGAAGAACAAAGTGTTGAAGGAAATCTGCCCACCAACCTTGCACAGCAGGGTGATCACCTGACGCCTGAGCGATAGCGCCCTTTAGAAAACCACTTGCGTCAAAGGATTGTCCGAAAACTTTACCTATCCCAGCAGCAAGCCATGCATATCCTATGTAAAGCCGTAAAAATAATAATATGAAAGCAGCACGTTTATCAGTTCTTAAAAAATTGATAACCATTGAAATCCCTCCAATATTGTATTTACAAGTTTATTATATATCCATTGTGAGAAGATTCACAATGGATATAATGTGAACAAAAATAGTGTTTTTATAAAAATAAAGAAGGCATATAACAATCATATGTTATATGCCTTTTCTATTATATATTTAGTAATTTATTTAGGTAATGTAAATTTCGCTTTTTTACCTTGTGAAATATCTTTAGCTTCTTTATTTCTCATAGGTCCTAACTCAATCTCAAAGCTTTTGTCTTTCCAAATCTTTTCATACTGCTCTTGATCTAAAATAAATACTTGCAGTAACTCTCCAGATGTTCCCGTTTTGACTGAAGCGTTATAGTCGTAATTTAGTAGCATACCTTCGTTAATTGTATATTGTGTACCATCATTCACTCTTAATGTAGAGCTTATAGGAGATAGTGAAACGTCTTGTGTATCTTTGTTATCAAGTTTGAATTGTACTGTTAATAGAACAATACCATTTTTGAAATTTGCAAAGCGCGGAGCTTCAACTGAATTTGGTGTGAATTGAGTAAATTGGTATCCATCTAATGTAACATTAACAGCGCCTAATTCTTGGCTGTTATTAATACTTGATTTCTCTTTTAACATTTTTTTATCGCCCATGTTATTAGCTGTAGCTTTATCTTGGTAGAAAGTTTTATCTGCTGCAACTTTTTCAGAGCCTTGTTTGTTTAAACTTAATGAAAAGTTTCCAGGGCTTCCGATTGGGGCATCAAATTTCCCTTTATTAGCTTGTGCGGTCGGGACATTGACTGAGACTGTTGAGAGACTAGAAATTTTTTCTAAATCATCTTTTCCGAATGGATAAGCGATATAACCAGAAATAGTTTCTCCTGCTTTTACTAAGTAATCATTCGTTGGAGCAAGCTTAGTTGGCAGTTGATCTTCTTTTGGAATTAAATCTCTATAGTTACTATATACTTTCTGTGCACCAGTAAACGATATGTCCAATGCTGGCATATAATAGATATCTTTAGCTGAACTATTTTTTACGCTATAGTTCACAAGAATAACTCCGCCCTCTGTTTGACGGTTAAATGGAATGTTAAAGTCCGTATGTAATCCATTTAATTCAACTAATGTATAACTATTCATTGATACTGAAACATCTTCAGCTTTATAGACTTGTGGTTCCTTATTTTCAAAAAGAACTTTTGTTTCCCCGCCTGTTTCTTTTTCCATGTAGGAAATCAGTTTAGAATAATCGCTGGAGCTAGTAGCGATATTTTCCGTCTTTTTATCTTCAGTTTTCTTGTCTTCGGATTTTTTTTCTTCAGGTTTATTTTCTTTCGTTGTATCCGTTTTTTCTGTTTTGTTTTCTTTTTGTTCTTTATTTGTCGTATCGCTTTGACCACAGCCAGTTATTACAAAAGCTGCTACGATTACTACAGAAAATAAAGAAAGTAATTTTTTTGACATGTTTCTTCCCCCTATTTGTTTAAAACTAAATTCTCACATTAGCCCCACGTTTTATTATAAGAAGGCTAGTCAATATTTACCAGCATTTTTTTCTAATTATTTCCATTATTTAAATATTATAATATAGTAAAATTGATAGGAATTTGGCATGAAATAGTGACTTTTATTTTTTTATCATTTGAAGTATTACATCATATTGGTATGATAGAAATAGAGATATATGGAAAGGAGACAAGGACTCAATATGTGGATGAATTTGTAATGATTAGAAATTAGATAGATAAATTTTTCTCTCATAAGTGAGGGTTTATTTAGCTATCTATAAATCATGCAAGGACTGCATATTTGGCTTGTACATCCCTTTTGTAAGGATAGATACGTATGTGGGGAAATTTATATCTCTTATATAAAATATGCATCCTTTAAAATTGGAGGAGTATATGATGAATCAATTAAAAAATAAAGTAGTGGTTGTTACAGGTGTAAGTCGTTTAGATGGTATAGGCGCAGCGATTTGTAAAGAATTAGCTGAAGCGGGATACGATATATTTTTTACATATTGGACAGCTTACGATAAAGAGATGCCTTGGGGCGTTGATCAAAGTGAACAAATACAATTAAAAGAAGAGTTGCTAAAAAACGGTGTGAAAGTATCGAGTATGGAGTTAGATTTAACTCAGAATGATGCACCGAAAGAGCTTATAAATAAAGTTACTGAACAACTAGGGTACCCTCATATATTAATTAATAATGCAGCGTATTCTACGAATAATGATTTCTCTAATTTGACTGCTGAAGATTTGGATAAGCATTACATGGTAAATGTTCGTGCTACAACATTGTTAAGTAGTCAATTTGCCCGAGGATTTGATAAGAAATCTGGTGGTAGAATTGTGAATATGACTTCGGGGCAATTTCAAGGGCCTATGGCAGGAGAACTGGCGTATGCAACAACGAAGGGAGCTATTGATGCTCTTACTAGTACGTTATCGGCGGAAGTGGCTCATTTAGGAATAACAGTGAATGCAATTAATCCAGGGCCAACTAACACAGGATGGATGAATGAAGAGATAAAGCAAGGATTAAAACCAATGTTTCCTTTTGGCAGAATTGGTGAGCCAAAGGATGCAGCAAGGCTCATTAAGTTTTTAGTAAGTGAAGAAGCAGAATGGATTACGGGGCAAGTTATTCATTCAGAAGGTGGATTCAAAAGATAAAAAGAAGGTATCTCATTTTGGTGAGATACCTTCTTTTTTAATCTTTCTTCAATCTTCGTGCGACACCATTTCCTAAAGACTGTAATCCTTGAACGAGGATAATTAAAATAAACACGGTTGCATACATTACTTCAGGTTCATAGCGTAAATGTCCGAAGCGATATGCTAAGTCCCCTAGCCCGCCAGCACCTACAAGACCAGCCATTGCTGTTGCGCCAATTAAGCCGATCGTTGCAATTGTTAATCCAAGTACAAGGGAGGGACGCGCTTCTTTCACCATGACGTGCCAAATGATTTTTATAGTAGAGACTCCCATTGCTTGATATGCTTCAATCACACCACGGTCTACTTCTAATAAAGCCGTTTCCATTAAACGTGCAATATAAGGAGCTGTAAATACGACAAGTGGTACAATCACACCTTGCACACCAATAGAGGTCCCCATTAGAAACTTTGTAAAAGGTAAAATAAAGAATAATAGAATGATAAATGGAAGAGAACGAATGATATTAATAATTGTATTTAGAATAGGATAGATGATTTTATTTTCGCGCTGTCCACCAGGTCTTGTTAAAACAAGTGTGACGCCAAGTGGTAACGCAATAAGGATAGAAATTAACAGCGAAATAGATGTCATTTGAAATGTTTGAATGGTTGATTCCCATATGACTTTACCCCATTCATCCAAAAAGGACTTGTTTCCCATAGTCTGTTCTACCTCCTTCTACGATGATTCCTTGCTCTTGTAAAAACGATAAAGCACGGTGAATTTCATTTTGTTCACCTTGCATATGAACGACAAGTTTCCCGTATGCCTCGTTTTTTAATTGCGTAATATTACCGGATAAAATATTCGGATATACTTGGAAACGTTTTGTGGCAACAGCTAAAGCAGGTTCCCCTGAAGTAGTGCCAATAAATGAAAGGCTTACGATTTCCCCGGTACTTTGTAGCTCTTTTTGTACCTCTTCTGGAATTTTCGCTGCAAAGGCACTATTTACAAATTTCTTTGTTGTTACATGTTGTGGGTTTGTGAAAATATCCTTCACAGTCCCGCTTTCGACTACAGCCCCTTGTTCCATAACAGCAACCTGGTCGCATATACGCTGGATAACGTTCATTTCATGTGTAATGAGTAAAATCGTAATTCCAATTTCTTCGTTGATTTTTAATAACAAATCAAGAATAGAATCAGTTGTTTCTGGATCTAAAGCACTTGTCGCTTCATCACTTAATAACACTTCCGGTTCATGTGATAGTGCACGAGCGATGGCCACACGTTGTTTCTGACCACCAGAAAGCTCACTTGGATAGGCGTCTTTTCGATTAAAAAGATCGACAATACGTAAATACTTTTCCACCCTTTTTTCAATTTCTACTTTTGGAATGCCAGCAAGGCGTAAAGGTAGTGCGATATTTTCATAGACGGTAACGGTTTTAAGTAAATTGAACCCTTGAAAAATCATTCCGATTTTTTGTCGCGCTTTTGCTAGTTTTTTTGTCGACAGTGTTGTTAAATCTTGCTCGTTTACAATGATGTTTCCTGTCGTTGGTTTTTCTAATAAATTTACACAGCGAATTAATGTGCTTTTACCAGCGCCGCTATATCCAATGATTCCAAATACCTCACCTTTTTTTACTTGAAGGGAAGTAGGTTTAAGAGCTTCCACATTCCCTTTTTTTGTTGTAAATACTTTGGATACATTTTTCAATTCAATCATTATCCTCAGCTCCTACCAAGACGGTAAAACAGAACCATCAAATTTTTTCTCGATAAATTCTTTTACTTCTTTAGATTGATAAGCCTTCTTTAATTTATTTACAACAGCATCATCTTTATTTTCAGTACGAACAACGACCCAGTTCACATATGGTGAATCTTTTCCTTCACGGAAAATAGAATCTTTCGCAGGGCTTAATTTTGCACCTAATGCAAAGTTTGTATTAATTGCAGCTGCTTTCACTTCACTTAGTTGTGTTGGCAATTGAGATGCCTCTAATTCAACGATTTTTAATTTTTTTGGATTTTCAATTACATCTTTTGCAGTCGCTTTTTCTGTAGCTTTTGGATCCACTTTTAAAACCCCTGCTTTTTCAAATAGCTTTAAAGCGCGAAGTTCATTCGTTGGGTCATTTGGTACAGCAATTGCATCGCCCTCTTTTAAGTCTTTTACATCTTTTATATCTTTAGAATATACGCCCATAGGGAATGTTACAGTTGAAAATACTTCAGTTAATTTCATATTGCGTTCAGATTTAAATACGTCTAAATATGATTTCGTTTGATAGCTATTTACATCGAGACTTTTTTCATCTAAAGATACGTTTGGTGCTACATAATCATTAAATACTTTTATATCGATTTCGAGTCCGTCTTTCGCTGCCACTTCTTTTACCTTTTCAAAAATTTGTTCATGCGGTCCACCTGTTACGCCGACAGTAATCTTTTTCTCATCTAACGCTTTTACCTCTTTATCTGAACCCCCGCTACATGCGCCTAATAATAGTACCGCTCCACTTACAATGCTCAATAATACCTTTTTCATCTATAATTCCCCCTTAATATACGTTTCAAAATAAAAAGCACCTCTCAAAATAAGAGAGGTGCCGAATAGACAAAATAGGTTCCTCTCTTATCTTCCAAAACGAAAACTCGTTTTGCAGGAATTAGCACCTTAGCTTATACGTCATAAGCTCGGTTGCCGGGCATCATCGGGCCAGTCCCTCCGCCACTCTTGATAAGAGTATGTGTATGTAGTTTTTTAATATGGTACTAATAGTAAATCTT
This sequence comes from Bacillus sp. CCNWLW194, assembly GCF_037120585.1. NCBI lineage: Bacteria > Bacillati > Bacillota > Bacilli > Caryophanales > Bacillaceae > Bacillus > Bacillus sp. CCNWLW194. The sequence goes on along the minus strand of NZ_JBBBBL010000022.1, from coordinate 73,744 downwards.
ACAAAAAGAATTGTCAACGTTATTTTCTGAATATATTTTATTTTAAGGTAATCGAGACATTCCCTTTTTTATGCCCTTTTTCTACATATATATGAGCTTCAGCAATTTCTTCTAATCGGTAAGTTCTATCAATAACGGGTTTTAAATTTTCTGTTTCAGTTAGTTTTTTTAGTAGAAACATATCTTCTTTACTGACCTTTGCCATCATGCCATTAACAGAGACATATACACCAGTAGGCGTTAATGCTTTTTTTCCAAGGGATCTATTATGTTTTCCAACAGCATCAAATATAATATCATAGTATTCCCCTTGCTTAGTAAAATCTTCTTTTGTATAATCGATTACTTTATCAGCTCCTAAAGATTGCACTAGTTCAAAATTTGAATGACTACAAACAGCTGTAACGATTGCGCCGAAATATTTAGCAAGTTGTACGGCAGCTGTTCCTACTGATCCAGATGCACCATATATTAGCACTTGTTGCCCCCTTTTTATACGGGCCTTTCTTAGGAAGTGTAGTGCCGAAGTTCCGCCAAAGGGAATAACTGCTGCTTCCTCATACGTCACATTGGTAGGCTTTAATGTTATTAATCCACTTTCATGTACACATGTATATTCTGCATAACCACCGACATTAAGCTCTGTTAATGCAAAAATTTGATCTCCTTTTTTAAATTGAGTTACATCTGTTCCTATTTCTTCGATTTCACCGGATAACTCTACACCGAGTATAGGCTTTCTCGGTTTTCTAAAACCTAATATGATCCGCATAGGAATCCAAAATAAGAGAGGGCTATTAAAGCCGCGTATTCTACAATCTCCAGTCGTTACACTTGTTGCGTGAATCTTGACTAATACCTCATTCTTTTTAGGGATAGGTTTCTCTGCATCTTGAAGTTTGAGAACATTGGGCGGTCCATACTTTGTGCAAATTATTGCTTTCATAATGACCTCCTGAAATGAGTTGTTGTTATTTACATCATATTTAACTAATTCTTTAAAAATGTTGCTATGAGAGTAATAAAGTTAAATAGGGAGATTAAAAATTATATAGATTTCAGAGGGAAACAGATGATATCCTTTTGGAAAGGAGGGGTAATTATGAAAAAACTTATTTTAACTTCTAGTTTAGTCCTTGCAGTTATGTTAGGTGCAGGATGTAGTAATGAGAAAACAGCAAAGACAGATGAACCGAAAAAAGAATCAGTTCAAAAAGAAAAGGAATTAACGGCGAAGGATGTTTTCACGAAAACGAACGAAGCTTTTAAAAATGAAGAACATGTAACGATGACATATGATGTAGGGATAAAAGCTGAGGGAACAGAGATGGATATATTAAAGGCTAAGATGCAATTAGAGCCAAAGACAAAGAATTCTCGTTCTGAAATGAATGTTTCTGGTACGGATATTGTAGTATATACTGTGGATGGTAAAGTTGCAGGTCAGGTGAAAAATCCTGCTACAGGAGAAGTTATATCTGTACCAGAGGAGCAATTAAATGCTGGTGGGATGAAAGCAACTCAAGATATTATAGATAATTTAGAGGTGCCAGCAGTAGTGTTAGATAAAATGAAGATGGAGAAAAGCGGAGATAAATACAAACTGAAGTTCACATTAAAAGGGAAAGAAACAGAAAGTATGTTAACTAGCATGGATGAAACGCAGAAGAAAATGCTACAAGCGCAAAACGCAAAGATAGAAGAAGTGGATGCAGAATATATAATTACAAAAGATTTTAAATATGAATCAGCGAAGATTGATATGATTATGAGTAGTAATGGTGGGGATAAGGCGCACATTATTACGAATGCAAAATATACATCGTACGAAAAGTTTGAGCCAATACAGATACCAGCAGCCAAGTAATGAATGTTAAGGGAGGTACCTGAAAGAATGGGTATCTCTTTTTGTTGCTAATAAGGAGAGTGTCATTTGAAAAAAAGAAAGATAGCATTTGTCATTGTAGCGTATACCGTTTTGCTTGCAACGTCTGTACATACATATAAAAAACAACTTGATCATCCTATTATGAGTGATGTAGGCAAATTGCTTCCGACAAAAATAAAACGTGTTGAAAGTGCTACAGATGAGCACTCGTTAATACAATTATTGCGAGATGCAAATGTTTCAGGAGAGAAGATTTCTATTGCTGGTATGCAACATAGTCAAGGCGGTCAGACATATTATGCACATGGTACGATGCTTGATATGAAAGGGTATAATAAAATATTAGAATTTAACCCAGAGAAGAAGGAAATTACAGTTCAAAGCGGTGTCACGTGGAATGATATTCAGAAGAAAGTAAATCCATATGGCCTGGCCGTTCAAGTAATGCAGTCTCAAAATATTTTTACAGTTGGCGGTTCATTAAGTGTGAATGTACATGGTCGTGATATTCGTCATGAAGCATTGATTGATACAGTCGAATCATTTCGATTATTAATGGCAGATGGCACCGTACGTAATGTAAGTAGAGAAGAGAATGCGGATTTATTTCCTTATGTCATTGGTGGTTATGGGTTATTTGGTGTTATTTTAGATGTGACTTTAAAGTTAACAGAAGATGAATTATATGAAATGCATACGAAAATGCTAGATTATAAAGAATACACGTCTTATTTCAAAGAGAAAGTGAAAAAAGATGAAAATGTTCGTATGCACTTAGCTCGTATTTCTGTTGCTCCAAACTCATTTTTAAAAGAGATGTATGTAACAGATTATACATTGGCGCAAAATCAAAATATGAGGGAAGAGTATAGTGAGTTAAAAGAAGAAACTATTATAGCTGTGCCGAAATTTTTACTTGGATTATCACGCTATAGTGATTGGGGAAAGAATACATTTTGGGATATACAAAGAAGGTATTTTGAGCGTACAGATGGAAAGTATGAGACGCGAAATAATGTTATGAGATCCGATAGTGCCTTTATGGAATATGAAAATCCGAATAGGACAGAGGTGTTACAAGAATACTTTGTGCCTATAGATTCTTTCACGGAATACATAGATGATTTACGTAACGTATTAAATGAGGAAGAGTTTAATTTGCTCAATATTACGATTCGTTATGTGGAAAAGAACGAAAATGCAGTTTTATCTTATGCGAAAGATGATATGTTTGCACTGGTCCTTTTAGTTAACCAGGGCCGTTCTGAAAATGAGATAAAGAAAACAGAGGGTGTTATTCAAAAGATGATTGATGTTACGTTAAATCATAACGGTAGTTATTATTTACCGTATTATTCTTATCCAACGAAAGAGCAGTTAAAGAAAGCATATCCTCGTATAGAAGAATTTCTTGGAAAGAAAAAAGAAACGGATCCTAAAGAGAGATTTGTGAATTTATTTTATAGGGAGTATACGAAATGACATATAGAAGATTTGTAGCATCACAAAGCATTATTATGATGGCGGGAAGTATGGTGTTTCCCTTTTATATACTATTGCTTCGAAACGTTGGGAATAGCTTCTCACAATTTGGCTGGGCATATGGTTTGTTCGCTTTAACTTCAGCACTTGTATACCCGTTAGTAGGAAAGCTGTCTGATAGAGTAGGCGATCAAAAATTATTAATTATATATGCCTGGTCCATGGCAATATTAATGCTTTGTTTTCCTATTGCCACGGAAGTCTGGCATGTGTATATTCTTCAAATTGTAATGGGAGTTTTAGGGGCTGTGCAACGTAATACAGAGAAGACGTCGTTAGCACGAAAGGTTGTGCAGGAAAATGCCGGTTATGAGATTGGGAAATACCATGTATGGACATCGATTGGTGGAGCAGTAGCGATTATCGCAACAGGATATTTAGTAGATTTCTTTACGATTGGTACGATTTTTTACATTGCATCAATCTTATATGTAGCGAGCGGAATTGTATTAAGCAGTAAAAAAATATGACCATTCCCATTTTTACCTGAATAACCTTTATTTGTTATACTAAAGGGGAAGACAAAAGAAAAGGGGACATTGCCTTTGATAAAATTTTTAGTTTTAGCTATTCTCACTTTGTTTTTGATTCCATGGACAAGAAGCGGTAGTAGAATTCGAGCAGTGGATAAGAAAGGGGATGAGAAGGTTGTAAAGGGTAAGAAATCATCCATTTTAGTTATTCCTGTTTTATTTTGGATAGGGATTGCAATCTATGAATATCTTTGGCTAATTGATGATAGAGTAGATTCGATTCTTACTCATTATGCTGTTGCAGTAGCGATATTAATTGGGCTTGTTTTATTTTCACAAGATAAGGTAGGGAAATTGGAAGGTACGTTAAAGGGACTTCTAATGTTTATTTTACTCGCAAGTTACGGCTATTTTGGTTATGTGCATGATATAGTAATCACGCAAAAGAAATATGATTCTGTTGTGAAGATAGAGAAAGATATTTCAGAACCATTTACTGAAAATGACCAGCCGTTTACAGTGCCGCCAAAGACAGCGGAGAATAAGATGAAAAAAGTATTTGGAGATATTCCGAAAGTAGCTTATTTTGAACTAGGGGAATTAACTCCGCAAATGGTAAATGGCGAAGCTTTATATGTAGCACCGATTGAAGTTTCAGGATTTTTTAAAGCACGTAAAGCTGAGACAATTCCAGGCTACGTAACGATGTCAGGTACAAACCCTGATGCGGAAGCGAAACTGCACCTCGGTTATAAAATGAAATACGTGCCAAGCATGTTTTTCGGAAATAATTTAGAACGTGTTGTACGAAAAGCAGAACCAAATTTAATCTTTAAAGGGAAACCGAAATTCGAAGTTGATGATAAAGGGAAACCGTATTATACAATGACGTATGGTGAATTTATTTCAGGGAGATCTGGATTTGAGGTAGAGGGCGTTGTAGTAGTAGATGCACAAACAGGTGAAGTGAAAAGATACGATAAAGGAAAGGCGCCTAAATTTGTTGATGGCGTATTAAATCACGAGACCGCATCTACATTAAATACGTATTTCGGTAAATATATTCACGGATTTTGGAATACAAAATTCTCGCAAACTGATATGAAGATCCCGACTGAGTGGGGAACGAAAGAAGGAGTTACACCAATCTTCGGTAAGGATGGAACTCTATATTACTTTACTGATTTCACCTCTCCGAAAGAAGGAGTAGATTCTGCGTTAGGTTACTCGCTTATTGATGCGCGTACAGGTAAGTTGTATTACTATAACGGAAAAGAAGTAAAGGGAATTATGGATGGTTCAGCTGCTTCGGAAGTAGTGGATAACTCCTTTAAGAGAGAAAAGTGGCATGGGACAATGCCGGTTATTTATAACGTGTATGGCAAACCTTCTTGGATTGTACCAGTTATTGATGACGGAGGATTAGTACGTGCTCATACGGTTATCTATGCTTCTAATGCGAAAATATTTGCAACAGGTTCGACGCAAAAAGAAGCGCTTGAGAATTATAAAAATGCGCTGAGCGGAAGTGGAGATTCATTTAGACCGACTTCAAGTGGTAAAGAGGCACAAAAAGAAGGCGTTGTACAACGTGTATATAAAGAAAAATCAGGTGAAAATACAATTGTTTATGTACTGTTAGAGAACGAACAAAAAGTATTTATGATACCTGCGAAAAAGTTCCCATATGCTATGTTTACAGAAGTGGGAGATCCAATTCAAATCACATATTTAGATACAGGAGAGGCGATGTCTTCAGTATCTAAATTTACAAATAGTAATTTGAACAAGTAAAGCGATAGAGATTCTATCGCTTTTTTTTACAGAATTAAACAGGAAAATGCACTATACTTGACGTATGTTTATGTTGTAACTATAATTGTTACGATTTAGTATGTGTAGGAAAGGGTGAATGGAAAAAGTGAATGAGGTTAATCAGGAAATATATAAGCCTGTAAAGACAAACAGGTTATGGATGATTCTTGTACTAGGGACACTTACGGCAATTGGGCCGTTATCTATTGATATGTATTTGCCTTCGTTACCGAAATTAACGGATGATTTACAAACAGGTGCATCCCTTGCACAGCTTACATTGACAGCTTGTTTGCTGGGGCTTTCAGTAGGACAATTATTTATTGGTTCAATTAGTGATATTTACGGAAGGCGCAAACCTCTTATTATTGCTCTTATTGTTTATGTTGCATCTTCATTACTTTGTGCTGTTGCGCCATCTATTTGGACTTTAGTGTTATTGCGCTTCCTACAAGGAGCTTCAGGATCAGCCGGGATTGTTATATCACGTGCAATGGTACGTGATATGTACTCAGGTTCTGAAATGACGAAGTTCTTCTCACTGCTCATGTTAGTAAATGGAGCAGCACCTATTTTGGCGCCGATTATTGGGGGGCAATTATTGCAGTTCACAACATGGCGCGGTGTATTCATCGTTCTTGGAGCAATTAGTGTATTTATGTTAATATCCGCTACTTTCGTATTACGTGAAACATTACCTCCTGAAGAAAGAGAAACAGGCGGTTTGTCAGGGACATTGGCGACATATGGGAAACTCCTAAAAGATCGTTTGTTTATGGGATATGCATTGTCACAAGGATTAGTAACAGCGGCAATGTTTGCTTACATTTCGGGATCACCATTTGTATTGCAAAATATATACGGAGCATCACCACAGCAATTTAGTTTATTCTTTGCGATTAACGGTATCGGTATTATTATTGCTAGTCAGGTAACGGGTCGTTTAGCGGGGAAAGTGAATGAGAAGACATTATTTGTTGCTGGTATTATTATTGCAGCTGTTGGTGGCTTATCTTTACTACTGACAATCGTACTGGGAATAGGTTTAATTGGTGTTTTATGTTCATTATTCCTTGTTGTATCAAGTGTCGGGGTTGTATCAACAACGGGGTTCTCGTTAGCGATGAGAAATCAGAAACAAGCTGCAGGAACAGCATCAGCTTTATTAGGTTTATTACAGTTCATTTCAGGAGCACTTGTTGCGCCGTTAGTAGGTATTGGTGGAAGCAATACTGCATTACCGATGGGGATTGTGATAGCTCTTTGTGAAATTGGTGCTGTGTTATGTTATCTCTTTATGGCCAGAAGAAGTGAGAAGCAGTTTGAACTGCAACAAAGACAAAATTTAGAGGCTTAACAAAAAAGAACTGATTCAAAGGGAATATTTGAATCAGTTCTTTTTTTCATTTCTTTGAAATACCTCATACATATTATTCATGATCGTATCATATAAAACAGCAAGTTTATCCCACACCCACCGATTACTATCGACTTCTTTTTCACCACAGTCGATAATATCGGTGTGATCGGTAATTTTATACGCTTTTTTAACGATAATAGGAGCAATCTTCGGTATGCGTGGGATTTCTTTTAAGATATCTGCAAAGTTTCCAATGTAGACGTGACCAATGATTTCGATTGTTAATGATTTATCCGATATATTTAGCACAGTATAAAATTGATTTGTATGTTGTTGTTTTAAATATTGGGCTAACTTAAATGGAGCATGCTTCTTTTTTAATACCCGGCGAAGGCTCTCTGTATTTTCAATATGAAGCGACTTTTCGCGAATGAGGACACGAATATCTTCTCCCATAAAAGACATTGTTTTGTACATAGATGATTCTCCTTAAAAATTTACATATGCTTGCTTTATGCATATGTAAGTCTAGCATGGTTTGTTCTTTATGTGTGCTTACAGTTTTGTAAGGTGAGGTAGTAAAGCAGTGCAAAAGTTATTTGTATAAAGTGACGATACTGTGACAAACATGTTGGTATATATATTACGATGTCGTCTTAAGTGTAAAAAGTAGGGTGTTCTCGGTATAATAACAAGTGGAGATAAAAGAAACTATAATGAGTAGTAGCTGTAGATAAAAGGAGAATTCGAGATGAAGAAGGTTTTGGGTATTGCTGTAATGGGAAGTATGATCCTTCTAGCAGGATGTAATGGAAGTAAAGATACGAAAGAACCGAAAGAAAAGGTAGAGCAGTCTACTGAGCAAACGGAAGAGATGAAAGAATACCGTGCAGTACATGAAAAATATGATTTGAAAATGAATAAAGAAATTAATAAAGCACTGCAGTTATTTGAAGTTGCAAAAGAAAAGGGCGGTAAGGAAATAACAAATGCTGCATATAAAGAAGATGTGCAGAAGGTAACAACGAACATGTTAGAAGGTATTGATCATATACGTAAAGAAATTCGTGTTCCGAAGTCGAAAGAGCAAGAACATGAGGTATATATTGGTTTCTTGAATGAATCGGAACAAGCGATGAAAAAATTACAGAAGCTGGCTAAAGAAGAAGATTCATCGTTGATTCGTGATATAGAAATTAACTTTGCAACAGCATCGACATACTATAAACGTTTCCAAGCAGAAACGAAAAAATAACCTTGCCTGTGCAAGGTTATTTTTTCTTCTTACCATCGCCGTCTTCATCTTCAGATACTAATACCTTCTGCTCTTCGTGAAATTCGGAAATTGTTTGTCCGGTAATATTATCGAAGGGGGTATAAAAAGAAGTGATATGTTTCTTTTTAATAAAGAGTTTATAGAAGCCGATGATGACAAGTATAACGATTGTTAATGGTAATCCTATAGTAGCAAGCAGTAAGGGATCCATCATATAACTCCTTTCATATGATTTCTTTTTAGTATAAGCGAAAAATTGTAATTTAGATAAATGACGCTATCGAAAACTGATTTTTCTAAATATATCCAATCTAATTGACTTTTCATTTTTTCAGAATTATAATTCAAAATATACAATTTGAACCAAATAATAATATAGCAATTTACTTATCCAGAGAGGTAGAGGGACTGGCCCTATGACACCTCAGCAGCGGGTTCTGTAAGATGAACACCGTGCTAATTCCAGCAAGCAAGTCTTGAAAGATAAGTGATGGGCCTTTGTTTATTAAGCCTTGATCTTATTTTTTTTAAGATCAAGGCTTTTTGTATTCTAAAAAGGAAAAAGGGAGTAATGGGAAAAATACGTTAATAAAACAAAGTAAATTCATGTGTTTAGGAGGTTATTGGAGTGTATTTTGTTAAAAAACTATCAGTTATGGTGTTTACACTATGGATCATTACAACAGTAACATTTTTGATTATGCACATTATTCCAGGCGATCCATTTTCATCAGATGCAAAGATCTTTCCAGCGGAAGTTGTGCAGAATATGAGAGCGAAGTACCACCTTGATGAACCGTTATGGAATCAATATGTTGCGTATCTAGAAGGTGTAGTTCATTTTGATTTTGGTGAATCCGTTCAATCGACGGGGCAAGGTGTATCAGAAATTATAACGACAGGATTTGGTCCATCAGCAATTATCGGTTTACAAGCACTTATTATTTCACTATTAGTCGGAATTGCTGCAGGTACATTTGCTGCTCTCTATCACGGGAGAGTAATTGATTATAGTGTGAGTTTACTTGCGATTCTCGGTATTTCTATTCCAAGTTTTATTTTAGCACCGCTATTCATACAAGTATTCGCTATTCAATTTGAGCTCTTACCAGTAGCCTCTTGGGGAACATTTGAACATACGGTATTACCATCTTTCGCATTGGCGCTAGGTCCAATCGCAGTGATTACAAGATTTGTTCGTTCTAATATGATTGAAGTTTTGCAGAGTGATTATATTAAATTAGCAAGAGCGAAAGGTATACCAATTAAGAAGATTATTATAAGGCATGCCCTTCGAAATGCAATTGTTCCAGTACTAACGTTTGTTGGACCGTTAATGGCTGGGCTTTTAACAGGAACTTTCATTATTGAAAAAATCTTTGCAATTCCCGGTCTCGGAAAATATTTTGTAGATAGTATTTTTAACCGGGATTATCCAGTAATTATGGGGACAACAATTTTCTATAGTGCATTATTAATTTCTTGTATTTTCATTACAGATATTATTCATCGTATTGTTGATCCGCGTATTCGTTCTATTACGTAAGGAGGGAGGATATTTAAATGGGTGGTTATGAAATCAATAAACAATTATTAACGAATGAAGAGAAAAAAGAATTAACAATAAATAAAGATCAGCAAACGATTAGCAGAAAAAAAGAAGTGTTTCGTAAGTTTGTATCAAACCCAATCGCAGTTCTAGGAACGGTGACATTGTTACTCATTATTATTTTCTCTCTTATCGGTGAAAGTTTAACCACTTTCACTGCGAGTGAACAAGTAAAAGAGGCGACAAATTTACCTCCTAGTAGTGAGCATTGGTTTGGAACAGATGATTTAGGTAGAGATATATGGGCGCGTACTTGGGCTGGTGGGAAGATTTCATTAGTAGTTGGATTAGTAGCAGCTGTTCTTGATATAGGACTTGGTGTACTGATTGGGGGATTTAGTGGATATGTGAGAGGGCGTAATCGCCTTGGAACGTTAATTGATGAGTGGATTGTGCGGGGGATTGAAATATTATACGGTATCCCATATTTATTAATTGTTATTTTATTACTAATTATTATGAAACCAGGACTTTTTACAATTATTATTGCTCTTGCATTAACAGGATGGATTGGTATGGCACGTCTCGTTAGAGCGCAAGTCTTATCTTTAAAGCAAAGGGAATTTGTTATTGCAGCAGAGCGATTAGGTACATCGCATATGAAGATTATATATGGACATATCATTCCGAATTTAACAGGCATTATTATCGTAAATTTATCATTTACAATTCCAGCAGCTATTTTCTCAGAATCATTTTTAAGCTTCATCGGACTCGGGGTACAATCACCGGCAGCAAGCTGGGGGACGATGACGAATGATGCGCTCGGGACATTATTGAGCGGGGAATGGTGGCAACTCTTCTTCCCATCGCTGATGATTGCGCTCATTATGTTTGCATTTAATGCAATTGGTGATGGTTTGCAAGATGCAATTGATCCAAAAATCGTAAAAAGGAATCGAAAGGAGAAAAAACATGGGACAGCTCTTATCTTTAGAAAACGTAACGTTAGCCGTTGAAAAAGAGAATAGTAAGCAAGCAATTGTGAAGCATGTTTCCTTTTCTATTAACGAAGGCGAAATCGTTGCACTTGTAGGAGAAAGTGGTTCAGGAAAAAGTGTTACAGCACAATCCATTATCGGACTAAATCAAGAGTCTATTCACATTGATGATGGAAGCATCTCTTTCCAGTCTCAAGGATTAACGAATTTACAAGAATCAGAATGGAATCAAATTCGAGGGAAAGATATTTCGTTTATCTTTCAAGACCCGTTGTCCTCTTTAAACCCGACGATGAAAGTTGGAAAACAAATTACAGAAGTAATTTTGCAGCATGAGAAAAAGTCGAAAAGAGAAGCAAAAGAAATTGCGATTAATTTGTTAAATGATTTAGGGATACATGAAGCAGAGAAACGCTTTGAACAGTACCCACATCAATTAAGCGGAGGTATGAGGCAGCGTATTTGTTTAGCAATTGCGTTTGCGTGTCATCCAAAACTTGTTATTGCAGATGAACCTACAACGGCATTAGATGTAACGATTCAGAAACAAATTATGGGGTTATTAAAAGAGCGGAAAGAAAAACAAAATACGAGTATTTTGTTGATTACACATGATTTGGCACTTGTACGTGAAGTAGCTGACCGAGTAGTTGTCATGTACGGAGGACGTGTTGTTGAAAAAGGAACGATAGAGGAAGTAATAGGTTCTCCTAAACATCCGTATACGAAAAATTTATTACAAGCAATTCCGAATATGGATGATTCCGAAAAGGTATTACGTGCAATAGAAGGAACGACACCTTCTATTGAAACACTAAATAGCTTTGGTTGTCCTTTTGTAAATCGTTGCCCAGTAGCAATAAAAGAATGCATTCATCGTTTCCCAGAAAGAACAACATATTCTGGGGAGCATAGTTCTCATTGTTGGCAACATGTTCTAGAGCATAACGAAGCGAAATCAAAAGAGAAGGTGAATGCTTCATGACGACAGATTTAATTACGGTAAAGCAAGTAACGAAAACGTATGGAAGTAAAAATAAAGAATTGGCAGCGTTAAAAGATATATCACTTTCTATCCCGAAAGGAACAACACTTGGCATTATTGGAGAAAGTGGTTCTGGAAAAACAACATTCGGTAAGCTCATAGCTGGGATTGAGAGACCAACGTCTGGTGAAATTGAATATAACGATCAAGTTGTTCACAAGTTAAAGGCGGCTCATAAGCGTGATTTCTTACAGAAAGTACAGTTCATTTTTCAAGATTCCACAGCTGCATTAAATCCGCGCTGGAAAGTACGCGATAGCGTAACGGAAGGATATATTTCATTCGGACTCGGTGATAAAGGATTGAAAGATAAAGTCGCAGGTGATGCGCTAGAGCGTGTTGGATTAGATAGACGATATATTGATCGCTATCCACACGAATTTAGCGGAGGACAACGTCAACGGATCGCTATTGCAAGAGCGTTATTATGTGAGCCAGAAGTATTAATCCTTGATGAACCAATTTCAGCGTTAGATGTTTCACTCCAAATTCAAATTGTACATCTGTTGCAAAAAATTCAAAAGGAACAAGGCTATACATATTTATTTATCGCGCATGATTTGCCGATGGTTCACTATTTATGTGAAAAAGTGGCTGTCTTATATAAAGGAGAACTTGTTGAATTTGGAAATACGGATGAAGTATTCCGTAATCCACAACATTCTTATACAAAAACATTATTAGCATCAACACCAAAAATTTCAGGTTAAAGGGGAAGGTAAGATGAAGAAGTTTTTATTATTTGTCATTATGACCGTATTAGCAATTACTTCTGTTGCTTGTGGTAAGAAAGACACTTCAAAAGCAAGTGCTAGTAAAGGAGATCGTTTTGTAACGAATCTTGGCAGTGATCCTTATACGTTAGACTCAGCAATTTCAACAGATAATAACTCTAATTATGTAATTGAGCACTTATTTGCAACTTTGTATAGACAGACAAGTGATGGGAAGTTTGAAAAGGATTTAGTAGATAAAGAGGAAGCTGGAGCGGATGGAAAAGAGTATACGTTCTATTTGAAGAAAGGACTAAAATGGTCTGATGGTTCCCCGTTAACAGCAAAAGATTTTGAATTTGCTTGGAAGAGAATATTAAATCCAAAAACGGGCTCTATGAATGCAACAGAACTATATTTCATTAAAGGTGGAGAAGCATTTAATACAGGGAAAGGTGCAGAAGATGCAGTAGGAATTCAAGCAGTAGATGACGTAACTCTAAAGCTACAATTTGAACACCCAGTGACATCTATTAAACGTACATTATCTCAGTCGTTATATATTCCACTTAATAAAAAATCTATTGATGAAAAAGGTAAACTAAAAGTAGATCCAAAAGAATTAATTACAAATGGTCCTTTCACATTGAAAGAATGGAAGCATAACCAAGCGATTATTTTAGAAAAAAATAAAGAGTTTCATGATAAAAAAGTAGCATCAAAAGAAATTGAATTCCGTATTATTCCTGAAGGTAAAACAGCGTATCAATTATACAAATCTGGAGAACTAGATTTATTATCTCACATACCAACAGATTTAGTTGAGAAGGAACAAAATAATAAAGAGTTTAAAAAAATGCAAGACTACTCAACTCATATTTACTCATTTAACTCAGAGAAGCCACCATTTACAAATGCTAAAATTCGTAAAGCTTTTGCATTAGCTGTAGATCGTAAGTTTATCGTAGAGAAAATATTAAAGAATAATGCAAAAGAAGCATATGGCTTTGTTCCAGAAGGAGCAAAAACAGAAGGTGGCCGCGATTTCCGTAAAGAGAAAGGCGATTATTTTCAATATGATCCTGCGGTAGCTAAGAATCTATTAGAAGAAGGAATGAAGGAAGAAGGATGGACTACACTTCCAGAAGTAACAGTGAAATATTCAGATAAAAAGAAAATAGCTGAAACACTTCAAGAAATGTTTAAGAAGAATCTTGGGGTAGATGTAAAAATAGAAGGTAAAGAGTGGAAAAGTTATATCGATATGTACAAACAAAGTGACTTCCAAATTGCATATATGGGATGGGGAGGATCTACATTAGATCCAGCAGCTCAATTAGAAATTTATGCAGGTGATGGACCAAATAACTATGCGAAATGGTTTAATAAAGACTTCGATAATTTAATCAATCAAGCGAAATTAGAACAAGATGAAAATAAACGTTTTGACTTATTGCATCAAGCGGAAGATATTATGTTTACAGAATATCCTTTAATCCCACTTGTATTCCCAACAGATGCGTATTTACAAAAATCATCTGTATCTGGATTAGAATACTATGTAGGATCTCAACCAAGCTTACGATATGCTAAAAAATAAAATAAAGAAGTAGGCAACCGCCTACTTCTTTATTTTATTTCTCTTTTATATTCTTTTTTCGTTCCGTCAGAGAAGACAACTTCTAACTCAAATTTTTGATAGTCTTTATCAAGTTTGAACACGTTTAAGACTTGATCGATTACTTCTTGGTCAGGAGTATCTTTATCAAATTTTAATTCTTGTAGAAGTGGGCTTAGTTTTGTGATAGCTTCGTCTCCTGTTAAATTTACATTTGCTTTATGATCTTCAATTTTTGCTTCCATTTTCTTATCAGCTGCTACATTTTTATAATCAGCTTCGTAGTCTTTCTTCGTATCTTGATAGTCTGCATCTAAACTAAATTCATTAAAGTTAAGTTTTAAGTCTGCAGAAGTCTCATTTTTTGCTTCTTCAGTCGTTTTCTTATTCGAAGTTGTATCTTCTTTTGCAGGAGCCTTACATCCTGTTAATGCAGGTACTAGCATAAGAGCTAATAAAACTGATAGTAAAATTCTCATTATAAATTCCTCCTTATGTAAATTCATTCTATACAAGTTTTTCCCAAAATCATGTAATTATGTATGTGTTGAAAATAAATTATTATCCTATAGCCACAAGGTTTAATCCGCAATTTAAATCAAAAATAATTTGTATGTATATGGTAAATTGAAGTTGTGAGGGAGTACTAAAATGCATGAAGAATATAAAGAGATGATAAAAGAAGCAATTGAATATATAGAGGATTATTTACAGGAGGAGCTTACAACAGAAAGAGTAGTGTCTCACAGTGCAGTATCGATGTATCATTTCCATCGTATTTTTCAAAGATATATCGGGATGAGTGTAACGGATTATATTAGAAAGAGAAGATTAACTCATGCTGCACAGGTTTTAGTGTCAACTGAGAGAGCTGTTATTGATATTGCAATGCAATATGGTTTTTCCTCACAAGAGGCATTTACGAGAGCTTTTAAAAGAATGTTTCAATTGCCGCCAAAGAAATATCGAAAGTACTTTCAGTCATTTTATATAGAAAGAGAGGGTGTTTCAATGCAAAAAGGTATACCGAAAGGATGGATCTTAAGTGGGAGTCATCCTGCCGAATATGAGATGGGTTTAGATTATGAAGTTGTCCATCAAGGAAAAGTATCTGCATACATAAAAGCAAAAGAGAATGTTACGCACGGAGGATTTTCAACATTAATGCAAATGTTCCGAGCGGATAAGTATGTAGGAAAGAGGTTACGTTTTACAGCATTTGTTAAGAGTGAGAATGTAAAAGATTGGGCAGGATTGTGGATGCGAGTAGACGGAAAAGATACAGAACCGCTTGCTATGGATAACATGCAAAATCGCCCCATTAAAAATACGAATAACTGGCAATCATACTCGGTTGTATTAGATATAAAAGAAGAAGCGCTTGGTATCGCATTTGGTGTTTTATTATCAGGAGAAGGTTGTGTGTGGCTAGATAGTATACGGTTTGCTGAAGTGGATAAAAAAATTCCTTCAACAGATTTGGCTGAAAACTTTTATGAAACAATTTTAGAAGAGCCGGTAAATCTGCAATTTGAAGAGATAGAAAAGTAAGGAGAAAAGATATGTTCAAATATGTAAAACTAATAAGCATTAGTTTAGTAGTGTCGTCTTGTATTATAGGGATTAACTATTTGATTAGCTATCTTTGGTCAGGGCATATACCTTCTTTGACGTGGAGGACATATTTGATGTTTTTGTTTATATTTATGATGAGTTTTGGTTCAATGCAAAAAGAAGGGAAAGAGGATTATTGACAATAGTTTTCTTTGCCTTTCTTTCATTAACACAAATGGTTCTAACTGTGTTTGGAAACGCAGGTATGATTTTTAATATTATCTCGCTATCGTTACAACTTGTAAGTTCAGGGGTAATCGTACCACATGAAATGCTTTCTAAAACATATCAAACAATTGGTGAATTATTTCCCGCAACATATGCAGCGAATGGCTATTATACAATAATATTTGGAGGAGTTAGTTTAGAGAAAAATATTATTGCATTATTAGTTATTATATTAGTTACACAATCAATAGCAGTGATTACTTTATTATTTTGCAACTTCTGTCCACTTGTAGTTAAACTCACCGCCGAAGTCAGTTGTTACAAGTCCTTTAATAAATCCGCGTTGTAAGTAAGAGCGACCTTGTTGGTATAAAGGAGCGACAGCACCGTCTTGCAATAAGATTTTTTCAGCTTGCTTCATTGCTTCAAAGCGAGCTTTTTCATCACCAGCTAAATCTGTTTTTACTTTATGAATTAGCTCATCATACTCTTTATTAGAGTATTTATCGAAGTTATAAGCATTATCTGTTGTAAATAAATCTAAGAATGTAATTGGATCAGCGAAGTCAGGGCCCCGGCCATCAATACCGATTTCATAGTCACCACTTAATAGTAGTTTTAACTGTTGTTTACGTGGTTGTGGTTTTAAATTCACTGTTAATCCATCTAGGTTCTTTTCTAGTTCACCTTTTAAATATTCACCAGTCTTTTTAGCTAAAGCATTATCACTAGTTAATAGTTCAATTGTTACTTTGTCAGTACTAAGTTCTTGCTTCGCTTTTTTCCAGTTTTCTTTCGCTGTTTTCACATCATCTTTGATTAGATTTCCATTTTCTTTACGGAAGTCATTCCCTTCTGGACTCTTTGCAAATTTCGCAGGAACCATTCCTTCAGCTGGAACAGCGCCGTTATTTAAAATTGTTTCTACGTATGCCTTTTTATTCATTGCGCCGTTAATAGCAAGGCGTGCATGTTGATTTTTTAATGTTTCATTTTTTTGATTGAGTCGTAAAAATTGAATGCCAACTTCAGCGCGTTCTTTGAAGTTTGGATCGCTCTTATATTTATCAACAAACTCCGCAGTCAAAGCAACACGATCAATTTGTCCAGAATCATATAAGTTAACTTCTGTAGATTTATCCTTAACGACATTGAAGTTAATTTCTTCTAATTTTACTGTTTTAGCATCCCAATAGTTAGGGTTTTTCTTTAATTGGAAGCTTTGCTCATGCTTCCAGTTATCTAATGTGAAAGCACCGTTGTAAATTAAATGATTTGTTTCTAAACCGTATTTATTACCTTGAGATTTTAAGTACTCTTCATTAATTGGTAAGAATGTTGAGAATGTCGTTAAGCTTAAGAAGTAGGGAACAGGACGATCAAGTTGTACTTCTAAAGTTTTATCATCAAGAGCTTTAATACCTAATTGATCAACCGGTAATTGTTTTTGGTTTATTTGTTTCGCATTCTTTATATCGAAGAATAAGAATGCATATTCAGCTGCTGTATCAGGATTTACGGCACGTTGCCAAGCGAAGACGAAATCCTTTGCTGTAACAGGAGTACCGTTTGACCATTTTGAATCACGCAGGTGGAATGTATATTTTGTTTTATCGGAACTAACGTCAACCGACTCAGCAACACCAGGAATCGGTTTATTATCTTCTCTCATTGCATATAAACCTTCAAAAACATTGCGCATTACGTTCATGGATTCCCCATCCGTTGCTTTTGCAACATCCATTGTTGGAATTTCTGAAGCAAATGATAAGTTAATTGCCTGTTTATCAGGTGCTTTATCATTTGCTTTCGCTCCGCTTGCGTTATCTTTATTTCCCCCGCAAGCAGTTAGTAATAGACTTGCCCCTAAAACAGATGCAACAACAGGTACAACTTTTTTCTTTATTGTTCGTTCCTCCCTAAATGTGTTGTTCGTAACGTCTTAATGTCCATGTTTTGAAGTATATCTATAGAAGAAGAAAAAACCTATTATAAATATGTGCATGTAGGTAATCAGGTGTTCTATATGTATATACATGTTGAGCTATAATCTGTCGTTATATGTTTCAACGTAGTAGACATTATATTTTGATGGTTAAATATTTAGTTTATTTGATTATTTAGAATATTAACACTGGAAAGAACTATATGTCAATAATAAAAGTTGGAGTATTATTTTTTAAAAATACTATATTGAAAAAGCGGATTTTCTCTCATTGAGAAATCCGCTTTTAATACATTTTTCCAATAAAACAATTGGTATGGGGAGAAAAACTTCAATTCAGGTTGCCTTTTATTTTTCAATTTGTGCCCATTTGAAGTTTAATTGACCTGCAAAGTCTACTTGTACAATTCCTTTCACATAAGAACGTTCTAAATAAGATTCACCTTTTTGGTAAAGAGGAGCGATAACAGAGTCTTTAAATAATATTTTCTCGGATGCTAGTAATGCTTTCCAACGAGCTTTTTCATCACCAGCTAAAGTCGTTTTAACTTTCTCAATTGTTTCATCGAACTCCTTATTAGAGTAATGATCTAAGTTGTAAGGGTTATTCGTTGTAAATAGTTCAAGGAATGTAATTGGATCAGCAAAGTCAGGACTCCAGCCGTCAATGCCGATTTCATAGTCACCTTTTAATAAAAGTGAAACTTGTTGTTTACGTGGTTGTGGTTTTACATTTACTGTTAATCCGTCTAAGTTCTTTTCTAGTTGTCCTTTTAAGAACTCACCAGTTTTCTTATCAAGGTCAGCATCACTTGTTAATAATTCTAATGTGATTTTTTCAGAACCAAGCTCTTGTTTAGCTTTCTTCCATAACTCTTGTGCAGATTTTGTATCAACTTTGGTTAAATCTCCGTTTATAGTACGGAAGTCCTTTCCATCAGTCCCTTTTGCAAAGTTTTTTGGAACGAGGCCAAAGGTTGGTGTAGAGCCATCATTTAATAACGTATTTACAAAGGATTTTCGATCAATTGTTTGGTCAATTGCTTGGCGTGCAGAAACGTTTTGAAGTACTTTGTTTTGTTGATTCATACGTAAAAATTGTACGCCTACGTTCGGGCGTTCTTTAAAGTTCGCATCCTTTTTATATTTATCAACGAAGTCAGATGTTAATTTTATACGGTCTAATTGTTTTGATTCGAATAAATTTACTTCTGTTGATTTTTCTTTTACTACGTTAAAATTGATTTCTTCTAGTTTGACAGTATCTTTATCCCAATAGGTAGGGTTTTTCTTGAATTTAAAGCTTTGTTCGTGCTTCCAATCGCTTAGTGTAAAAGCTCCATTGTACAAGATTGTATTATCTTCTAAAGCGTACTTATCACCTTGTGCTTTAAAGAATTCCTCGTTAATTGGTAGAAATGTTGGGAACGCTGTTAAACTAATAAAATATGGAACAGGACGCTCTAATTCTACCTCAAACGTATGGTCATCAACTGCTTTTACACCAAGTTGGTCGGCTGGAAGTTCTTTGTTGTTAATTTTTGTTGCGTTTTTAATATCAAAGAATAAAAATGCATATTCAGAGGCTGTTGCTGGATCGACAGCTCTTTGCCAAGCGAAGACAAAATCTTTCGCTGTAACAGGAGTGCTGTTTGACCATTTTGAATCTCGTAAATGGAATGTGTATTTCGTTTTATCGCCACTTACTTCATGAGATTTTGCAACACCAGGGACAGGTTTGTTACCTTCACCAAGATTATACAAACCTTCAAATACGTTTCTCATTACTTGACCAGAATCAGTATCTGTAGCACGAGCTGTATCCATTGTTCGTATTTCAGTAGGTGAAGATAAGTTTAAAACCTGCTTACTAGGTGCCTCGTCTTTTGCATTTGCTCCACTTGCTTCGTTTTTATAACTACCGCAACCAGTTAATAAAATACTTACTCCTACAACTGATGCAATACCGGGTACAAACTTCTTTTTCATTTGATTTTCCTCCTAAATAATTAAGTTTGGATGATGATGAGGGAAATGAAAAATAAAAAATCCCTCTTTTCGTATTGAGAAAGAGGGATTTTTACGTACAAGTTATGCACCCGTATATAAACGAAGTCCCTCATTCTATCTTTCAAGCCATAAAGCTTGCAGGAAGTGGCACAGTATTCAAAATGAACCTGTTGCCGAGGTTTCAAAGGGCCAGTCCCTCCACCTCTCTTGATACAATGAGTAAACAAATAAATTTTATTAAATTTTGTGTTTCTTTGATAATTCAAAATCTTACACCTTGGATGATGAAGTGTCAACCGAATGAAATATAGTTTAAATTTTCAGTTTTCTTTAACGGAAAAACCACTGCATATGGCAGTGGTTTTTCTACTAGAAGTTAAAGTTATCTGGATCTGGACCAACGCGAAGATCTTCATTTAAAGCTTGAATTGCTTTCATATCATCAGCACTTAATTCAAAGTCGAAGATGTTTGCATTTTCAATAATGCGATGTTCTTTAATAGATTTAGGGATTGTTACAACTTCGTTTTGTAAATCCCAGCGTAAAATAATTTGCGCAGTTGATTTATTATATTTTGTCGCAATTTCTTGTAACACTGGGTTATCTAGTAGTTGGCCTTGCATTAATGGTGACCAAGCTTCAAGCTGGATATTATGTTCTTTACAGAAAGCGTGTAACTCTTCTTGTGCTAAACGTGGGTGGTATTCCACTTGGTTGACCATTGGCTTAATTTCAGCAATTTCAAATACGTCTTGTAAGTGGTGAATGTGGAAATTACTCACACCGATAGCACGAACAAGACCATCTTTATAAAGCTTTTCTAATGCTTTCCATGATTCAGTATATTTCCCTTTTACAGGCCAATGTACTAAATATAAATCTAAATATTCTAGACCTAATTTTTCTAATGTAGTTTCAAATGCTTGAAGTGTTGTTTCATATCCTTGATCGCTATTCCATACTTTTGATGTAATAAATAATTCTTCACGTGAAACACCTGATTCACGAATCGCTTGTCCAACGCCTTCTTCATTTTGATAGATTGCTGCAGTATCGATGCTGCGGTAGCCATTTTTAATTGCTACTTTTACAGAATCAATTACCTCTGAACCATCTTCTACTTTAAAAACACCTAAACCGAACCAAGGCATTTTTACTCCGTTATGTAATGTTGTATAGTCTTTTAAACTTGTTAAACTCATATTATTTCCCCCTAGCTTTTTTGTTTGTTGCTTCTACTGCTTTTTGAATTGCCTCTGAAAAATTATACTCATATAAAGTTTTGAGACCTTCAGCTGTGGAACCACCTGGCGTTGTTACTTGTTCGCGGAGGTTAGCCGGATCTTGCGTTTGTTCAAGCATAGAAGCGGAGCCAGAAATCATTTGAATAACAAGGTGTTTTGCGGTTGCTTCATCGACTCCATAACTTTTTGTTGCTTCAATTAAGCTTTCAGCAAAGTAATAAAGGAAGGCTGGTGCACTTCCAGTAACTGCAGTAAGCTGATGAATTTCTTCCTCAGTGCAGAGTTGCGAAGTACCAATGCCTTTTAAAAGTAGTTGCAGGGTTTCTTGATGCATCTCATTTACTGATTGTCCCATTGTATATAAGGAGATAGACTTTCCAATTTCAGCAGCTGTATTTGGCATAATCCAAGCAACAGGCGTTCCTTGGGGAAGTCTTTCTTCTAAATAAGATGGTCCAATGCCAGCAGCTACCGTTACGACAAGTTGGTTCGATAGTAACGGAGATAACTCTGCTAATAATTCTTCATGTGCAGCAGGCGGCATTGCTAAAACAATCGTATCAACAGATGTAACATGTTGCTTCCAATCTGTTGTAATAGACACATTATATCGCCCTTGTAATTGTTCTAGCTTTTCTACATTGCTTCGGTTAGAAACGATAATTTCTTCGATATATTCTTTGCTTGTTTTAAGTAATCCGGAAAATATAGCTTCTGCCATACGACCAGCACCAATAAATAGAATTCGATGTTTGTTAAGCATATCCTTTATTCCTTTCCAGTAGAGATATGTTATAAAAAACGATACCATCTTTAAGAGAATTTTGTAAAAAGAAAAGACTTATTGTGAAAAGAAAGAAATTGGAGGGAGGAGGGGGGATGCAAATAAGGTTGTAAAGATTATTATATTTAAAAAATAGTTGTAATAAAAAACCCCTGAAGCAGTTATGCTTCAGGGGTTAATAGATTATAAGTTTATGCTTTTGTTAGACCAAGTAATACAGCGCCGCCGATAATTAAAACACTACCTAGTGCAATAAAGATCAATTGACGTTTTGTTTTCTTTTCACCTAAGAAGACAATCGCACCGAATGTTGAGATAACGATTCCAGTTTGAGATAATGGGAAGCTTGTTGCTACTCCAACACGTGGTAATGAAAGAAGTAAGAATAAGTTTCCTGTTCCCCATAGTAAACCAGATAAAGCATTACGGATTGCATATTTGTTAAATGGCTTATGTTTAGATGTCAGTACAACCGCACCAACAAACATACCAACTGCTTGTGGTAAAATAGCAGACCAACCATCGATATTATACCAACGAATGATAATTACATATACAAGATAGCCGAAAGTAGAAACAATTAAAGTAAGAAGTCCTTTTTTCAATTGTCCTGGTGGTTGTGCATTTTCTTTGTCATCTAGTGATGTGAATACAACACCGACTACGATTAATAGGATTGCAATCGTTCCCATAATGATTGTTGTAGTAGTAGTCCACTCACGGAAAGCGATAACCCCAAAGATAGAAGTTGCAACAAGTTGCATACCAGTAGAAATCGTTACAGTAGTAGAAACACCTAACTTTTCAACTGTTTTTAATTGGTTTACTTGTCCTAAAGCCCAGAATAAACCTGAAATAAAACCAACAATCAAGATTGTCATTGTTAAAGCCGGTTGAGTAAATACATACATAATTGTTGCGAAGAATAGAGCACCGATTGTCATACCTACCGTTTGGCTATATGCACCACCGCCCATTTTTACGCTTACTAATAAGATGTTTCCCCATGCAATTGCAGGAAGAAGCGCTAATAAAATGTCCATTACAAGACTCCCTTCAGTTTGCTATACCAATATAATTACATATCGTTCTAACGATCGGTAATGCCCCACTAATAGAGTAGAAGATTACCGATCGCTAAAACAGGATGAAGAATTCACGATATAAATGCGTTTTCATTTCTTCAATTTTTGAAACACCTCCATATAATAACAGGAAATTGCCTATTTTAGAAAGTAAATTCAAATAGAATGTATATTTAAATAAAAGGTAAAATTCAGTTATTTCCCGATGACATATTTTATTTCCTAAGAAATAAAGAAGCAGCTTCGAAAAAAGCTGCTTTAAGATTTAGTAATTCTTTTATTAATAAGTTGAATACATAGCAGAAATACGAGAGACATACTAATAGTGATAACTACAAGTGTCCAGGCGAGTTGCATATTACTTGCATCAATGGCCATGTAAATGGCAGTTGGGATTGTCTGTGTTTTTCCAGGGATGTTCCCAGCAAACATGAGTGTAGCACCAAATTCTCCTAGTGCACGAACAAAGCTCAAAATCATTCCGCTTAGTAAGGTGGGAAATGCAAGAGGAAGTGTAACGTGCAGAAAAACTTGAGATTCACTTGCACCAAGGTCACGAGCACTTTCTTCAATTTGTACATTTGCGATAGAAAATCCTGTCTTTGCTGATTGGTACATAAGCGGAAATGCAACAACTGTGGAAGCGATGACCGCAGCAGTAGATGTGAACATAATAGACTGCTGAAACAATGATTCTACCCACATACCAATGGGACTATTATTTCCAAAAATGATAATGAGAAAAAAACCGATTACAGTTGGTGGAAGTACCATTGGCAATAAGAAAATAGTTTCTAATATTACTTTGTATCTCCATGAGGAGCGTGCCAATGCCCGTCCGATAATCGTCCCTAAAATTGTAACGAGAATAGTGGCACATGCAGCTACTCGTAAAGATAGAAAAATCGGTGACACAATAGCATCAAAATCAAAGCTCATGGCAATTATGATAGGACTGTAAATCCATATTTCTTAAAGATAGATTGTGCATCTTTTGACTGCAAATATTCATAAAATGAAGTCGCCTCTTTCTTGTGCTTAGATTCTTTTATAACACCTAAAGGATAGTGAATTGGATCATGAGAAGTAGCTACTGCTGTCTCGCCAATCTTTACTTTGTCTGAAATAAGAGCATCTGTTTTGTATACAATACCAGCATCAACATTACCTGTTTCTACATATGTTAACACTTGGCGAACATCTTTTGTAAATACGATTTTATTTTGAATGTCATTCCAAAGATTTTCATGTGTGAGAGAAGCCTTTGCGTATTTTCCCGCAGGTACAGATTCAGGTGTACCAAGTGCGATTTTCTTAATCTTTTTATCTTTTAAATCTTGAATTTTTGTAAGAGAACTATCTTTTGGGACGACTAGAACGAGCTCATTTCCAAGAAGATTTTTCCCATCTTTTTCATTAATGAATCCTTTTTTAACAAGAGTTTGGAATTTATCTTCTGCTGCTGAGAAGAATAAATCAGCAGGTGCACCTTGTTCAATTTGTTGTTGAAGTGCACCAGAAGCACCAAAGTTAAAAGAAAGTTTAATATTAGGTTCTTTTTCTTTATATTTTGTTTCAATTTCTTTTAGCGCATCTTGTAAGCTTGCAGCTGCTGATATAGTAAGTTCAACTGCCTTTCCTTCTTTAGCAGTTGATTTCTCTTTCTTATCTCCGCTTGTACATGCAACGCTAAATATAAGAAGAAAAGAAAGGATAAGTGCCCCGATGGATCGTAATGTAAACTTATTCATAAAAAAATCCCCTTTCGTTTTGATATAATTAATTATAACTAAATATAATTAATTATAACTAGTTATAATTGAATATAATTTGAACATGTAGATATTTTTAAAAAATAGGAGAAATATATAGTTCTTTGTTACAATGAAGGAAGAAAGTGAGGAATCGTCTATGGATCATCATTCCTACACAACGGAAGAAGTAGCAAAACGATTAAAAGTATCAAAATTAACTGTATACGACTTAATTAAAAAAGGAGAACTTCCTTCTTATAGAGTTGGTAGACAAATGCGCATTGATGCAGCAGATTTAGAACAATATATTAAGCAAATGAAAACAGGGAATGTACAAGCTATTCCTGTAAAGAATGACAGTAATAGTATCTCGAATACATGTATTATTAGCGGGCAAGAACTAACATTAGATATGCTGGCAAAGCGTATAGAAAATCGCCTGCCAAGTTCAAATATATTACGGGCATATCAAGGTAGTTTAACGAGTTTAGTAAAGATGTATCAAGGAGAAGGAAGTATCGTTAGCTTGCATTTGTTTGATGGAGAAACGGATACATATAATGTTCCGTATGTAAAACGTATTTTAGTTGGACAACCATGTATTATGATTAATTTATTAGCAAGGAACGTTGGGTTTTATGTGCAAAAGGGGAATCCAAAAAATATAAAAACATGGGCTGATTTATCTCAGTCATCTATACGATTTGTAAATCGAGAAAAAGGTTCTGGCATTAGAGTGTTAGTGGATGAACAATTGCGAATTCAAAAGTTAAATAAAGAACGTATTAGTGGATATGAATGGGAAGAATCAAATCATCTTGGTGTTGCCACGCAAGTCGCGAATGAAAAAGCTGATGTGGGAGTAGGTTCAGAAAAGTTTTCGCAAATTGTAAATGTAGACTTTATTTCAATTATGAAAGAACAGTATGATTTAGTGATTTTGAAGAATAAAGAAAATGAAGAGCTGATCGAAATTGTGAAAGACATTCTGCAATCGGAAGAATTTCATAATGAATTAAAAGCGATTGGCGGATACGATATGACGAAAACAGGCCAGATTATATATGAAACAAACTAAAAAGCTGCTTGTCTATAAGACGAGCAGCTTTTTCTATATATAAAGGGGTTTGGGGAAACAAAGTGAAAGTGTTAAACAAGACCTTGAGCAAGTGTGTAAATGAAAGCTGTAAGAAGAGCCGCTCCACTTGCAAGTCCTAAAAAGTCTGATTTGTTGAAAGTAATGTTGTTCATTATAATCTCTCCTTATTTGTTTAATGTAGTTGCAACTGCTTTTGCATCGACAAGTGCGGATAGCACCATGCCCATTGTATTTAAAAATTTGTTTGATTTCATTTTGTTCATCATGCGTATCCGCTCCTTTTCGAATTGTTGTTGCCCTGCTTTATATCTTAATTATAGGAAATATGATCCGTTACAACTATCGAATTAGCTTACGGAAGACTTACACTTTTGTAAGAAAAAAAGACATTCGTGTAAGAATGTCTTTTAAAGCATATTAATGTGGTGGTGCTCTTCAATTGTTTTTAAAAAGCTACGCATTGAATTCGTCATATAGCTATCTTTGCGGCGTATGAAAACCGTTGAAATACTACCATATTTTTCAGGGATTGCATGGCAATGCACTTTACCTGCTTTAGAAAGATGATGGACAGCAGACTGTGGTACGAGTGTAATTCCAAGGCCGAGTGCAACACTGTTTAATATCGTTTCTAATATATTGAATTCCATAATTCTTTTTGGGAGCAAACCTTCATCTTTCAGCCATCGTTCTAGTTTGGAACGGTATCCACATCCTTGGTTAAAAACGAGTAGAGGCGTTGTTGTAAATTCTTCGATATGAAAAGCTTTATTTTGTGTTATAAGCATTAATTTTTCTGTACTAACATCGTATTGCTCGATTAGTGGATGTTTAATAGGACCCGATATAAAGGCACCATCTAATTGATGATTAAGTACTTCTCTAATTAGTTCTTCTGTTAGACCTGCTTGTAATGACAAATCGACATTTGGATAGCTTTTATAGTAAGAAGATAAAATGGTAGGTAATGTACTTACTGTTTCGACTGTACCGATTTTTAATATGCCAGAGGGTGTTTCACTATCTAAAAATACTTGTTTTAGCTCATCGACATCTTGCAAAATTTTATTAACATAAACGAGCATTTTTCTGCCTTCAGCTGTTAAAGTCATGCCTCGTTTATGACGATAAAAGAGCGGTGTTTTCAGCTCGTTTTCTAACTGTTTAATACGTGCGGTGACATTTGATTGTACGTAATTTAATTCCTTTGCTGCGCTACTTACACTACCTTGGTCAGCAACGCTCTGGAAGATTTGTAAGTCTCTTAATTCCATAATATGATCCTCCTTGATGTTAACTATCATTATAAGTGATAGTTAACATCATTTTGAATCATTTTACGTGATATATTTTTTCTTTTACAATTCTCTTTGTGCAAATAGAAAGAAACGGGGGATTGTGGTGAGAAGAGGTCAAATGATAATAGGGGCTTTAGCATGTTTAATTGCAAGTATGTCATGGGGAGCGATGTTTCCAGTTGCTGATCATGCACTAGAATACATAGATCCATTTTATTTTTCACTTATTCGCTATGGAGCGGTGGCAATAGTGCTGATTGTATTATTGTTAATGAAAGAAGGAAAACAGGCATTTCGTTTAGAGGGAAGAGGAAAGTTACTCGTCTTTTTCGGAACGATGGCGTTTACTGTATATAATGTACTTATATTTTTAGGGCAAATGTTAATGGGAAAGTCAGGTGTGATGGTAGCCTCCATTATGGAAGCACTTATGCCGATGATTTCTATTTGTATTCTATGGGGATATAAGCATGTGAAACCGAAAAAATATATGATAACGAGCATGGTTATCGCTTTTGTAGGAGCTGTATTTGTTATTACGAAAGGTGACATGAGTTTCTTTTTAACATTGAAAGATAACATGTTTTCACTAGCATGTATATTTGTTGGAGTTGTAGGTTGGGTTATTTATACGATGGGTGGTCAAACGTGTAGCGATTGGTCAACATTACGTTATTCTACGTTGACGTGTGTATTTGGTACGACTGTTACAGGAATTATAACAATAATTATAACGGCACTTGGATATGTATCGGTACCGAATATGGGAACGATTTCTATTGTGAAATATGATTTGTTATTTATGATGACATTACCGGGAATTGTAGCATTACTCTCTTGGAATTACGGTGTGAAAATTCTATCATCTATTAATGGTATTTTATTTATTAATTTTGTACCCATTACGACTTTAATTATTATGATGATGCAAGGATATCAAATAACGATGTTTGATATTATAGGGACTTTACTTGTTATTGCAGCACTTATTCGCAATAACGTTTGTCAGAGAAAAGAAGAAAATATAAACAAGCAAATTTTACAAGAAGAGCAATTACGTCAAGCAGTTTAATAGGCAATTGGAGGATTTCATATGTTAGAAAGTTTATTGTTTTTCTTCGCTGTAGGAGTTGCTTGTGAGCTTGCAGCAATTAATCGAAATGGTCGTAAGAAGATAAAACAACAAGCTGAAATGATAGAGCTTTTAAAAGAGTTAAAAGAAAGAAACATTTAAAAAGACGACCGGGCATAGACGGTCGTCTTTTTCTATATAAAGGGGAAAGGGGACACAAAGTTATACAAGCGTAGCAGCGTAAATCAAAGCAGTAAGAAGAAGGGAGCCGCTAGCTAATCCTAAAAGGTCTAATTTGTTAAAAGTGATGTTTTGCATAATGAATTCTCCTTACTTGTTTCTTTCTGACTTAATTGTATGAAATATTGTAAGAAGTAACTATCGAATTAGCTTACAAAAAAATTACACTTTTGTAAGGATTGAAATTTAACAATTAATACTTATTTTTTATTACCAACTCCTAAAACTTAGTGTTATAATTGTTGTAAGAAAATGATTATACTTCGGATGTTTAGAAAGGAACGAAACAAATGTATAAACCAATTACATTTTTGTTGAAATATATATTTAAAACAGCTGGGAAAGTAGAAGTACAAGGAAGAGAAAAGTTACCAGAAGGTGGCCCGTATGTTGTTGCGTGTACACATACAAGTTTTATGGATGTATTAATGTTAGCTACAGGGATGTACCCGACCCAAATTCATTACATGGCCAAAAAAGAATTATTTGAAGGGAAATTCAAAAATTGGTTCTTCAAAAACGTAAATGCATTCCCTGTAGATCGTGCGAATCCAGGACCGAGTACACTCAAAATTCCATCACGCCTATTAAAAGAAGGGAAAGTAGTAGGGATTTTTCCAAGTGGAACGAGATCAACAGAAGACGTTTCATTAAAAGCTGGAGCTGTTACGATTGCGCTGCGTTCTAACGTTCCATTAGTACCGGCAGCTTATGTTGGTCCATCAAGTATAAAAG
This sequence comes from Bacillus sp. CCNWLW194, assembly GCF_037120585.1. Classification (NCBI taxonomy): domain Bacteria; kingdom Bacillati; phylum Bacillota; class Bacilli; order Caryophanales; family Bacillaceae; genus Bacillus; species Bacillus sp. CCNWLW194. Next base: position 44,415 of record NZ_JBBBBL010000022.1, on the reverse strand, counting down.
AATTAATAAAAGGAAAAAGGGCACAATTGATTTTTGGAGATCCGATTCAAATTGATGCGGAAGAACAAATAGATCGAAAAACAGCTATGAAAATGATGACAGATCAATTAAATGAGAAGTTTGAGAAGCTAAAGGAAGCTTTGGAATCAAATCAAAAATAAGAAAAGACGACCTAGACGGTCGTCTTTTTCTATATAAAGGGGAAAGGGGACACGAAATTTATACAAGCGTAGCGGCGTAAATCAAAGTAGTAAGAAGAACTGATCCGCTAGCTAGTCCTAAAAAATCTAATTTGTTAAAAGTGATGTTATTCATAATGAATTCTCCTTACTTGTTTAATGTAGAAGCAACAGCTTTTGCATCGAAAAGAGCGGATAATACCATGCCCATTGTATTGAAGAAATTATTTATTTTCATTTTGTTCATCATATGAATCCGCTCCTTTTCGAGTAGTTGTTGCCCTGTTTCTGACTTAATGGTATGAAATATTGTGGAGATTCACTATCGAATTAGCTTACAGGAAAATTACACTTTTGTAAGAGAAACGAATGAAGTTGTAATGATAAGAAGATTTGACATATGTTCATGGGATTCATTAAGTTAAAAGTAGAGGTGAGTGTATGGCTAACATTAAAGATATTGCAAAGATGGCGGGAGTTTCCGTTACGACTGTGTCAAGGGTGCTAAATGATCATCCGTACGTAAGTGAAGAAAAAAGGAAAGTGGTTTTAGAGATAGTTGAGAAGTTGAATTACTCACAAAACGCAAATGCTGTTCATTTATCAAAAGGAAAGACGAATATTGTTGGTGTAATTCTACCTTATATTAATCATCCGAGCTTCGATGCAATGGTAGGGGGAATGATGGAGGGAGCGTTAACTCATAATTACAGGGTGCTACTTTGCCAAACAAATTATAATAAAAAAGAAGAAATGAAAAGTCTACATATGTTAAAAACGAAACAATTAGATGGTCTTATTATTTGTTCACGTGCAAATGATTGGGAAATGATAGAACCGTATGCTTCTTACGGCACAATCATTGCTTGTGAAGATAATGATATTGCAAACATCTCAAGTGTATATACAAATCATTCGGCAGCTTTCCAACTAGGAATGAATCACCTTATTGAAAAAGGTTATAAAAAAATTGGTTATTGTACGGGAAGAAAGCTAGGACCGAGTAGTCAAAAGCGTTTTGATGTTTATAAACAGCAATTGCAATCTATAGATGAAGAAGTTAATGAAGAATGGATTTTCACAGAATGCTTTACATTAGAAGATGGTGTGAGAGTGGCTCATAAGTTAAAAGGGATGCAGAATCTTCCTGAAGCGTTAATAGTAGCAGGAGATGAAGTTGCAATTGGGGTTATGACGGAAGTTGGGAAATTGGGTATTCGAGTTCCTGGGGATTTAGCGATTATTGGTTTGGATAACCAACCTATTTCGCAAGTGTTGCAGTTGACAACTATTGATCAAAATTTGAAGGAGATAGGGAAAACGGCTTTTGAAATGTTTTACAGGAAAATAAGTGATGAGAGCTCTAAACAAGAAAAGGTGGAAATTTCATATGAACTTGTGGAGCGATCTACAGTGTAGTTTTAATCCGTTATGTGCATAAGTGCATAACGGATTGTTTTTTTGAAATATCTTTGACAGGAAACGCGTTTCATACTTTATAAAGGAGTTAAGCCGGTTTGTAACAATCCATGGATTCTTTTCAAGAATAGTATTTGGAGGGATATGCATGAATGAACTTTTATTAAGTATGAAAAAGTATATAGAAGATGACGAAAAGATTTTAGCCTTTATGGTAGGGATCTTTGAGAAGGATAATTTCACGTTATGTTATCAACATGGAATTTTTGTTGCCACTACTAGACGTCTCCTGTTTTACGGGAAATTTCCGTACTATCCTTCAACATTTAAAGAGTACTCATATTTGCATATAGATAGCATAGATTTTTATCCGTACTTTGAGTTTACTTGTAATCAAGAAACGGTTAGAGCTAAGCATATTCAGAAAGGGAATGTGGAGCGATTTGTTCGTACAGTTAGAGCAAATGTGAATAATTAATCACCCCTTTGTTTAAACATGATATCTCGATCTTTAAGAGGAAAAATGCGGAATAAAAACCACTTCTAAACCTCTAGGAGATAGTGATACAATGTCAAATGGGGGGAGGGGATGAACTATGGTTAATCAACGTATAAAGGAAATAACACTAATTACAATTGGTTCATTATTATTCGCAATTGGTATTAATTACTTTGCAATTCCAAACCGTTTATCGGAAGGTGGAATTATTGGTTTAACGGTTGTTACGTACTACTTATTTGATTGGTCACCAGGGATTGTGAACTTTGCTATAAATGCAGTTTTACTAGTTATTGGTTATAAGTTTTTTGATAAAAAAACGATGGTTTATACAATTTTAGGGATTGTAGAAACATCCTTGTTTTTATATGTTACAGAACATATTGAGTATCATGTAAATAGTGATACACTATTAGCAGCTTTATTTGCTGGTTTGTTTGTAGGTATCGGATTAGGCTGTATGTTCAAAGCTGGAGGTACATCAGGAGGATCGGCAATTTTAGCACAGTTAGCAAATCAATATTTAGGGTGGAGTGTTGGTAAAGGCGTACTTATTATTGATATCGTTGTAATTGCTGGTTCTGTATTTATAATAGGACAAGAAAAAGCGATGTACACACTTGTTGCAGTATTCATCGGAGCGAAAGTGATTGATTTTATTGTAGAAGGAATGGATACAAAAACAGCTGTTACAATTATTTCGAATCAACCAGACCTAATACGTGAGGCTATTACGAAAAACATGACACGCGGTGTCACTGTACTAGAAGGACGCGGCGGATATACTGGTAAAAATAAAGAAGTTTTATATGTTGTTATTAATAAACAAGAGCTTGTTAAGTTAAAGCAAGTTATTAGTCGAGTAGATGAAGATGCTTTCGTTGTTATTCACGATGTGCGTGATGTACTTGGTGGTGGCTTTAAAGCGAGCTAAAAGGTGAACGAGTAAATTCGTTCACCTTTTTTTATTCTTACAAAAATGTAAGTGTAATGTAATGAGATTCAATAGTAGATTTTATTCCTTCTTTTTAAAATGGATGTATATATATCCTGCAGAGGAGGAATGTTTATTATGAAGAAAAAAATGATCACTACTATAATAGCGATGCTAGTGATAGTAGTAATGTTACTGCCTACGAAACTTGGACCAGTTATCGATAAATATAATCCGCTTTATAAGACGAAAGAATACTATACGGTTGTGAATACAATTGGTCAGCATGTTGGTGATGAGTGGTATGAATATGAATTTATTGCATTTGACGAACGTGGAAGAGAACAAAAAATAAAGAAGACTGTTAAGCATATGTTAAAGAGAGATGAAGCATTAAAGGTGTACGCAAAAGGACGCTACGGCGAGTCAATTGAAGAAATTGAAGCTGTAAATATTCCTATTAATGCAAAGAGTAAACTTTTAGCGATGAGATAGCAAAATATACCCCTACCTATTTTTTGTCGAAAACGAAAATACTAGGTAGGGGTATTTTTAGGTGCGTAAAAAAGCCTTAGTCCATATGGGCTAAGGCTTTTTTTATTATATAAAGGGGAAGGGGGTACATTGTAGTAGCATGAGTGAAAGGTATAAGAAGAGTAGCTACTAGCAATGTGATTTGGTTATGCGAGTGTTCTTCTTATTTGGCTTACTTTCTAAATTTATTGTATGAAATATAGATAAGGGAAACTATCGAATTACATTACACGTAGCTTACAAACATGTAAGTCTTCTGTAATGTAATTCGATGGTTAAAAGCTAGTGAATTTTATATAGTGTAATTAGAAAGTCTCACTGTATTACTTTCTGTTTGTAATGTAATGAAGAATGAAAAACCAACTACTTTTTAATAGCCCTCATCTGTATGTAGATGGGGCCTTTTTATAAACCTTACAACATTGTAAGGTTTACGTAAGTTAATTCGATAGTAAATTTGTCATATTTTTTGCATAATAGATACAAATAGATAAAAATAATTAGGGATATAGTAAGAAGGGAGAAGAATGGGATGTTTAAAGAAGAAGTAGTGAAGTTTCCAATTAAAGATTTCTGTAGCTACTTTACTGTTGCCGTAGTATGTATTGGATTATTTGATATCATAACAAACTTAATTGTTAAATAATATAGATGATAAAACAAGAAGGGAGATCCTTTCTTGTTTTTTTTATGGAGGAATAAAGATGAAATGGATGGATAGTCATATACATGTTGACCAATATAAGGATGAAGAGAGAAGTAGATTACTGAAAGATGTGGAAAATAGTAAAGAGATACAGGGGCTTATTGCGGTATCTATGAATTATCAATCATGTAAAGAAACTTTATCTTTAGCAAAGCGATATCCTTTTGTACATCCAGCAATAGGTTTTCATCCAGAGCAACCGATTCATAAAGAAGAATGTAAGTAAATCTATAAATTAATTGAAGATCATGTAGAGGATATAGTAGCGATTGGTGAAGTAGGCTTACCGTATTATTTAAGGAAAGAAGATGAAAGGATTACTCTAGATCCATACATAGCTGTATTGAAAAGATTTATAGGGCTAGCTAGTGAGTATGATTTACCAATTGTATTGCACGCAGTTTCTGAAGATGCTGACATTGTATGTGATTTACTTGAAGAATATAAAGTTTCACGTGCGCACTTCCATTGGTTTAAAGGAAGTGAGGAGACAATGAAACGGATGATGACGAATGGTTATCATATTTCTATTACACCGGATGTTTTACATAAGGAGAAAATTAGAAAAATCGTTTCATATTATCCGCTTGAATATATGATGGTAGAAACAGATGGGCCGTGGGAATTTCAAAAGGACGTTATGACGCACCCAAGAATGATTAGAGAAGTATTAAATGAAATTAGTATCATAAAAAACATATCTATTGATAAGGTTACAGAAACATTATATGAAAATACCATTCGGTTTTATTTGAAAAGATAGGAGTGTTACTCTTATCTTTTTTTTATGGATATTTTTTCTATTTTTCCCTATAATTCATGATGTGTTTAATTTTGTGAAGGAAGTGGGTAGGAGAATGGGGAAAGTATATAAAAAAATAGCTATTACAATTATGACTGGGACGCTTTCACTTGCAATGTTTGGGTGTGAATCGGAAAAAAAGGTGACAAATACAAACGTAGCACAAGAAAAATTGGAAGAACAAATTGATCCAGTAGTTGAAAAACAGATGAAAGAGACTGAGAAAAACGGGAATTCGGTTGGAAACAGTTCTAATAAAGGGAAGATGGTAGAGAGTAAGGGATGGGTTTACTATGCGGTAAATGGTGATAAAAATACAGGAGGCATCTATCGTACGAAAGATCAATTTCAGACTTCGGAATGTGTAGTAGAAGGTGTAAATGCTTCTTACATAAATATAAAAAACAAAGCTTTATATTTTATTCATACGGATGAAGAGAAGAATGCGGGATTATCTTCTTTAATGAAGTATGATATATCTAGCAAAAAGTTAGACACGTTAAAAGAGGATACAAATTATGTTTATATTAAAGATCAAACTTTATTTTATCCGAAAAAATATTCTGAGCATGGTGGTTTTGACATTGTAGGGATAGCAAAAATGGATTTGAAGACGGGACAGGAAGAAGAAGCTGCATTTCAAAACTCCGGTTGGTCTCGAACGATAGATGATAGTATTCTACATTGGAATAAAAATCGTGGAACACAAGTGACAAAAGATAATAAAACTTGGTCAAAAGAAAATTATGCAACAATATCTAGTGCTACGTATAATAATGAAAAATTATATGCTGTTGTTGATTTTTCGTTACCTTTTGAAACAAATAAAGCTGAGCACGGTATATATGAGATAGACCTTCAACAAAATAATGAAAAGTTATTGGTAAAGGATGCCTTGCAGATGAATGTGAAAGGGGATACTTTTTATTATTTAAAAAAGGACGGAGTATATAAGAAGAAAATGAATGGTGGAAATGAAAAAGTAATTTATAATAAAGCGGTTGAACCAACTAAATCCTATTTATATTTTGTAGCAGGAGATATGTATCTCTATACGGATAATGGAACTATCATGAATCTGGATACAAAGAAATCAAATGAAGTAAAAGATAAGAAGCTAGCAGATAACGTTATGTTACAGAAAGTATGGAATGCACAGAAGGAACTGACTAATGTTCAAATGGCTGCACTAACAGGAAAACCAAAACGAGTAGGGGATTTTTCATACGGGGAATTAGTGAATCCTATTTATAATAAGAAAGATAATTTAGAGACTACGCTATCTACGTACTTCTCAAAATCATTTATAGCAGAGTATATGAAGAGTAAGTATATTAAAGAGTTAAATGGAAAAATGCACTATGTTATTGGAGATCCAGGGTCAAAAGCAGCAACTAAATTTACAAAAATTATTTCTGCCGAGTTAAAGGATGAGAAAATAAAAGCACAGGTAGAAACGTATAATGACTATGATAATGTAACGGAAAAAGTAGAGGTTGAATTTATTTATGAAAATAATCAATGGGTTATTAATAATATGCCACGTTTTGGTTTAAGTTAAAAAAACCACCAAGCATTCTGCTTGGTGGTTTTGTATTAGGATTCTAATTTTTTCGCACGTCTTAATAATAGAAGAAAGACAATGACGAAGAAACCAAGTAGAAGGAAGAATCCATATTGTTTTATATAATCCATTACGTCACTTGCGCTTGTTGGTTTTTCAACGTGAATCCCGTCTTTATTAGTAGTGATATGAATATCTTTCATTTTCACTTCATTTGTTTCTTTTTGTAAATCAATCCATTCTATGTTTGGAATGCTTTCTAGGTCCTTTAACACTTCTTTTAATGGTTTCACACCTAAGTAAGGATGATAGAATGCACCAATAACCCCGTCAGATAATTTAGCAACAGATACTGCATTTGCTTTCATCTTTGCAATAGCGTGTGGTTTATCTTCTTCGATAAATCCAACTGTTTCAGGCACTAATTTCATGCCATGTAAAAATGATGGTGTACTTCTGTATGCTGGAGAGTGCATGGACTTCCAAGTTGTATCACTTAACTGTAGTTGTCCTACATAAGTTGAAAAATACCTTGATAATATTTCATATCCTTTTTGAGACATCGTGTAATGAGGTGCTTCAAATGCGATAGGATATAGTTTAGCATCTACAAGTTCTTGAATCCCTTTTTCAATATGATCAGCCGTATATTTTTCTTCAAATTCTTCCCCTTTTTTTACGTATGCATTATATGCCTCTATATTAGGGAAATCATCTTTTGTTTTTGGTTTTTCATGCTTCGGTTGACGAATTGGTTGATCTGTTTTTACGTCCCAAAATTCAAAACCTTCCCCAGTTTCACTATCATAAAATTGGTGCGTATAACCATGCATAATAATTGCTGCACCATCATCTTGCATAGAGCGTAAAAGATCGACTAGTTCGGGTTTATCTTTTAAATGTAGTGTTTTACCTGTCTCTGGATCCGTATATACAGGAATAACAGTGATCATGTATGGCATCTTTTTCTCTTTTAGTAATTCAGCAATTTCTTTTAATTGATTTATATCTGCGGCTGGATGAACGTCCTCAAGACGTAAATAAGCTTCCACTTTATTTGTCGTTGGCTTTTGTTCAAAGTAAGAAAATAGGCTTTCGCCAATATAATAAGATATCCAATCAAAGAGGTTAGAAGTTGCAACATAATAAGAATTATTTTGTTGTACAATTAATGGATAAGTAGTATTTCCTTTTAAAGCATTGGCAAGAATTGTTCCATTTGTATCAAGGTTTTTAATGGATCGTTCGTCCTCTAATGTATTCTTTAGTTTACGTGTTGGATATTCAATTGTATCAGAGTTTATATCTTCATTTTTAAGTGTGATAAATGAAAAACGATTGGATAATTGTTCTATATTTTGACCTAAAACTAGTAGTGGCCCTGAGAAATTTTCTAGAAATTCTTTTGTTTCAGTGGAGAGTTCTTCTTGTTTTTCACCTATGTAAATAACATGTGTATATGAAGATTTATCAGTTATTTCAGCTAACTGTTTTATGTTTTTTATTGTTATGTTATTAGTAAAATGTCCTACTTGTGTATTAAGTATTTGGGTATCATTTGTAATTTGATCATCGCTCGAACTGTATAAAATAAGGACTTTTGGATTTTCGTTTTTTTGTGCGGAAATAGGGACAGGAATTAATAGTAGTAAACTAAATAAGAGTAGCAACCATTTTTTCATATTATTATTCTCCTAGTTTATATTTGGAATTCAGTTTACAATTATATACAAAAAATGCGTTTCAGTCTATGAAAGTTACATTTTTGCACGTATTTACCAGCTGTTTTTTCACAAAATCGGTCTAAAGCATGATGATAATATGTATAGTTATTTGCTATGATAAAAGGGTAAGAGAATGATAGAATGTGGGTAATTGTAAGGGAAGAAGGCTGAAAGGGGACAAATTTCAGCGGAGAAAGAGGTAGAAGTAGTGAAGAAATTCTTTGTAGGATTTTTAGTTGTTCTTGGGGTGTACTTATATTTCCAAGGAAAGTCTGAAGGAATGGGCAAGTTAGTAAATGAGACAAGCTATGTTGACTCAGAAGAAGCAAAACAGATGAAACAAATTATTATAGAGGAAGCAAAGAAAGTTAATCTTCCAGAATGGATACCTCTTACAATTGCCGAACATGAAAGTCGGTTAAATCCAAGAAGTGTTGGAGATAACGGAACTTCATTCGGATTGTTTCAATTGCATCGTGGTGGTGGACTTGCGCCGGATCATTTAACTGATGATGAGCTGAAAGATCCACGTATAAATGCGCAAATTGCAATGCCGCATTTAATGAAAGGATATAAGCGTGGGGTGCAAAAAGGCTTGACGGATTTTGCATTACTAAAATATATAGCAAATACATCTGGATGGCCAGGGAATTTAGGGCCAGAGTGGACGGATAATAACATGAAGTACAACGTCGGATTAGAGAATGTGTACTATCGAAATAAAGGTGTGATTAAAGAGTAGGTTTTCTATACCTACTCTGTTTTTTTATGAATAATTTTATCTTCTTCTCTCGTGAAGTACTGCGCGAGTTGTATTTTCACCTCTTCTAGCTTTGTAGAAACTTGTGGTATTTTATATCCTACATATAAGGGTGAGACGACAAACCTAGGAACAACTTTACAAATGATTTTTCCGTTTAAATGATAGAAAAATAAGTTATAACTACTACATCCTTTATGGAAATCTGTCAGTATGTAACGTACAGTTTGTTGAATATAATTTGCCAATTCATCTATGCATCTAACATCTTCAATAATGATATTAAATTCAGTAAAACCGATAATAGGACGATCTGAAATATTGAGTTCAATGTGGTCATTTTTTTGTACAATGACTCCTTGGAAGTTTTCCGTTGCTACGTTATCGAGATAGTCTACATATTTCATTCCGATAATCTGCATGTGTGCATGATGCAAACTCCCGCCTGAGAATGGACCATGATTTTTGTATAAAATCACAGATGTGAATTCTTCATTCTTCTGTAAGTCTAACCAATGTTTAATGGAGAAACGAATTAGCGATCTCATATGTTCTTCTGTATATGTCGCAATATGGTCTTCACAATTATCTGTTTCGATTAGCACCGTTTGAAATGTATCTTTTAATGTAGAGAATTTGTTTTTTAGCCAAATAATTGACCCCTCAGTTGCTAAAATATCCGTTAAATTTTCTCTGTCACAAAAAGGACATGTAGCGCTTCTATTCCGAATGCTTTCTGGTTTTTGTTTTCCAATATCGTTTAAAAAGTATAGTTGTTGTGTATCCATTTGTATATATGCCCCTTTAAAATATGTATAAAAATCCCGCTTAATACATTCGGGAAAGGGAGAAGGAAATCCTTTAAAGGGAATAGGAAAAATAAAAGACAAGATATCCTCGTTACAACAGGGTACCTTGTCTTTTATTCTTTCTTTAATAATGCGTATGGATAATATAGATCATTTTTATTATGCTTCTTTTTTCTATTTTTTATTGTGTATAAGGCAATTGCTATACTTGCAATTATAATAATGGCTTTCTTCATATTCCTTTACCCCTTTTTATTGTTGGTTTAATTCTTGGCTAACTGCTTTTGCATCAACTAAAGCATGTAAAATCATTTTTACCATGTTCATCATATTCCTTCACTCCTTTTTATAGTTTGTTTAGTTCTTTTACAACTGCTTGTCCGTTCACTAATACCTCAAAGATTGCTTTTACGATTTCTTTTGTCATGATTGTTTCCTCCTTTTGTTCTCTCTCTTGTTTACACCTTTATTGTATAGGGAGGCATCTTTTCGTACTATCGCTTTCCATTACGTGAACATAACAGTTTTGTAAGATTTGATGTCACTTATTGAAATGTTTAGTCTATCTTCATTATTTTCAGAAAAATGACTATTCAAACATGAAATGGGAAAGTATAATAAAGAAGTAAGTATTAAATTCCGTACGAAAGAGGTGAATGAGATGAAATGTTCTTTAGCTGCGCGTGCCAAATTTTTAGATTTTATCTATTTTTGTCGTGCAATTTTTCATGATGTAGTTGTTAACGGGATACGTCTGTCCTTTTTTAACAATTGCATAGTAGCTATTGAACAATAGAAATCTCTTCACCCATTTTTAATAAACGTGTGAAAAGGGAGCTATTTGGCTTCCTTTTTCTATGCCGAAAACCATGGGGAATGTTTCTTTCTCACGGTTTTTTATATTGAAAGGAGTACGGAAAATGACAATTTGTAGTGTAAATAATATAACGAAATCTTTTGGTGGAAACATCATATTTGAAAATATATCGCTTGAAATAAAGAATGGTGAACGTGTTGGATTAGTTGGTCGTAACGGTAGTGGTAAGACAACAATCTTTCAGCTGCTAACTGGAATGGAAAGTTTGGATACAGGGGCCATTCATATGAAGAAAGGTACACGTATTGGTCATGTGGCACAGATTCCGAAATTTGATGAGGGTATGACTGTATATGATGTATTAAATTCTGCTTTTAAAACAGAAAAGGAATTAGAAAGAGAAATGCGTGCATTAGAAAAAAATATGGAGGAAGAACTGGAACCATCTGCTTTACAAAAGTTGATGGAGAGGTACGGAGTAATCCAAGAAAAGTTTGCGTTTCTTGGTGGTTATGAAATAGAAGCGAATATTATGAAGGTAGCAAATGGTCTACAGGTGACAGAACTATTCCCTCGAACATTTCTGGAGTTAAGTGGTGGAGAACAAACAAAAGTAAGCCTTGCATACATGCTATTGCAGAAACCAGATTTACTTTTATTAGATGAACCGACAAATCATTTGGATTTATTTGCAGTCGAATGGTTAGAGAAATTTTTAAAAGAATACAATGGAACGGTTATGGTCATTTCACATGATCGTTATTTCCTTGATGAAGTTGTAACAAAGATTTTTGATTTAGAAGATGGAGAGATTCACGTGTATCATACAAACTATTCTCGGTTCGTTGAAGAAAAGGAAGAAAGATTGCTCCACGAGTTTCAGGCTTATCAAGAACAGCAAAAGAAAATAAAGAAAATGAAAGAAGCAATAAAGCGACTACGTGAATGGGCAAATCAGGCGAATCCTCCGAATGAAGGATTGCATAAGAGAGCGAGAAGTATGGAACGTGCACTGGAACGCATGGAAAAACTAAAGAAACCTATTTTAGAACGAAAACAAATGGGACTTCAGTTTGAAGGGCAAGAGAGAAGCGGAAAAGATGTTGTTGTAATGAAAGAAGTGAGTAAAGGATTTGCTGATCACCCTTTATTTAACGAAGCAAATTTACATGTTCGTTTTCAAGAGCGTGCAGCTATCGTTGGTCGTAACGGTACAGGAAAGACAACGCTACTGAAGTTATTATTAGAAGAAATGGAACCAGATGCTGGAGAAATTCGGATTGGTAGTAGTGTGAAAATCGGTTATTTATCACAGCATGCGTACGGAAATGTGAAGAGTAATGTATTAGAGGCTTTCAGGGAATATGTAGCTGTAACAGAGGGAGAAGCGAGACATATATTAGCTAAGTTTTTATTTTATGGTCCAGCGGTGTTTAAGAAAGTAACACAACTGAGCGGTGGAGAAAAAATGAGGTTAAGACTCGCGCAACTTATGTATCAAGACATTAATTTTTTAATATTAGATGAGCCGACAAACCATCTCGACATTGAATCAAGAGAAGTTTTAGAGGAAGCTCTTGAGCAATATAATGGGACGATTCTGGCTGTTTCACATGATCGTTATTTTTTAAATAAGTTATTTGAAAAGACGTATTGGATTGATGAGCACAAATTATTTGAGTTTGCAGGGAACTATGCATGGGCGCGTCAAAAGTGGGAGGAAAAGTTCGAGACGCAAGTAATAAAGCAGCAACGCCAAGGAAGAAAAAGTATTGAAACAGCCCCTGTAAAAAAGAAAGAAGCTAGGAATGTTGAGGAGATTGAAACAGAGTTAATGCATGTAGAAGAAGATATATATACGCTTGAGTGTAAAATGGAACATGTAGTTGATGTTGAAATGCTTGAACAATTGTATGAAGAAAAAACGAAGAAAGAGTTGTTACGAGCGGAGTTATATAATGAGTTAGAGAATATTGTGGAGTGAAAAATAAAAAGCGAATTCCCTTCAGTTTTACTGAAGGGAATTCGCTTTTTTATACTGATACTTTACTTTAAGAGATAAATAAAAGTTGTGTTTCACGTGAAACAGTAAGTTTGATAAATCTTTGTTCCGTAATTTACATGGGCTGTGAAACATAAATAGTATTAGGAACTTTTGGGATCGGTTAATTATTTCCCGAGACATAAGTATATGTAACAGCAATTCATGATTGAGAACAAAAAAAAGCAGAGTTACAGCTTTACACGCTGAACTCTGCTTTCTTTTTGTGAGGCATCTTCCTTTGTTGAAATGATTATAGCGATCCCGAGCATAATAAAAAAAGCTAAAAAGAGGACGAACTTTGGGAAGAATGGGAATAGTAATAGCGCCCCGACTATCATAATTGTTAATAATACGTAGTGCAGGACGTATTGGAATAGGTTGTCCATGTTTTCGCCCCCTTTTTGGTAATTGGTTATTAGTATTCTATGTTTCATACTGAATGAATAGAAGTGAATTTTTAATTTTTTTATACGAAATAAAAGAGAACGATTGACATGTTTAAGGGAAAGGAATAATCTTGAAATTAATTCATACTATTTTTGTAGGAAAAATAAAGATAGTTACAGTAAGGGGTTTATGTTGTTACATACTTAGAAAGGAAGTAAGGGTGAAAATGATGCGAAAAACTTTTAAAGGAGTACTGTCTACATGTCTTAGTGTGTCAGTATTGCTAGCCGGATGTGGTCAAGAGGAAGCAAGTACAAATGAAGTTGGGAACGTACCGAAAGTAAAAGATGAATTTATTAAGGCAAGCGACAAAGCAAAAAGTCCTATAAAAGAAAAAGAAAGAAAAGATACTTTTGTAGTTGGCATGCCAAGTCCTGGGGGAATATTTCTTCCGCATTTTATGGAGAATGGATGGGATGGTAATATAACGCAAGCTATCTTTGCTCCACTTGTTGGGCTGGATAAGGAAGGAAAGCCAATTCCGATATTAGCGAAGAAGTGGGATATTTCGGAGGATCAGCTTACATATACATTTCATTTGAAAGATGATTTAAAGTTTAGTGATGGTTCGCCGTTAACTGCAGATGATGTAGCATTTACATTAACGTTATTACATGATCCAACTTATAGTGGTGCGACTGATATAAGCCAAACAGCAATAAAAGGTGGGCAAGCTTATAGAGAAGGAAAGGCAACCTCTATTGAGGGAATTCAAGTCATTGATTCGAAAACAATTACGATTACGACTGAAAAGGTAAATGCTCAAACACTATCATTAATCGGCGGAGAAGTTATATCTAAAGCTTATTACGGGAAAGAGTATAAACAAGGACACTTGGAGTATTTAAAAGAGCTGTATGGAAATCCGGTAGGGGCAGGAGCTTATAAATTGGATAAATATATTCCGGGTCAAGAGGTTCGATTTGTAGCAAATGAAAATTATTTTGAAGGAAAACCAAAGATTGAGCACTTTATTTATAAAATTACAAAAGGTGATACGAAGCTACAACAATTTCAAGCAGGAGAAGTAGATTATGATGGTTTTACAACAAACGTGGAGACGGTTGAACAATTAAAAGATTTAGGTTTTGCTAATATTAATGTGTATACAGGAAGTTCTTATGGATACATTAAAATGAACTATAAGAAACCATACTTTAAAGATAAACGTGTCCGCCAAGCATTTATTTACGGATTAGAGCGTCAAAAGGTTATTGATACGTATTTCCAAGGGTATGCTTCACTCGTTAATATACCGATTACGCCAGTTTCGTGGGCATATACAGAAGAAGGTATTAATAAATATGAGTATAACTTGGAGAAAGCAAAGAAATTATTGGATGAGGCTGGATGGAAAGCAGGCCCGGATGGGATCCGTGAAAAAGATGGCCAAAAATTGAGGGTAAGTTATTTTGCTTCTTCTGCAAGTAAAATAAATGATGTGATGATTCCTGTGATGAAAGAGGATTATAAAAAGCTTGGTGTAGAGTTTAACCCAGAATATATGGACTTTAATACGATGATTTCAAAAGTGATAAAAGGTGATTATGATTTAGCGATGGTATCTACGCCAATGATTGATGATCCAAGTGGAACAATTGAGGAGTTTGTTTCAACAAGTAAACGAAACTATGATGGATACCATAATCCGAAAGTAGATGAATTGGCTAAGCAAGCATTAGAAACGTTGGATATTGAAAAGAGAAAAGAAATCTATAAAAAGTTATATCAAGAGTTAAGCGAAGATCCGCCTGTTATTTTCCTAAATAATAGTAAAGTTGTGTCTGCACATAATGCACGCATTCAAGGATTGCAAGAAGATAACTATAACGGTATTTTGTTAAGTTTACCTAAATTAAAGATAGAACAGTAATTTTGTAAAAATTCTAAAAATATTTATTTAGAAAGAATTGACAAAATATAACGGAAGATATAAGCTAATAACCATAAAGTCTACCGGAAAGGTCGGAATAGGATTGTTATCCCTCAAAAACATCTATTTTTTTACGATTAAAACCGACTTTTCCGATTGGCTATAAATGTGCTGTGGGAGGCATACATAAGCTTATAAGTTCAAAGGGTATAACTATTAAACAGTTAGGGTGGGGACAATGAAGAAAAAGACAAAAAAATGGGCTGGTGTATTTTCGGTATTACTGAGTAGTTCGCTTGTGTTATCTGCTTGTGGGGGACAGGAGGATACGGCTTCTACAGAACCAGTAAAAAAACAGGATTTAAAAGACGCTAAGATTGAATCAATTCCAGCTACAGATAAAAAGAAAAGTCCAGAGAAAGCAAATCAGCGAAAAGATACTTTTATTACAGCCATTTCTAAGCCAGGGGGAGTTTTCCTTCCGTATTTCCAAGATAATGGTTGGGATGGGAATGTAACGTCTGTTATCTTTGCATCACTAGTAACAACAGACAAACAAAGTAAACCTGTTCCGGACCTTGCAGAAAAATGGGATATTTCTGCTGACCAGTTAACATATACATTCCACTTACGTAAAAATTTAAAGTTTAGTGATGGGTCGCCTTTAACCGCGGATGACGTAGCATTTACACTAACACTACTTCATGATAAAGCGTATGAAGGTGGATTGGATATTGCTCAGTATGCTGTTAAAGGCGGGAAAGAATATAAAGAAGGAAAAGCAACTTCTATTGAAGGAATCCAAGTTGTTGATCCACAGACAATTAAAATTACAACTGAAAAGGTTAATTCACAGGCGCTAACTAATTTAGGTGGCCCAGTACTATCAAAAGCTTATTATGGAAAAGATTATAAACAAAATACAAGTTTAGACTATTTAAAAGCATTATATGGGCAACCAATTGCAGCGGGTCCATATAAATTTGAAAAATATGTTCCAGGTCAAGAAGTACGCTTTGTTGCTAACGAAAATTATTATGCAGGTAAACCAAAAATCAAAAACTTTATTTACAAAATCACATCAGGTGATACTGGATTCCAATTATTCCAAACAGGTGAACTGGACTATAGTGGATTTAGAGCGAATCCTGAGAATATAGACCAATTAAAAGGATTAGAGTTTGCAAATATTAATCTTGAATCATCAAGTGATATTGCTTATATCTATGTAAATAATAAGAAGTCGTATTTGAAAGATAAAAAGGTACGCCAAGCACTTACTTATGGATTAGACCGTAAGAAGTATGTGGATACAGCTTTACAAGGATATGGCTCTGTTGCTAACGTACCAATTGCTCCAGTTTCATGGGCATATACAGAAGAAGGTATTAATAAATATCCACACGACGTAGAAAAGGCTAAAAAATTATTGGATGAGGCTGGTTGGAAAGTAGGTTCTGACGGGGTTCGTGAAAAAGATGGTCAAAAGTTAAAATTAACATACTACGCATCAAATACAGGTAAAACAAATGATATCTTTATTCCAATCGCAAAAGAAAGTTACAAAGAAATCGGTGTTGAATTAAATCCAGAGTTGATGGATTTTAATACGATGCTTTCAAAAGTAGGAAAAGGCGACTACGATTTAGCGGCAGTTTCAACACCAGGAATTAGTGATCCAAGTGAAGTTGTAAGTGAGTACTTATCAACTAATCCAAAAAGTGATACGGGTTATAATAATCCGAAAGTAGATGATTTGATTGTAAAAGGTATAGGGACGACAGATATTGAAAAACGTAAAGCAATTTATAAAGAACTGTATAAAGAGTTAAGTGATGATCCACCAGTTATTTTATTAAACTATCGTAAACTACTTTATGCTCATAATGCACGTATAAAAGGAATTGATCCAGAAAAGTACGATAGCATCAGTTCCAACTTACCAGTGTTATCTATTGAACAATAAGGGTTGACCTAAATAATAGAAGACGTTTTTTCACACAGCAAGGGAATAGTAGCTGTTTTGAAAAAATGTTCTTCTATTTTTAAGTAAATAGGATTGGGGAGACAAAAGGTGAAAACATATATCATTCGTAGGTTCCTTCAAATGATCCCTACATTGTTTGGTACATCTATTATTATTTTTTTCTTATTTGCACTTTTGCCGGGGGATTACATTGATTCAAATCCAAAGTTAACACCAGAGAGAGCTCAAGAGTTAAGGGAATTATATGGCTTAAACAAACCAATTATTGAAAGGTATTTTTACTGGTTAGTGAATGCTTTGCATGGTGATTTTGGATTTTCTTTACAGTATCAAGAACCGGTAACTTCATTACTTAATAAATTTATTTGGAATACATTTATCGTTGCTGTTGCAGCTTTATTTTTCACTTGGATTATTGCTCTTATTATTGGGGTTATTTCTGCAACAAAGCAGCATTCTTGGTTTGATAGATTGGTAACGATCGGTGTCTTTGCAGCAATGTCATTTCCATCATTCTTTATCGGGTTATTTTTAATTAAATTATTAGCAGTTGATTTAAAGTTATTACCTATTGGTGGCATGATTGATATTGGGAGTAACTCAACAGGGATAGCATACATATTAGAAGTATTACGTCATATGATTCTACCGGTGTTTATTTTAACGCTTCTTGGTGTAGGATCGTTAACACGATATTTTAGAACTGGCATGTTGGATGTTATTAGGCAAGATTATATTCGTACTGCTCGTGCAAAAGGCTTAAAAGAAAGAACTGTTATTTATAAACATGCATTGAAAAATGCAATTTTGCCAGCAATTACATTACTCGCTTTTGAATTACCAGGTTTATTTTCAGGAGCTATTATTATTGAACAGATTTTTAACTGGCCAGGAATCGGTAGCATTCAATTAGAAGCATTAAACTTCCGTGATTATACGGTATTAATGGCCTTTACGATGTTTCTTTCATGTTTAACAATTATGGCAAATTTTTTAGCGGATATTGTATATGCGTTTGTTGATCCAAGAATTCGCTTGAAGTAAGGGGGGAAAGATATGGAGACTATTACACCAATAATAGAGAAAAAGAAAGAACGGAAAAAGGGAAACGAATCATCACCATGGCGCCAAGCGTATAAAAAAATTAAGAAAAATAAGATGGCATTGTATGGATTATACATTTTAATATTTATGTTTTTATTTAGTTTTATCGGTCCAATCTTTTCACCATATGCTGATGGAAAAGTACAAGTAACACAAATTAATAAACCACCCAACCTATCACATTGGCTTGGAACAGATCAGTTGGGACGGGATATTTTAACTAGACTTATGCAAGCAGGACGTATTTCATTAACAATTGGTTTAGCGTCGATGCTACTATCTGTTATACTAGGTGCTCTATTAGGAGCAATTGCTGGTTTTTATCGAGGTATTGTAGACCATTTAATTATGCGTGTTGCAGATGTCTTAATGTCCATTCCGGGATTACCGTTACTTATTATAATGGGAGCAATCTTATCAGAATGGAAATTACCATCGGAATACCGTTTATATGTTGTAATGATTATTTTAAGTTTAGTAGGATGGCCAGGACTTGCCCGTCTTGTGAGAGGACAAATTTTAACGTTGCGGGAGCAATCCTTTATGCAAGCAGCAGATGTATTAGGATTAAAGGATTCTCGGAAAATCATTCATCATTTAGTTCCTAACGTCTTACCGTTGCTTATTGTTGTAGCAACTTTGGGTGTGGCTGGATCTATTTTAAGTGAATCCGCACTAAGCTACTTAGGTCTCGGCGTCGTCCCACCTACACCATCATGGGGAAACATGATTAGTGCAGCGAACTCATTGCTTGATTTCCAAAAGCGTCCGTGGTTATGGATTCCGCCTGGTTTTGCAATCTTTATAACAGTTGTATCAATTAACTTACTTGGTGATGCACTTCGTGATGCGTTAGATCCAAAGATGAGACGGTAGGTGAGAGAATATGAGTAAAGCGGTAGTAGAGCTGAAAGACTTGCAAACACACTTTCAGACAGAAGAAGGGACAGTAAAGGCTGTGAATCACGTTAGCTTTGCAGTTCGAGAAGGTGAAACTGTTTGTGTTGTAGGTGAATCGGGTTGCGGGAAAAGTGTAACAGCCTTATCTATTATGGGACTTATTGCTGAATCAGGCAGTGTAGTAGGCGGAGACATTTTATATGAAGGAAAAAGTCTTTTAGAAATGAAAGAGAAAGAGCTTCGTAGTTTACGAGGAAATGATATTGCGATGATTTTCCAAGAACCGATGGCATCGCTAAATCCGGTCTTTACTGTAGGTGAACAAATTGTAGAAACGTTAAGAGAGCATGAATTACTTAGTAAAAATGAAGCGTATAAGAAAGCAATTGAGTTAATTCGTAAAGTCGGCATAGCCCGTGCGGATGAAATCGTCCATTCTTATCCGCACGAACTAAGCGGCGGCATGTTACAGCGTATTATGATTGCTGTTGCACTTAGTTGTAATCCTAAGTTATTAATTGCTGATGAGCCGACAACGGCTCTTGATGTTACGATTCAAGCCCAAATATTAGACTTATTAAGGCAAATAAAAGAGGAATTTAAAACATCCATTTTATTAATTACACATGATTTAGGCGTTGTAGCAGAAATGGCTGATTACGTTGTCGTTATGTATGGCGGGAAAGTTATTGAAGAAGCACCGGTACTAGAGATATTCCAAAATCCGAAACACCCATATACGAAAGGATTGTTGAAATCAAAACCAGTGATGGGAAAACGAATAGATAAACTATATTCTATTCCAGGGCAAGTTCCTAATTTAGTTGGTTTGGATGAGTTTTGCTACTTTAGCGGTCGTTGTGAGCATTGTATGGAAATATGTAAAGAAGAAGCGCCAAATCTGAATGTACATGATGAGAATCATAAAGTAGCTTGCTGGTTATATGAGGAGTGTGCGGAACAATGAGTGAACCATTATTAGAAGTAAAAAACTTAAAAACATATTTTCCAATTAAAGGCGGCATATTTAGTAGAACGGTTGGACATGTAAAAGCAGTTGATGGAGTAAGTTTTACTATTAATAAAGGCGAAGTATTCGGCCTCGTTGGTGAATCAGGAAGCGGAAAAACGACGATAGGAAAAACAATTTTACGTCTCGTCCAAAAAACGGAAGGGGAAGTGAAGTTTAAAGGGCAAGATGTTCACTCTTTATCGAAAGAAGAATTGAGAAAACATCGTCCTAATATGCAACTTGTGTTTCAAGATCCATTTAGCTCATTAAATCCGAGAATGAGAATTGGAGAAGCACTTGGTGAGCCGATGTTGGCTCACGGACTAGCGACGAAAGAAAATGTTCGTGAAAAGGTGACAGAAGTATTAGAGTTATGTGGCTTAGCCCCATATCATATTGACCGGTACCCTCATGAATTTTCTGGTGGACAACGTCAGCGTATCGTTATTGCAAGAGCTATGGTATTAAACCCAGAATTTATTGTAGCTGATGAACCTGTGGCAGCACTAGATGTATCTATTCAAGCACAGATCATTAATTTATTTAGTGAGCTACAGGAGAAAAAGGGACTATCTTATTTGTTCATTTCACATGATTTAAGCGTAGTAGAGCATTTATGTACGAAAATTGGAATTATGTATTTAGGAACGATTGTGGAAACAGCGCCACGTGATGAGTTATTTACAAACCCGCTTCATCCGTATACAAAAGCATTGTTATCCGCTGTGCCAATACCAGATCCAACAGTGAAGCGAGAGCGAATTATACTAGAGGGGGATATTCCAAGCCCAGCGAATCCACCTTCAGGTTGTCGCTTTCATACGCGATGCCCGTTTGCAACAGATGTTTGTAAACAAACAGTACCGGAATTCCGTAATGTTGGTGAAGAGCACTTTGTTGCTTGTCACCATGTATAAAAGAGAAGGACTCTTTCAGAGGTTGAAAGAGTCCTTTTTTCATTTACTAGATGAAGTTTGTTTCAATACAAATTGCTCGATTGCATGAGCAACACCATGTTCATTGTTTGTTAATGTTACAACATTACATAGTTTTTTTACATCTTCTTCAGCATTTCCCATTGCAATTGATAAACCAGCTACTTCTAACATGGGTACATCGTTAAAATTGTCACCAATAGCAACTGTATCTTCAATTGGTATATTAAAGTGGGCTGCCATTTGTTTCAGTCCATTCCCTTTATGCCCGTTCTTATCCATAATTTCTAAATTAGTAGGGGCAGATGCTGTAACCATAATATCAGTGTCTTCTTGTAACATACTTAATAGCTGTGCGCGATGCTCTGCATTAAATGTTAAAATGAAGAATTTAGATATTTCTAACTCTGGATTATTTACAACATCTTCGATTCTTTGGAAATCAGTAATTAAGTTTGATTTCTTTTGTTTTTCTGTAATTCTTTCAAGTTCCTCAAGTGTAACATCTAGTGCATGCTTGTTTTCTTCGAATGCTTGCATGACTTGATCTTGCCATGTATATGGAGAATAAACTCCTTTATTCGTATATAGCTTATACGGAACATCTTCAGATTCTAGTAACTTTGCAAGTTTGTACACTTTGTCGTTTTGTATACAACGCGAGTTAATTACTTTTCCATCCACATAAACAATTGCCCCATTGCTCGCTCCAACTGGAAGAGATAGTTTATATTCTTCCAACAGTTTTAAAGCATCCTCTTTCGCACGGCCAGAACAAATCATTACAATATGACCAGCCTCTTTTGCAGTTTGGATAGCTTGTAAGTTCTCTTTGGAGATTTCAAGATTAGATGATAGTAGCGTACCATCCATATCTAATGCGATTAATTTCAAAATGACCACCTCTTTGTTTTTATTATACATAGTTATATAGAGGAAACATATAAACTTATCTTGGAAAGATTGTATTTTATCTCGTATGAACTATCAGTAAGAATTTAATAGATTCCACCTTCTTAATGAAAGATTTATCTTGATTTGTAACAAAAGTAGAGGTAGGTATGGGTATGTTTCGTTATATGACTGTAATATTACATGAATGTTACAAACATAAACTTAGTAGAAAGTGCATTAAAACAAGGTTTATGAGGATGTTTATAAAAAAACGTAAAAAAGTGTAATAAAATTTACGTAATTATATTGCAACGTAATAATAGTTATGTTACATTAATGTTACAAACGTTACGTTATTAAATTTAATGTAACGCTAACATAAAAACTATGAAATAAACATTTCTTAGAAATTACATATAGATAACTTATTAAAAAGGAGGACGAAAGATATGAAAGAGCAAGTATTACAAGTAACAAAAGGTGACTTCGTAGGATCAGCAAGTGGAGCAGTAGTATTAACAGCATTAATCGTATTTCTATCAAGCGTATTAGTATAATAGAAGTTTTGTAATGAAAGAAAAAGAGAGGAGAATGAAAAATGAAAGAGCAAGTATTACAAGTAACTAAAGGCGACTTCGTAGGATCAGCGAGTGGAGCAGTAGTATTAACAGCATTAATCGTATTTCTATCAAGCGTATTAGTATAATAGAAGTTTTGTAACAAAAAACAAATGAAGGGAGAATAAAAAAATGAAAGAGCAAGTATTACAAGTAACAAAAGGTGACTTCGTAGGATCAGCAAGTGGAGCAGTAGTATTAACAGCGTTAATCGTATTTCTATCAAGCGTATTAGTATAATAGAAGTTTTGTAACAAAAAACAAATGAAGGGAGAATGAAAAAATGAAAGAGCAAGTATTACAAGTAACAAAAGGTGACTTCGTAGGATCAGCAAGTGGAGCAGTAGTATTAACA
>NZ_JBBBBL010000022.1:0-21400 GCF_037120585.1 Bacillus sp. CCNWLW194 | reverse complement strand
GCGTTAATCGTATTTCTATCAAGTGTATTAGTGTAATAGAAGTTTTAAACCCTACAAAATGAAAGGAGAATGAGGAATATGAACAGTGAACAAGTGTTACAAGTAACAAAAACAGATTTATTAGGATCGTTAGGTGGAGCGGTAGTATTAACATCATTTATTCTATTCCTTGCAAATGTATTAGTATGAGACATA
The DNA here is from genome assembly GCF_037120585.1 of Bacillus sp. CCNWLW194. Classification (NCBI taxonomy): domain Bacteria; kingdom Bacillati; phylum Bacillota; class Bacilli; order Caryophanales; family Bacillaceae; genus Bacillus; species Bacillus sp. CCNWLW194. The sequence goes on along the minus strand of NZ_JBBBBL010000022.1, from coordinate 21,205 downwards.
TAAATACAATCATTCAAAAAAAATAAAGACTCTAGCATATTAGTAAGTAGTTAATATGTTGGGGTCTTTTTTATTTTCTCCTATATATCTCTCCAAAACATTAATAGTCTTCCTTTATCGCGTAAACGCTCAATTGGTGAAGTTTAATAATTAACCCTTCGTTGATTAAAGTCTCCCTTTATTTCAAAGAGAAAAAAGTCGAATTTTATATGTAAGAAAAAAAGAGGAATTTGACAGAAAAGATAGAAAATTTTAAAGGTCAGAATTTGTTAGCTTGCTAACTAATTTTTATTAATCGATGTTGGAAGCGTTTTCGGTTGGTTTTAAGTATGGACCATTTAATCTATTTACAGGGGGATGAGGATTTTATGAAACAAAAATCTATGGATACGCTAGCTGCACAAATGGAGGACTTTTTTCCAGTACGTGATGTAGACCATTTGGAATTTTACGTAGGAAATGCAAAGCAATCAAGTTATTACCTTGCGAGAGCATTCGGATTCAAAATTGTGGCCTACTCTGGATTAGAAACTGGTAACCGTGAGAAGGTATCTTATGTTCTTGTGCAAAAAAATATGCGTTTTGTTGTGTCTGGAGCTTTAAGTAGTGACAATCGTATTGCAGAGTTTGTAAAGACTCATGGTGATGGCGTGAAAGATGTGGCATTACTTGTTGACGATGTTGATAAAGCATACTCGGAAGCGGTGAAACGTGGTGCCGTCGCAATTGCTCCGCCTGTAGAGTTAACAGACGAGAACGGTACATTGAAAAAAGCAGTTATTGGTACGTATGGTGATACAATTCATACGCTTGTAGAGCGTAAAAATTATAAAGGAACATTTATGCCAGGATTCCAAAAGGCAGAGTTTGATATTCCATTTGAAGAGTCAGGTTTAATTGCTGTAGACCATGTAGTTGGTAATGTTGAAAAGATGGAAGAGTGGGTTAGTTATTACGAGAACGTTATGGGCTTTAAACAAATGATCCATTTTGATGATGATGATATCAGTACAGAGTATTCAGCATTAATGTCGAAGGTTATGACAAACGGAAGTCGTATTAAGTTCCCTATTAACGAACCAGCTGATGGAAAGCGAAAATCACAAATTCAAGAATATCTAGAATTCTATAATGGAGCAGGTGTACAGCATCTTGCTTTACTAACAAATGACATTGTTAAAACAGTAGAATCGCTTCGTTCAAATGGTGTGGAGTTTTTAGATACACCAGATACTTATTATGATGAGTTAACTGCACGAGTTGGAAAAATTGATGAAGAAATTGATAAGTTAAAAGAATTAAAGATCTTAGTAGATCGCGATGATGAAGGCTACTTACTACAAATCTTTACGAAACCAATTGTAGATCGCCCGACTCTATTTATTGAAATCATTCAACGTAAAGGTTCTCGTGGATTTGGTGAAGGAAACTTTAAAGCGTTATTTGAATCAATTGAAAGAGAACAAGAGCGTCGCGGAAATTTATAAAATTTATATCCACCAGCAGGAATTCTTTTGCTGGTGGAAATTTCATTTTCATAGGGAGGAATTATGATGAAATTTGTTACATTTCGTCTTCCTTCAAAAGAAATGCGAGCTGGATGGCTTGAAGGCGACAAAGTAATCGATATGAATCTTGCTAGTGGTGGAAAATTACCTTCTTCTATGTTCGCCTTTTTAGAGAAAGCGGATGAGTATGTAGAAGTATTGCGTAATATTAAGAATCCGGAAAAGGGTATATATTCCTTAGAGGAAGTACAATTAGTGGCGGCAATTCCTAATCCGAGTAGTATTCGGGATTTTTACGCGTTTGAACAGCATGTAAAAACGGCACGCGGCCGAAGAGGGCTAGATGTTGTACCTGAATGGTATGATATTCCGGTTTTTTATTTTACGAACCACCGTGCTGTAATTGGTCCAGATGCTTTTGTAATTGGCCCGAAGAAATCTAAAAAACTGGATTATGAGTTAGAGATTGCTTGCGTAATTGGGAAAGAAGGAAGAAATATTTCTCGTGAGCAAGCAGAGGAATATATTTTTGGTTATTGTATTATGAACGACTGGAGTGCAAGGGACTTACAAGCAACAGAAATGAAGGTAGGACTTGGTCCAGCAAAAGGAAAGGATTTTGCAACTTCATTAGGAGCGCACCTTGTTACGAAAGAGGAATTAGATGTTTATCGTAACGGTGATCGTTATGAGTTAGAGATGACTGCTCATGTAAATGGAAAGTTATTATCGAAGGGGAACTTCCAAGATATTTACTATACATTTGCTGAAATGATTGAACGTGCTTCAGAAGACGTTACGTTATATCCAGGTGATGTGATTGGTTCTGGGACAGTAGGAACAGGTTGTATTTTAGAACTAGGTACGGAAGAGTGGCTGCAAGATGGAGATGTTGTAGAACTTACGATTACTGGTTTAGGTACATTACGTAATACGGTCAAAAAAGAAATGGAAGCAGGTGATGGGCATGTTTTATCGTCACATGGGGGAGCTACCTCATAAACGACATGTACAATTCCGTAAAAAAGATGGATCACTTTATCGTGAACAGGTAATGGGAACAAAAGGTTTTTCTGGTACGCAGTCTATTTTGTATCATCATTATATGCCAACGGAAGTAGGGCATACAGCATTATCTCATTCTTGTCAGTTGCAGTATGAAGAGGATGTTGCTCTTTCACATCGCCACTTCCGCACGAAAGAAAATAAAAAAACTGGCGATGCAGTAAGCGGAAGAAACTTTATGCTTGGGAATGAGGATTTATTAATTGGAGTAGTGACTCCAACAGAAAAAATGGACTATTTCTACCGTAATGGTGATGGCGATGAAATGTTATTTGTTCATTACGGAACAGGGAAAATTGAAACAATGTTCGGAACGATTCACTATCGAAAAGGTGATTATGTAACGATTCCAATTGGAACGATTTATCGTGTTATTCCAGATGAAGGAGAGACTAAGTTTCTTGTTGTAGAAGCAAATAGTCAAATTACAACACCGCGTCGCTATCGTAATGAATATGGACAATTGTTAGAGCATAGCCCGTTTTGTGAGAGAGATATTCGTGGCCCTGAAAAATTAGAGACGTATGATGAAAAAGGTGAGTTTGTCGTAATGACAAAGTCGCGAGGGTATATGCATAAACATGTCTTAGGACACCATCCGTTAGATGTTGTTGGTTGGGATGGCTATTTATATCCGTGGGTCTTTAATGTGGAGGACTTCGAACCAATCACAGGTCGTATTCATCAGCCACCTCCAGTACATCAAACGTTCGAGGGTCACAATTTCGTTATTTGCTCTTTCGTACCACGTTTATACGACTATCATCCAGCATCTATTCCGGCACCATATTATCATAGTAACGTGAATAGTGATGAAGTACTGTACTACGTAGAAGGAAACTTTATGAGCCGGAAAGGTGTGGAAGAAGGTTCTATTACACTTCATCCGAGCGGCATTCCTCATGGGCCACACCCTGGGAAAACAGAGGCGAGCATAGGGAAAAAAGAAACGCTTGAATTAGCTGTTATGATAGATACATTCCGTCCACTTCGTATTGTAAAACAAGCACATGAAACAGAAGATGAAAAATATATGTATAGCTGGATTGAAGAGGGTTCATTTACTGTGAAATAGGAAAAAGAGGCATGCTCAATAACGGAGCATGCCTCTTTTATGGAATCGACATGTATAATAATACCAAAAAGAACCATAGAAAGATATATAGAAAGAATGATAAAGATAGCGCGTATTCATAAGAATTTCTACTTATTTCGACAAAAGTATTGACTGTGAAAAGTACTATGAGTAAAATGAAAAAGCGAATTAAAAATTTTCAGAAAATTTAAAACTTGGAGGAGCATGCTATGAAGAAAATTTTTCAAAAGAAGCCTCTTGCAAAGTTAATGCAAGAGAGTAAACAAAAGACGTTAGCAAGAACATTGGGCGCGCTAGATTTAACGATGCTTGGAATCGGGGCAATTGTTGGAACGGGTATTTTTGTTCTAACGGGCGTGGTAGCGGCGAAACATTCTGGACCAGCTATTATATTATCATTTGCGATAGCCGCGTTAGCCTGTGCCTTTGCTGCATTTTGTTATGCTGAATTCGCTTCTTCAGTTCCTGTCTCAGGCAGTGTGTATACGTACACATATGCGACGATGGGAGAAGTATTCGCATTTTTAATTGGATGGGACTTAATGCTTGAGTATTTACTTGCTACCTCAGCTGTGGCAAATGGTTGGTCCGCTTATTTCCAATCGTTATTAAAGGGATTTGGAATCCATATTCCTACCATTCTCTCCTCGGCCCCTGGTACAGGAAAGGGTGGAATAATTGACTTACCTGCGGTTCTAATTATTTTAGTGATGACTGTTCTTTTATCTAGAGGTGTTCGAGAAAGTGCACGTGTAAATAATATTATGGTATTTATTAAAATAGCGGTTGTTCTTATTTTTATCTTCGCTGGTTTTAATTATGTGAAACCTGAAAACTGGACGCCTTTTATGCCGTTTGGTTTAGATGGTGTAATGGCTGGAGCTGCTACAGTGTTCTTTGCCTTCATAGGGTTTGATGCAGTTTCGACGGCAGCAGAAGAAGTGAAACGCCCACAACGTGATTTACCAATCGGCATTATTGCATCTTTATTAATTTGTACGGTTCTTTATATTGTCGTTTCGCTTATTTTGACAGGAATTGTTCCATACGGACAGCTAAATATATCAGATCCAGTTGCTTTTGCACTTCAATTTATTGGACAAGATGGTTTAGCGGGAGTAATTTCAGTAGGAGCAATTACAGGAATTACAACTGTAATGCTAGTTATGATGTATGGGCAAGTACGTGTTTCGTATGCAATGAGTAGAGATGGATTATTGCCGAAACGTCTTGCTAAAGTTCACCCGAAATTTAAAACACCATTTTTAAATACGTGGACAACGGGAATTATTGCGGCACTGATTTCAGGATTAATAGATTTAAATGTATTAGCACATCTTGTAAATATGGGGACATTGTCAGCATTTGCACTCGTAGCTGTTGCTGTAATTGTAATGAGAAGAACTCATCCGGACTTACCGAGGGCATTTAAGGCGCCGCTTGTACCATTTTTACCAGCGTTAACAGTAATTTTTTGTTTATACTTAATGCTTCAATTATCCGGAACGGCTTGGATTAGTTTTGGGATATGGATGGTTATTGGTATTGCGGTTTACTTTTTATATAGCAGTAAACATAGTGCTTTAAATAATAGTAAAGAAGAAGAAGATGCAGCAAATCTATAAGTAGGAAAATCCATTCTAATTCTGTTAGAATGGATTTTTTTATTTGAAAATTTACATTTTTCTGAATTAGTTATAAGATAATTGTTGGCAAACGAAAGGGGTGAAATGATGAAAAATACGTGGCGTGAGTTAAGGGAGATGGACCGTAACGTATGGATTCGATTTATTGGAGAGACGTTAAATGGAATTGCGATGATGATGTTGATGCCTTTTTTTGCATTATATTTAAAAGATAAGGTAGATTCGTTATTGCAGGTCGGAGTGATTATGGCGCTTTCTCCAATTGCTGCAAGCTTTGGAGCAATTATAGGAGGAAGAATTGCTGATAAATATGGAAGAAAGCCAATTATGATATTTTCGATGGCGAGTAATGCGTTATTAATGCTCGGTTTTCTATTTATAGAAGGATTTATTCCATATGCGATTTTATCTATTTTTTTAGGATTAAGTAATTCTTTATTTCATCCAGCTGCATCAGCAATGGTTGCGGATGTAACAACGCCAGAAAAAAGAACTGAAGCATATGGTTTATTACGAATGGGGCACAATATAGGTGCTGCAATTGGCCCGATAATGGGCGCTTCAGTAGTTGTGTTGTCGAAGAACCTTGTGTTTATTATTGCTTCTTCTACGATGTTGTTTTATGCATTACTAGTATTCATTCTTATTCAAGAGACAATGCCGAAGAGCACGAATAACGAAGAGAATAAAGAAAAGGAATCAGGAGCAGTGTGGAAAATTGTATTGCGAGATAAGGCACTAATGATTTATTTATTAGCGGGTATCATTATTTCGATGGGATTTTCTCAAACAGAAGGTATGTTGCCACTGCACTTTGATAATGAAATGAAAGGTATTTTTGGAACTAACAATCCATATCCATATTTAATGGCTTTAAATGGACTATTAGTTGTGTTGTTCCAATTTCAAATTTCAAAATGGGCCACAGATAAACCTGTCGGAAAGACGATGTTATATGGTGCATGTTTGTTCGGGATTGGTTTATTCTTTATAGGATGGTTACCGAAGTGGTTTGGAGAATTCGATATAAATGCTACAGTTATTTTAATTACATTAATGTTCGTTTATGCCATATATACACTAGGTGAGATGATCATGTCGCCTGTACAGATGACGTTTGTAGCGAATTTGGCCCCTGAGCATTTGAGAGGGACTTATATGGGAGCTGCAAGTTTACAGTGGATTACAGGAAGTGCATTCGGTCCACTTCTTGGAGGTTTTTTGCTAGATCGATTACTTGGGCACCTTCTCTTTACAATTTTAGCTGTAGGATGTGTAATTGCAGGTGTTGTATATGTTTCTTTAGATCGTCTCGTTGAACAAAGGCAAAAAAGCACATTAACCAAACGATCTTCTTAACGAGTAGATGATATACACGAAAAGGGGATTTCTACATATTTTAGGTACAGAACTAAATTGGGTTGCAATTTTATATATTTATGAAAAAAGATAAGTGGAAAAAGTATAGAAAACCAATAAGTGGTGTCATTTAATTATTTGTGGAAGTTACATTTTATTTCAAATAGGAACTACCTATTTTTATAAAAAGTGCTAAAATAGAAAAATGAAAACAATTGGTTAGGGTGATTTCAGTGACAAAAATTAAATTAGGTTTATTATACGGTGGAAAATCAGCTGAGCATCAAGTTTCGCTACAAACGGCTCTTGCTGCTATTAAAGCATTAAATCAAGATAAATTCGAGATTCATCCAATTTATATTACAGAACAAGGTCAATGGGTACGCGGTGAGCGTATTGAAGGTGAAGTAACAGATGTTGAAGTTCTAAAAATGAGCGGTGCAGAAAATGCGATTTCTCCGTTATCATTAAGTACAGAAATTATTCCATCTGCAGCTTCTGAGGAAAATGCTATCGACGTTATATTCCCATTACTGCATGGACCGAATGGTGAAGATGGAACGGTTCAAGGATTATTAGAATTAATGAACATTCCTTATGTAGGAAATGGTGTTCTAGCATCTGCTGCAGGTATGGATAAAGTTGTTATGAAAAACATCTTTGCAGAGGCTGGATTGAAACAAGCAAAATATGCATCATTCATTCGTAGCGCATGGGAAAAAGATCGTGAAACAGCATATGAAAAAGTAGAAGAAGTATTAGGATATCCTTGCTTCGTAAAACCAGCAAACCTTGGTTCAAGTGTTGGTATTAATAAGTGTAAAAATCGTGAAGAGCTTGAGAATGCATTTGAAGAGGCATTCCAATTTGACCGTAAAATTATTGTAGAAGAGAATATTGTTGGACGTGAAGTAGAAGTGGGTGTACTAGGTAATGATGAACCGAAATGTTCAGTTGTAGGTGAAATCGTACCGAAAAAAGACTTCTATGATTATAAGTCGAAATATATTGATGGCGATACAGCGTTAATTATTCCAGCTGAAATGACAGAAGAAGAGTCTAATGTTATTAAGCGAGATGCGATTATTGCGTTCCAATCGTTAGATGGTGCTGGATTAACACGAGCTGATTTCTTCTTAACGAAAGATGGAGAAGTATACATTAACGAAGTAAATACAATGCCAGGATTTACGCCGTTTAGTATGTTCCCTCTACTATGGCAACATACTGGATTACCGTATCCGGAATTAATTGAAGAGCTAATCGGTTTAGCAATTGAGCGTCACGAAGAAAAACAAAAAATTAAATATACAATCTAACAAAAAAGGAGGAGGCACTATTCGCAGGAATAGTGCTTCCTCTATGTAAGGAGTGTTTTTATGATAAATCGAACGTTAAAACAAGTAGAACAGATGGTAAATGGTACGGGATTAGCAGAGCGATATGAGGGAATTACTATACAAGGAGTGTCTATTGATACAAGAAAAATCGAAAAAGGAAACCTATATGTTCCGATTCAAGGTGAACGTTTCGATGGACATGCTTTTGTAGATAAAGCTGTTGAAAATGGAGCTGTTGCTACATTGTGGATGAAAGATGTAGCAAATCCACCTGAGAATCTTCCAGTTATTCTTGTAGAAGACACGCTATCGGCATTACAATTGTTAGCGAAAAGCTATCGCGATCAATTGGATGTTAAAGTTGTTGGTGTGACAGGTAGTAACGGTAAAACATCTACAAAAGATATTGTAACAAGTCTTCTTGCAACTAAATTCAAAGTTCAAAAAACAGAAGGAAACTTCAATAACCATATCGGGTTACCTCTTACTATTTTAAACTTAGAAGAAAATACAGAAGTAGCTGTATTAGAAATGGGTATGTCAAGCCGAGGGGAAATTGAATTCTTATCTAAGTTAGCTCGTCCAAATGCAGCTATCATTACAAACATTGGTGAGGCACACTTAATGGACTTAGGCTCTCGCGAGGCGATTGCTGAAGCAAAATTAGAAATTGTGACAGGATTACAAGAAGGTGGAGTATTCGTATATAACGGAGATGAGCCATTATTGACAAATCGTGTTCCTGAAATGAATTTAATAGCTGAAACAGTTACGTTTGGTGATGCTAGAGCAAATGATTATTATCCAACAACTGTAACATTACAGGCGACCGGGACCCATTTTAAGATGAATAGAGACGAAAATACTTCATTCTACTTACCAGTGTTAGGAAAACATAATGTGTATAACACACTTGCTTCAATGGCAATTGCGAAACATTTTGGTGTAACGTGGGAAGAAATGAAACAAGGTTTAGTCACACTTCAAATGACAGGCATGCGTATGGAAATTGTAAAAACAGATAGTGGATTAACAATTATCAATGATGCTTACAATGCAAGTCCGACAGCCATGGAAGCAGCATTCCACCTAATGAATGGTTTAGATGGATTTGCTAAAAAAATTGTCGTGCTAGGTGATATGTTAGAGCTTGGAGATCAAGAAGTACAGTTTCATTATGAAGTAGGTAAATTAATCGATCCAGCAAAGGTTTCACACGTATTCACATGTGGTAAATTAGGGGCTCAAATTGCTGAAGGAGCGAAAATTAATTTCCCTAATGAACGTGTAAAGGCGTATGATAATAAAGAAGAGTTAGTAAAAGAGTTGCAAACAGTAGTCGATGCGAAAGATGTTGTATTAGTAAAAGCATCTCGTGGTATGAAATTAGAAGAAGTAATTACGATGTTGAAATAATTGGTGTATATAAACAGGGATGATAGCCACGAAAATAGAAGAAACTTATAATAAGCGCTTACAGTAAATATAAAAAAATAAAAGTGAAGAAAAAAACTCTGAATATGAAAATAAGGTAACAGTTGGGTTTGCTTTTTACACATACAAAACTTATAATTGATAAAGTGTAATAACGTTTAGAAGTATTTTCGCGAAGAATATACGCCCGTTTATATACGTGAGCATTCAGGAAAAGGGCTTTTCCGCAAATTCGGAAAACGCCTTTTTTTAAATGATAAGTATAGGATAGAAAAGGAGAAGTAACATTGACAACATTTCGAGAATTAGGATTAAGTGAGTCTTTACTGCAATCTGTTGAAAGCATGGGCTTTGAAGAGGCTACGCCGATTCAAGCTGAAACAATTCCACATGCATTGCAAGGTAAAGATATTATTGGGCAAGCACAAACAGGTACAGGGAAAACAGCAGCATTCGGATTACCGCTATTAGATAAAGTGGATACAAATAAAGAAGCAGTTCAAGGTATTGTTATCGCGCCAACGCGTGAATTAGCAATTCAGGTTGGAGAAGAGCTATACAAAATTGGTAAACATAAACGTGTTCGTATTCTACCAATTTATGGTGGTCAAGATATTAACCGCCAAATTCGTGCTCTAAAAAAACACCCACACATTATTGTTGGTACGCCGGGTCGTATTTTAGATCATATTAACCGTAAAACACTTCGTTTACAAAACGTTGAGACTGTTGTTCTTGATGAAGCGGATGAAATGTTAAACATGGGCTTCATTGAAGATATTGAAGCGATTTTAACAGATGTGCCAGAAACACATCAAACATTATTATTCTCAGCGACAATGCCAGATCCAATCCGTCGTATTGCTGAGCGTTTCATGACTGAGCCTCAACACATTAAAGTAAAAGCAAAAGAAGTAACAATGCCAAACATTCAGCAGTTCTATTTAGAAGTGCAAGAAAAGAAAAAGTTTGACGTGTTAACACGCTTACTAGATATTCAATCTCCAGAGCTTGCAATCGTATTCGGTCGTACAAAGCGTCGTGTTGATGAATTATCAGAAGCATTAAATTTACGTGGTTATGCAGCAGAAGGTATTCATGGTGACTTAACACAGGCGAAACGTATGTCTGTATTACGTAAATTTAAAGAAGGTGCTATTGAAGTTCTTGTTGCAACAGACGTTGCTGCACGTGGTCTTGATATTTCAGGCGTAACACACGTATACAACTTCGATATCCCACAAGATCCAGAATCATACGTTCACCGTATCGGTCGTACTGGCCGTGCAGGTAAAAAAGGTATTGCAATGTTATTTGTAACACCACGTGAATCAGGACAATTAAAAAATATCGAGCGTACAACAAAACGTAAAGTTGACCGTATGGAAGCACCGACACTTGACGAGGCATTAGAAGGTCAACAACGTTTAATCGCTGAAAAGCTTCAAAGCACAATCCAAAATGAGAACTTAGCATACTACAAGCGTATTGCAGAAGAAATGTTAGAAGAGAATGATTCTGTAACAGTAGTAGCTGCTGCTTTAAAAATGATGACAAAAGAGCCGGATACAACTCCAATCGCTTTAACATCAGAACCACCAGTTGTTTCAAGAGGTGGCGGTTCTAAAAAACGCGGCGGCAACGGAGGCGGATACCGTGATGGTAACCGTAATCGTAGTCGTGATGGACGCGGTGGTGGCGATGGCCGTAACCGTGATCGTAATCGTGATGGACGCGGCGGTGGAGATGGCCGTAACCGTGATCGTGATCGCAATCGTGATGGTAACCGTGATCGTAATCGTGATGGCGGTAGCCGTGGTCGTAAAGGTGAAGGTCAAGGTCGCCCTGGATCTTCAAATGGACGCGGGGAAAGAAAACATCATAGCCGTCCGCAAGCTTAATAAAAAAAGAGAATGCCCTTTGCCGGCATTCTCTTTTTTTATTTCTCTAATTGTACATACTACATAATAACTTGTGTAGAAAAGAGGTGTTACATGCTTGTAAGACTTGGGTATGTCGCGATGAGTGTACATTTAAAGAATGCGTCTCCATCTCAAACGATGACGTACGCGCAGTTTCAAAAAATAGATGATCGGGAAGCAGCGATTCGTAAACTTGAAAGAATTGCTAATTCGAATTTGGAAAACTGTTTACGACTATTAAAGCATAATAAAGGACATGACATATCGTTCTTTCGACTTAGTTCCAAGTTGATTCCTTTAGCAAATCATGAGGAGTTGTTAGATTGGAACTACATTCGTCCATTGAAAGAAAATTTAAAAGTGCTAGGTGAATACGCAATTCGTATGAACATGCGAATTGATTTCCATCCAGATCATTTTGTCGTACTGAATTCACCTGAAGAGAGTATTTTTAAACAATCCGTAAAGACATTGCAGATGCATAAAAAATTATTAAAAGGTATGGGGATTGAACATAAACAGAGGTGTGTATTACATGTGGGTGGAGGTTATAAAGATAAGGAACTTGCATTAGAACGTTTTATAGAAAATTGGTCGAGTGTTCCGAGAGGTATTCAAGAGATGGTCATATTAGAAAATGATGACACGACCTTTTCTTTAGAAGAAACATTGTATTTAGGTGAGAAGTTAGATATTCCAGTCGTGTTTGATTTGCATCACCACATGATGAATAATAATCAAGAAGATTGGCATGAAAATTGGGCGCGTGTTGTACATACGTGGGAATCGTCTTTGTTACCAGTGAAAATGCACATTTCTAGTCCTAGAGAGGGAAAAGACCCGAGAGCACATGCAGACTTTATTGATGTGGATACTTTTTTATCTTTTTTAAAAAGGATAGAGGGAAGTGTTCCGCAAATTGATTGTATGATTGAGGCGAAGAAGAAAGATGAGTCTTTATTTCAACTCATGAGAGATTTAAGTAAACAAACAGGTGTGGAAATTGTCGATGGTGCGAGCTTCTATATTAAATAAGCTCTGCACCATCGAGTTTTTTTGTTAATAAAGGGGTGCAAATACCACCAATGATCAATCCTGTTAAATGGCTGATAGGATTAGCAGAGGGATTGAAGAAAGTGAATAGTAGTAATATACATATCATGATTGAAAAAATAGCAATGTCTCTCGGATTGGAAGAACGATAACGACTATACAATAGAAATAATTGTGCACCTAGCAATCCGAAAATACTGCCAGATGCCCCGGCATGAATATATTCAAGAGGCATAATAAGATAAGTAGAAATATTTCCGAGAATACCAGAAAGAAAAAAAATAATGATGAAAGAAAAGTGCCCAAGTTGTTTTTCAATAGAAGAGCCAAGCACGAATAAACAAATACTATTAGCAAGAAAATGTTGTAAGTCTACATGTACAAGCAGAGAAGTTATGAGACGCCACCATTCTCCTTTAGCGATATATTCATTATAGGCTGCCATAGGAAAGAGGAAAAAATCGGCTAACATAATCATGATTAATTGTATAAGAAGTAAAGCGATGACAATTGGTTGTAAGGAAATGCGGGCAGATGGTATTAGCATGGGTGAGTATCACTCCTTTTGCATCAGAAAGATTCTCTGTTATTCTTACAATATGAAAAAAGAAAGCTAAATAGAAGAAGGGGAGTTTGAAATGATTGTAGGGATTGGAATCGATATTATTGAATTAAATCGAATTGAAAAAATGCTAGATGGAAAGCTAAAATTTATGGAACGTATTTTAACTGAAAGTGAGCGGAATGTCGCTAAGGAGCTGAAGGGAAGTCGCCTTACAGAGTTTGTAGCTGGAAGATTTGCAGCGAAAGAGGCGTATTCAAAGGCAGTAGGAACTGGCATTGGGAAAGAAGTGAGTTTTTTAGATATCGAGGTAAAAAATGATGATAGAGGTAAACCGATCCTTATTACAAGTACAGAGCATATTGTTCATTTATCAATTAGTCATAGTAAGGAATTTGCTGTTGCTCAAGTTGTTTTAGAAAGCTCGTCACGCTAGTCTGCATATTTTATACCTTTGTCTCATATATTTGAGGTAGCGATAAGGAAGGCACATCTTCCATTCATTTATAGGGGCAAAGGGGCTGAAGTGATGAAAAGGCGTCTGTTTTTAGTTCTTGTCGGTTTATTAACCGTTTTTGTGTTGGGCGGTTGTATGGAAAAGAAACAAGATGATGTTGTGAGAGATTTAGAGGCGAAAGTAAAAGGGATGAAAAGTTATCAAGCTGAAGCAAAATTATCTATTAAAACAGGGAATGAGCCTCAGGAGTATAAGGTAGAAATATGGCATAAGGAACCTTCTTTTTATCGTGTGAATTTGCAGAATGCGAAAAAGGATCAGAGCCAAATTATTTTAAGAAATGAAGAAGGTGTATTTGTATTAACGCCAGCGCTTAATAAGAGTTTCCGTTTCCAAAGTGATTGGCCGCAAAATAGTAGCCAGGCTTATTTATATGAATCCCTTGTGAGAGATATTTTGCAAGATAAGAAAAACCTTACTTTTGCAAAAACAGATAAGTATTATATTTTTAAAACAAAAACAAACTATCAGCATCAAAACATGTTGCCAAGACAAGAGATTACATTGAAGAAAAGTGATTTAACACCAGTTTCCGTGAAGTTAATGGATAATGATCAAAATGTTCTTGTGAAGGTAGACTTCTCTAAAGTGAAATTCGATGCGAAATTTGATAAAGGTGCATTTGATACGAAACAAAATATGTCTAGAGCGCAAGTAGATGTTCAAACAACGGCAAAAGAAGACAAACCATTTGCTATTTTGTATCCACGTGATACGCCGCAAGGTATGACTTTGAAAGACGAAAAAGAGTTGAAGACAGACAGTGGCAAGCGTGCGATACTCACATACACTGGAAGTAAGAAATCCTTTACTTTAATACAAGAAAAGGCAAAAGTTGCAGAGGCGTCGTCAGCTATCAGTGTAAGTGGAGAATTGGTTGATCTTGGATTCACGATTGGAGCGTTGACGAAAGACTCTTTAACGTGGTCGCATAACGGAGTAGAATATATGCTCGTGTCTAAAGGTTTAGAGCCGAAGGAGCTATTAATGGTTGCTCGTTCAGTTACAGAGAAGCAGGTGAAGTAAACTTCTTAGACGTGGTGATATATGTGCACCACGTCTTTTCTTAGTTTGAAGGGTGGATTTCATAAAAGAAGCATATAAAAGAATAAGCTTCGCATATCGTGTATAAGGAAGTGTATTTATGGAAGAAGCACCATTTTACCGTGACACTTGGGTGGAAGTGGATTTAGATGCGATCTATAACAATATTACACACATTAAAAATTTCATTCCAAGTGATGTAGAGATTTTTGCTGTAGTTAAGGCTAATGCATATGGACACGATTATGTACCTGTAGCTAAAACGGCATTAGAAGCAGGGGCGACAAGGTTAGCGGTTGCCTTTTTAGATGAAGCTTTAGTGCTTCGAAGGGCTGGTATTACTGTGCCAATTTTAGTATTAGGTCCTTCTCCGCCTCGTGATGTCAATGTAGCTGCTGAAAATGATGTAGCGTTAACTGTTTATCAAAAAGAATGGGTGGAAGAAGCAATCAAACTTTGGGATGGTTCGTCTACGATGAAATACCATATTAATTTCGATAGTGGTATGGGAAGAATTGGAATACGCGAACGCAAAGAATTAAAAGGATTTTTAAAGAGCTTAGAAGGTGCACCATTCTTAGAATTAGAAGGAGTTTATACACATTTTGCAACAGCAGATGAGGTGGAGACTTCTTATTTTGATAAGCAATATAACACGTTTTTGCAGCAGTTAAGTTGGTTGAAAGAATTCGGAGTGGATCCTAAGTTTGTCCATACAGCTAATAGTGCTGCAACGCTACGCTTTCAAGGGATTACATTTAATGCAGTACGAATTGGCATTGCGATGTATGGGTTATCCCCGTCTGTAGAAATACGCCCCTTTTTACCGTTTAAATTAGAACCGGCGTTATCGCTGCATACGAAGGTTGCTCATATTAAACAGGTGATTAAAGGGGATGGGATTAGTTATAACGTCACGTACCGAACGAAAACCGAAGAATGGATTGCAACCGTTGCAATTGGATATGCAGATGGATGGCTTAGAAGATTACAAGGATTTGAAGTGCTTGTAAATGGTAAAAGGGTACCGATTGTAGGTCGAGTAACAATGGATCAATTCATGATACACCTTCCTTGTGAAGTGCCGCTTGGTACGAAAGTTACACTCATTGGAAGACAAGGTGATGAGTATATCAGTGCTACTGAGGTTGCTGAATATTCCGGGACTATTAATTATGAAATTATTGCAACGATAAGCTTCCGGGTGGCGAGAATATTTATACGGCACGGTAAGGTTGTAGAAGTAATCAATTATTTGAACAATATATAGAAGGTAGTATGATCTGCTTCTTTTCATTTGTGAGGACTGTTCATTGGTTAAGAATAAGTTCATTTTTTGACGAGAAGCTTTTTACTTATCATTACTTTTAACATAATTTAACGTGAATTTTGCTAAGAAACTCTTCCGTTTCTTGTTTGTGATGAGATAAAAAATAAAAGAATATGAATGTTTTGTTTGTGAATTGGAAAACATAAGCAAGGAATAAGGAAGTCTTTGCAACAGGCTCCATACAATGGTATTATTACAATAGGTGTCATATATATATTTGGGTGTGTAGTTGACGGTGGAGGTGTATTTTTGTGTCCGAATCAAGTGTAACTACTGAAATCGTGGTTCGGTTGCCAAAGCAAATGGTAACGGAATTGGACGGAATTGGAAAACAAGAGAATAAGAATCGCCATGAACTAATTTGCCAGGCAACACAACTGTTATTGCGTCAACATAAGACGAAGAAACGCTACCAACATGAATCAATGCGACGTGGGTACATTGAAATGGGAAAAATTAATCTTGGTATTGCATCTGAAGCTTTCTTAGCAGAGTATGAAGCAGCTCATACAGTAGAACGCTTAGTTAGCGGGGGGTAATATTTTGATTGTAAAACGCGGCGACGTGTATTTTGCAGACCTTTCCCCAGTTGTTGGTTCTGAGCAAGGAGGCGTTCGTCCGGTTCTTGTCATTCAAAATGACATCGGAAATCGTTTTAGTCCAACGGTGATTGTAGCGGCTATTACTGCACAGATTCAAAAAGCGAAATTACCCACTCATGTGGAAATTGATGCGAAAAAGTACGGTTTTGAGAGAGATTCTGTTATTTTACTTGAGCAGATTCGAACAATCGATAAGCAGCGCTTAACGGACAAAATCACTCACTTAGATGAAGTGATGATGATTCGTGTAGATGAAGCGCTACAAATTAGTTTAGGACTAATAGATTTTTAAATCGGCAGTTTAAGTTGCTCTCCTTGCAGGGCAACTTTTTTTTATTATAGAGGAGGTTACGGTTGTATATGGAAATGGTAGATAATCGACAAGCGTTAATGAAAATGTTAGTGAAGGAATTAGGCTTTACCGAAAAGCAAGTTCGTCATGTTATTCAATTAACAGAAGAAGGTAACACAGTTCCATTTATTGCTCGTTACCGAAAAGAATGGACAGGCTCTTTAGATGAAGTGCAAATTCGTACAATTTTAGAGAGATGGCAATATATGATGCAGCTTGAAGATAGGAAAGAAGAGGTTCTTCGTCTTATTGATGAGAAGGGAAAACTGACAGGAGAATTACGTCAGCAAATTGTGAAAGCTACAAAGTTGCAAGAAGTAGAAGATTTATATCGTCCATATAAAGAGAAGAGAAGAACGAAAGCAACGATTGCAAAAGAAAAAGGATTAGAGCCATTAGCTGAATGGTTATTGTTATATAAGAAAGAAGATCCAAATCAGAAGGCAATGGAGTTTATTAATGCAGAGAAAGAAGTGCAATCTGCAGAAGAAGCATTACAAGGTGCCCAAGACATTATTGCAGAAATTGTTTCGGATGAAGCGGCATATCGTAGTTGGATTCGCAATACAACTTTCCGAAAAGGAATTATGTCTTCATCTGTAAAAGATAAAGAGAAAGATGAAAAGAATATATATGAAATGTATTACAGCTATGAAGAGCCTTTACAGAAAGTAGTGCCACATCGTGTATTAGCGATGAATCGTGGTGAGAAAGAAGATATATTGAGAGTTTCTGTTGTTCCGCCAGTAGATGAGATAGTAACTTTCTTATATAAGAAGGTCATTCGTGATAACGATTCTAAAAGTGCACATTATGTACAGTTAGCGATTGAAGATGGCTATAAGCGATTAATTCAATCCTCGATTGAAAGAGAAATCCGAAAAGAATTAACAGAAACAGCTGAGGAACAAGCGATACATATTTTCTCTGAGAACTTGCGTAACTTATTATTACAACCTCCAATGAAAGGGAAAGTAGTGCTAGCTGTAGACCCTGCATATAGAACGGGTTGTAAATTATCTGTTGTAGATGATACGGGGAAAGTTCTATATATTGATGTTATTTATCCGCATCCACCAGTTCGTAAATATGAAGATGCAAAAACGAAAGTTCTTTCTATTATAGATAAATATCAAGTTGAAATGATTGCAATTGGGAATGGTACAGCTTCTAGAGAAACGGAAGAATTTATAGTTGATGTATTACAAAATGTGAAACGAGAAGTCTTCTATATTATTGTGAACGAAGCTGGTGCGAGTGTATATTCAGCTTCCGATTTAGCTCGTGAGGAATTTCCGAATTTACAGGTTGAAGAAAGAAGTGCTGTTTCTATTGGAAGACGTCTGCAAGATCCACTTGCTGAACTTGTGAAAATTGACCCTAAATCAGTTGGGGTTGGACAATACCAACACGATGTATCTCAAAAGAGATTGAATGAATCATTAACATTTGTAGTAGAGACGGCAGTTAACCAAGTCGGTGTGAATGTAAATACGGCTTCAGTTGCGTTGTTGCAATATGTTTCGGGTTTATCGAAAACTGTTGCGAAAAATATTGTGGCAAAGCGTGAAGAAGAAGGGAAATTTACAAAACGAACAGACTTAAAGAAAATACCGCGTCTAGGTGCGAAGACATATGAGCAATGCGTAGGTTTCTTACGTATATTAGAAGGGACAAATCCGTTAGACCGAACGGGTATTCATCCAGAACAATATAAAAATGTTGAATTGTTATTGAAGAGTCTAGGACTATCAAAAGATGACGTAGGACAACCTCAGTTACAAAAGAGTTTAGAAGAAGTAGAGATTTCTAAGTTGTCCCAAGAAACGGGAATTGGGGAACCGACATTGGTTGATATTATAGATGCACTCATTAGTCCAGAGCGAGACATGAGGGATGAGTTGCCTAAACCACTTCTGAAAAAAGGAATTTTGAAATTAGAAGATTTAAAACGTGGTATGGAGCTGGAAGGAACGGTTCGTAACGTTGTTGATTTTGGTGCTTTTGTTGATGTTGGTGTAAAGCAAGATGGTTTAGTGCATATTTCTAAATTAAGCACACAGTATGTGAAGCATCCGTTAGATATTGTATCTGTCGGACAAATTGTAAAGGTATGGGTAGATGATATTGATACGAAAAAAGGTCGTGTCGCATTATCCATGTTGCCGATTGAATAATAAGAGAAGAGAGCAGATAAAACTGCTCTTTTTTTATGGAATAGAAAGTGTAATGGATTATGAGCTTTGATGTATTTTGCTATAATAAAACCAGCATTCATTTAGTAATTTAATTTGATACCGGTTTTTTTCAAAATATGCGCGTTGCATTTGTTTTTTTAGCCACGTAGGCATAGGAATCCCTCCTTGTTTAATCCTACTCTCATAAATATAAGGTACTATTGATGAGAGGTTGGTGAGTGGATTTCTATTCATGCTATGTTTTTAGAAACCACGCTTCTTGAATGAGGATGGGTATATGTACTATTTAATATATGTATAAGAGAGGAGAAAAGTGTAAAAATATTTTTTTGTTTAGGAGGAATGAAAATGGATGAGCAAGAAATACAGCGGTTGGTGGAAGAAGTATCGATACAATACTTCGGAATGCCATTTTTACATAAAGCTATGTTCAATAGTAGGCTGCGTACAACTGGTGGACGTTATCTATTGAAGAGTCACAATATTGAACTGAATTATCGATATTACGAAATGTATGGGGAAGAAGAATTAGTCGGGATCGTTAAACATGAACTTTGTCATTATCACTTGCATATTACAGGAAGAGGATATAAGCACCGAGATAGGGATTTTCGCGAACTGTTAAAAGAAGTCGGTGCACCCCGTTTTTGTAAACGAATGATGAATGAAGAGAAGGGAAAAAAGATTTATATGTATGAATGTATGGAGTGTTTGCTTCAATATGTAAGAAGACGTCAAATTAATACAAAAAGATATGTCTGCGGAAAGTGTAAAGGGAAACTAATTCTGATAAAGAAAATATCTTGACAGTGAAAACGCAATCCAGTATATTATAAACATGTCACGTTTGTACAAGATGTTGTGAAAAAACATCTTGACTTACAATGAGAAATTTTATAAGATACAAATTGTCTTCATTATTCCGCAGTAGCTCAGTGGTAGAGCTATCGGCTGTTAACCGATCGGTCGTAGGTTCGAGTCCTACCTGCGGAGCCATACAGAGAAGTACCCAAGTGGCTCAAGGGGCTCCCCTGCTAAGGGAGTAGATCGCGAACGCGGTGCGAGGGTTCGAATCCCTTCTTCTCTGCCATACATATTGGCCCGTTGGTCAAGTGGTTAAGACACCGCCCTTTCACGGCGGTAACACGGGTTCGAATCCCGTACGGGTCACCACTTCGGAGGATTAGCTCAGCTGGGAGAGCACCTGCCTTACAAGCAGGGGGTCGGCGGTTCGATCCCGTCATCCTCCACCATATAAATTATATGAATAATATTGTCGCGGGGTGGAGCAGCACGGTAGCTCGTCGGGCTCATAACCCGAAGGTCGCAGGTTCAAATCCTGTCCCCGCAACCAAATGGTCCCGTGGTGTAGTGGTTAACATGCCTGCCTGTCACGCAGGAGATCGCCGGTTCGACCCCGGTCGGGACCGCCATTTTAACTTCTGCTATTTGGCAGTTGTTTTTTATTGGACATTATGGTACAATAACATTTGTCTTTGAAAAGAAGATGAATATTTCGATGGGCTATAGCCAAGCGGTAAGGCAACGGACTTTGACTCCGTCATGCGCTGGTTCGAATCCAGCTAGCCCAGCCATTTACGAGCCATTAGCTCAGCTGGTAGAGCATCTGACTTTTAATCAGAGGGTCGAAGGTTCGAATCCTTCATGGCTCACTTTTGTTTTTTTCGCGCGGTCGTGGCGGAACGGCAGACGCGCTAGGTTGAGGGCCTAGTGGGAGAAATCCCGTGGAGGTTCAAGTCCTCTCGGCCGCATCAAAAAAATCTTAAAAAAGTACTTGCATTCGAAAATGTAGTATGATAAGATAATTGAGTCGCCAAAACACAACGACGAAAAAACATCATGAATAAGCGCCCGTAGCTCAATTGGATAGAGCGTTTGACTACGGATCAAGAGGTTAGGGGTTCGACTCCTCTCGGGCGCGCCAATTACGGGAAGTGGCTCAGCTTGGTAGAGCACCTGGTTTGGGACCAGGGGGTCGCAGGTTCAAATCCTGTCTTCCCGACCACGCGGGTGTAGTTTAGTGGTAAAACAAGAGCCTTCCAAGCTCTGGTCGAGAGTTCGATTCTCTTCACCCGCTTTTAGTTCTTTGAAAACTGAACGAAACAAACAACGTGAAACGTCAATTTTTATTTTTAGATGCTAGACAAACTAACTTT
>NZ_JBBBBL010000021.1:0-91479 GCF_037120585.1 Bacillus sp. CCNWLW194 | reverse complement strand
CGGAAGGCAACAAAGTTGCTTTCAAAAAGAATTCAGCAGGAGAAATCACATATTTTCACTACACCTCTCCTAAAAGCTTTGATTTTGTAGCAGATGCTCAGAAAATTAACAACAAACTACCTTTTGATGACGTGCCACCAAAGAGTAAATATAGAAGTCACATTGATAATCTTCATGCTCTAAATATTATGGGTGCTAAGACAGATAATCTATTTAATCCGATGGACACCATGACACAAGGAGAATTTGCGGATATGCTGTTACTTGCTCACGGATGGAACGGTTTTCCAGACGAATCCAAGGAGGCAAGGGGAAAAATGATGAATGGAATTCCAGAGTATAACCATGCTACTCCGATTACCCGACAGGTCGCAGCAACCATGATTCAAAACGTAAAGCAAATTCAAGATTTGAAAATGATTCAAACTGATAAAACTATTAAAGTTAAATTACTTGATGCCGCAGATGATTGGGCAGTCCAATCTATTCAAGCACTTGCCTCCCAAGGAATTCTAGACCCTGATACTTCCATCAATGCTGATGGGTCCTTTATGTTCCGTCCGAAAGATCTGTTACTGCGTCAAGAAGCAAGTGCCTTGCTGGATTTATCTTTTGATTATTATGCACTGCCTATCAAACGACAGTAGATATTCATCCTAAATTGAATCAAAATAATTGGATGATGGTATCTCATCAGCATCAGGTAAAGAATAACAAGAAATTCAACTTTATAAGAGCTTTCTGGAAACGGTAACGATTTGAAACATAACCTGACACACTTGTAGTTTTTGCATTTAAAGAAGGAACCTATCATGAAGTATGATAGGTTCCTTCTTTGTTATATAAATAATTTTAACTTTGATATAAGAGGTTAATAATGCCAATTATCCGAGAAAAAGATCAACTTCCCTACCTTAAAACCATTATAAAATTGTGAAATAGTAGCTTTAGAATAAATGAAACGAGAAATAACCGCCATTATTTCTCGTTTCATTTACATATTTATTTTTGGAAAAACAATCTAACTCCAAATACTAATAGTACTGCGCCCGTAATACCCTCTATTGTACGGTTCACTCGTTCTTTTCTTAAAAAAGTTCTTAATTGACGTATGAGTGAGATATAAAGTAAATACCATATTGCTGTCAAAGCCGTAAATGTGACTCCTAACAAAAGAAATTGAAGGAAATGATTTTGATTACTCACAATAAATTGGGGTAGAAAACTAAGGAAAAACACAGCCGTTTTTGGGTTTAAAATTGCCGTAGTAAATCCTTGTCTAAAGCTTTTAAGCGTTCCACTATCCTTAGCATTCATTTCCACTGAAACTGACAAATCTTCTTTTTTAGAAAAAGCACTTTTAATTGACTTTACAGCTAAGTAAATTAAATAAAAAGCCCCAGCATATTTTATAAATATAAATAACATAGAAAATTTCATTAGGATGGCAGAGAGTCCTAGCGTCGCCATTATTGTATGAATCATCATTCCAGACATCGTTCCTAAGACCGTCTTTATTCCACCATTTTTACCATACGATATAGTATTTTTTGTAACTAGTGCAAAACCAGGGCCAGGCATTATTATAATTAGCATTGCTGTAAGGATAAATAATAAATAGTTTTCCATGTTCTAATATTTCCTTTCCAATTTTTAGTTTTGCTTACAGTATAGCTTTTTTCATTAAAACATTACATATAAAAAGCTTGATCAGAAGTATATCTAGGTTATTAATATCAATTTGGCTAAACATTCCCCCAAAGCCACATTGATAAAACACAGGGCAAACTTATATATCAAATTATAAGCTCAACTCTCACAAAAACAGGATAAAAAAAATAAACAGCAGAACTAGTCCACTGTTTATTTCACCACGCCTTCATGTAATTTTTCTGTATAATCTTTTACATCTTTCCAGCTATCTTTCGCTGTATTCAAATCTTCTTTTATAAACGTAAATTCTTCAGGACTGATTCCTTTTACGTTTTGTAGTAAATTATTATATTTTGCACCTACTGTATACCATTGATTTGATATATTTTGCAGTGCTGTAATCGCTGCATCAATTGTTTCTGTCATGTTTGTTGTTTTATTTTTTACATCAGTCAAAATTACGACTTCTGCTTGTGCTCCCGAAATTCTATCTTTTAAATTAGCTATTTCTCTTTCTGCATTTGCGATATCTTTTTTCGCAATCGCAATCATCGGTCCGCCAGCAAGACATGTTATTAATGCTACGCATAGTACACCACCAGCAATGACCATATCATTACTCTTTTTGATTGAATCGTTATATGTATTAATTTGTTGCTCTAGAGCTGGAATACCGGCATTCGTACTTGCCAAAATCGATGTTAATTGATTTGTATCCTCTTTAAAGCTATTTGTGTCTTTCGCCATTCTATCGCGAAAGGCTTTCAAATTCCCTAATAATACATCTACCTCATTTTGATTCTTTACAATATCCGCATACAATTTTTCTAAATCCGCTTTTAACTTTACGCTATCTTTTTGATCAATCGCAATTAGCATACTATTATAATACGCTTGAAAAGTATTATTGTAATTAATAATATTTTGATCTGTTTTCATAATTTGCGGCTTCATATGATCTAACCAATACGCCGCGTTAATTTTTGCATCTCTTTGGTGCTGAATCATATTCCCTTTAAACTCACTATTAATGGAACTTATTTTGCTCAAATCAGTCTCTTGTTGATTTTGAATTAATTTTGCATATGAATCCATTGCGAATATGCTCGATGTCGTTTGTGCCATTACATCTTGGAATCCTGCTGGTCCGAGAGAATAATTTTTGGCATTTTCTTGTAACACCTTTACATGTTGTTCTGCTGCAAAAGGATGTAACGGAAATGCATTACTCGTTGCTACTCCAGCAATCATTAACGTTAAAAGACATTTTTTATAAAATCTTTTCTGCATACTTTTCACCTATTTTCTTTATAAGGATATAAAAAGCTCCTGCTCACTACTGAACAGGAGCTCTCTATTATTTAAAAATCTCTTATCTATACGTAATGCTATAACCGTTTAATTGTTATTATGCTTTTTTCGTATCTACTACTTTAATATCTTCAGCATAGATCTTTTCTGCATAGTCTTTAATGTTTTTCCAGCTATCTTTCGCAATGTTTAAATCTTCTTTAATGAAAACAAGGTCGTTTGGACTAATTGATTCTACATTTTGAAGTAAAGAATTGTATTTTGATCCCATTGTATACCATTGATTTGATATATTTTGCAACGCTGTAATTGCAGTATCAATTGTATTTGTTAAATACTCAGTCTGTGTTTTAATGTTCGTTAACCCAGCTACTTCTAATTGAGCAGTTGTAACTTGTCCTGTTATTTTTTGAATTTCAGCTTGTGCATTATCAAGTTCTTTCTTCGCTAATACGATACCAGCTGTACCACCGCCTACAGCTGCTGCACCACCTGCAATTAATGCGACTCCTAGCGGCGTTCCTGCACCTGTAGCAATAACTACTGCACCACCGATAATTGCAATTGGCCCTAGAGCTGTCGCAACTGATGAACCGATAATAATTGCATTATATTTACTAATCGCTTCATTGTACGTTGTAATTTGATTTTGCAGAAGCGGAATTCCAGCATCTTGACTAGCTAATATAGATGTAATTTGATTCGCATCTCCCTTGAAGTTTTGCGTATCCGATGTCATTTTATTTCTGAATTTCTTCAAGTCTTCTACTAACTGATCTACTTGCGCTTTATTTTCATTAATACTACTTGATAATCTAGTTAAACCTTTCGTAAGAGTTGCTTTATCCTTTGCATCTACCGCAGTAACTAAAGTATCATAATAGTTTTGGAATTTTGTATTGTAGTTAATGATATTTTGATTCGTTGAAATAAGCTGTGGCTTTAATACATCTAACCATTGCTTCGCATTTCCTCTCGCTGTATCCTGGTGCTGAATCACTTTCCCTTTTAAAGCCGCATCAACAGACGATACATTACCAAAGTTAACATTCCCTTGTTTAATAATTGTTAAAGCGTACAGATCCATTACTAATGCGTTTGAACCTGTTCTTTCCATTGCATCTTTTAAGCCTTCTGGTCCTAATGAATATTCTTCATAGTCATTATAAGCTTTTGCTACCGCGTGAACTGGAGCTTGTTTCACTGTACTTTCAGCTGCATACGTATGGGCCGGCATAATATTTCCTGCTGCAAATACTGCCATAAGTGCTGATAGAGCCATTACTTTATAAGGTTTTTTTGTCATTTTTCTTCTCTCCCTATATCGTTACTTATTTTTAATGTACTTCAACGTTTGTAACGTAATCTTCAAATTGATTCGTTTGTTTATTCATTTCATCACTAACTTTTTTAATTTGATTGAAATGTTTTTGAAGTAAACTACTGTCTGTATACGTGCCTTCTTCAACATTCTTTTGAATTTGGATCATATTGTTGTTTAAAACTTTCCAATCCGTTAATAACGCTTCTAAAGTTGTAATTTGACGATCAATTAATTCTGTAAAGCTACTTACTTGATCTTCAACGAATGTAATTTGTGTCGCCTCGGCTTCAGTTTGTGATAATTTTTGAATAAGTGGTAGTAGCTCTTTTTGCTTTTGCTGAATGCGAAGAGCTGCTTCTCTCGTTTGACTATCTGCAGCATTTACAATTTCATTACTTAAAGTACCGATAGAAACGAAATCGATTGTTTTCGTCTGCGCAGTTTGATTTGTAATTGTAAACACTTGTTTACCAATATTAATAGAACCTTTAATAATTTCTTGGGGTCTATTCAAAATAGTCGTTAATTCAGCTTGAATTTCCCCTTGAATTCTTTTAATATCTTCTCTTAATTTCACAATATCTCCACTTGATCCTTGCAGTGTTTTTATTGCTTCATCAGCTTTAATTGATAAGTTGCTACTATCTTTGTCTAATACCGTTTTAAATCGATTTAACTCTAATAAATCTTGCTCCATACTCTCTTGGATGCTTTGTACTTGCAATTGTAATTTTCCATATGCACTTGTAAAATCTGCTTTTGACTGTTCATCTTCATTTATGTTTCCTGCTAGTTCATAGAGCTTACTATAATAACTATTAAATCTAGTACTATATCTCATCATCTCTTGATTTAAGTCAATTAGCTTCGGATTATATTCATCAATCCACTCTCTTACATTTGCCTTTGCAAACTTTTGATGATTCGTCAAACTACTCATCGCATTCACCTTAATATCTGGCTGTTGTAAAATAACTAGTCCATATGCTTGTATAAGTGGTGACTGTGATCCTAACATTCTAATTGAATTGGATAATGTATTTGGAGCAATTACATTTTGTGCATATACTGTTTTCACTTCTGTTTGCCCTTCCTTAGCGTAAGCGCTTACAGGAATAAAACAACTCGTAGATACTGCTGTAACCAATAACCCTGTAATTAAAGTTTTTTTCACTTTAACTCCTCCTATGTATTAGCAACTATTACTATCGCATTTTATTATTCTATTTTCTTGCACATAGTTTGAGATGGTTAAAATAGAGAACGTTCTCACCGCGATTCACGTACGAACCATCTCTCCTAATTTTTATTGCCACAGTACTTACTTATTGTTATAAAACATTTCATAACTTTTCACATATGCTTAGTATGAATAACACTGCATAAATTTTCTGTCGGATCTCATTTTCCACATTGATACAGTGAATATATTACATAAAAATATTATTCATTTTAAACTAAATAACGTAAGTAAATATGAAATTCCGTTTTGTTTTCATATAAGTTTTGTACTGTAAGGTCATTTAAACACAGCTATTTATCTATCGTAAAGAAGTATTTTCATTCCCTTTATTTTCAAGCTTTCCTGTCCTTATTTCAAAATATAATCCGCTTCACTTTTACAATTGAAATATCCATATATCACAACAAAAACCTCTACTTATTCATAGACACAAAAAATATATTAATATAATTTTCAGACCCATATGCAATTATGCATAGTGTATACACAAAAAGGATAGCTTCACTTTCGTAAAGCTATCCTTAAAAACCTTCTTATTTTTTCAAATGATATGGAACTGTCGTAATAACAACATTTCTTTTATAGAGTAAATACGCACGAATGAGTAAACTAGACTGATTATGAAGAATGTTATGCCAACCTTTTTTCGGAATGAACTGTGGTATAACTACAGTAACCCGGTAATTTGACTCACTCGCTTTATATTGTACTGTATCAATAAACTTTGTTAGTGGCTGAATAATACTTCTATAATGAGAATGTAAGGTAACAAGCCTTACTTCAGGTTGCCACTTCTTCCATTTCTCTTCAAATTTCTTTTCCTCTTCTCTGTCAAAAGCAACATATACAGCAATAACTTGATCTGCCGAAAGAGCCTTCGCATAGTTCAATGAATTTTCCACCACATGAGTCATACCAGCTACAGGAACAACAATTACATTTCCCTCAATTGGAACAAGTGGTTCACAAGTTTTTAAACTTAATTGATCACCCACCGCGTCGTAATGCTTCTTAATTCGATGGAACAAGAAGATGATGGCAGGTAAGAAAATAAGGATCGACCAAACTTGTGCAAATTTAGTTAAAAAGAACATGCTCATTACGATAAAACTAATAACTGCACCGATTAAATTAATCGTTAATCTCAAAGCCCATCCTTCTGGTTTTTCACGAAGCCATTTTAATACCATCCCAGTTTGAGAAAGTGTGAATGGAATAAATACACCTACTGCATATAACGGGATTAAATGTTCTGTTTGCCCTTGGAAGGCTACAATTAAAATAATCGAAGCGATTCCAAGTATAATAATACCGTTTGAGTAACCTAGGCGGTCTCCTCTAATCGTAAACATTCTCGGTATAAACTTATCTTTTGCAAGGTTAACTGCTAATAACGGAAATGCAGAATATCCTGTGTTAGCAGCAAGAATTAATATTAAAGCTGTTGTACCTTGTATGAAATAGTACATGAAATTACGTCCAAATGTTTGTTCAGCAATTTGAGAAACAACTGTTACTTCTTTACTTGGAGTAATTCCGTAATAATAAGCTAAGAAAACAATCCCTGAAAATAACACTGCAAGTAATGCTCCCATTGCAAGCAATGTTTTCGCTGCATTGTTAGGTGCAGGATCCTTAAAGTTTGGAATTGCGTTAGAGATCGCCTCTACACCTGTTAAAGCCGAACTACCCGATGCAAATGCTCGTAACAGTAAAAACAAACTAATTCCTGCAACCGGCGTTCCAATTGGCGTGTGTAAAGTCGGTGAAACGTGTCCCGTTAAAATATTATATATCCCTACACCAATTAATATAAATAGTGCTAAAACGAATAAATAAACAGGATATGCTAAAACGGAAGCTGATTCCGTTACCCCTCTTAAATTTAAAATAGTAATAAATATAACAAATATAATCGCAATGATTACATTATGTGCATGTAAACTAGGAAAAGCAGATGTTAGCGCATCTGTACCAGCAGACACACTTACCGCAACCGTTAAAATATAATCGACTAATAAAGATCCTCCAGCAATTAAGCCTGGGTTCATCCCTAAATTTTCTTTTGATACAACATACGCGCCCCCGCCATGCGGATAAGCAAAAATAATTTGTCGATAAGATAAAATAAGGGCTGTCAATAATACTAATACCCCAACAGCTATCGGAATAGAATACCAATAAGCGATTGCTCCAAGACCTGCTAAAGCAATTAATATTTGCTCTGGACCGTAAGCAACCGATGATAAAGCGTCAGAAGACAAAATTGCTAACGCCTTCGTTTTATTGAGCTTTTGTTCTCCAAGCTCAGTTGATTTTAACGGTCTTCCAATTAAAAATCTTTTAATAGATGAAACCACTGCTGTCCACTCTCCATTAATTTTGTACGAACTTTTCTGCTAGTTACAGCGGATAAACTATTTCTTCAGAAAACAAAAAATGTCTACAAGCCATAACGAAATAGACTTGTAGACATTATATTTTTTGTCGCACAAGCTCCACCTTCCTTCTCAATATAACGCTTACGAGGTTAGCTGTCGGATTCGGGCCTATGAGTAGCCCTACCTTTTTCAAGGATTCACCCCATTGGATTAAGTATTAATCCATAAGAACGGGTCCCCCGCACCATGCGGTTTCAGCGATTTAGAAAATTGAAACTGTGGATTATAATACTCCTTTATTTTCAAAATGTAAACAAAAATTTTGAAAAAGAAAAAATTTAAAATGATTGCGCATAATCCGCCGATAAATATACATAATGAATACTAAAAAATCGATAAAGGAGACCCATATGTCTAAAGAAAAGAAGCCTATTTTTTCCGATTCCTATTTAGATGCGTTAGCAAATGAAATTAATCAACTATACAGTAAACGTGAACAGGAAATAAATTTGACAGATAGAACGAAAAGAAATAAATAAATTGTCATAAAAAAGAAAGCAATACACTTATATATTGCTTTCTTTTTTATTTTTTCATACATCCAATTCTATTGCTGATCTGTTAAAGGTCATTTCTTCATACACTTTCAAATTTTGATATACTGCTTCTAATAATGGTGCTTCTATAGAAAATTGTTCTGCTACATCTAGTAAATATCCTTGTAAGTGCTTTCCTTCTATAGACGAACCTTTTTCCATATCCCGCTGCATCGATGACTTCATGTCATATGAAATTTTATCAATTGTTTTCATATGTTCCTTGGAAATCTCATCCTTAACTGGTGCCCCAATATATCTCATAATTTGCACACATTCTTCAAATAAGCTTCGGATAAAATCACGTCCACCTTCACTTTCACGGATTGGTCCTATTGGTGCACGCATTAATGTTGTCACACCTGACATTACAGTAATAAATAAATATTTATGCCACATATCTTGCGTAATATTTTCACTTAAAACAAAACTAGATTTCGTATCTGCAAATGCTTTAGAAATATGCTTTATTCTCTCTGGATCTTGAGACTTAATTTCTCCAAATACAAGTCTGTTGGCAGCGCTAGTTTGTACAATTTCTCCTTGATCGTTTAACGTCGTCTCGATAAAGCATAAACCGCCAATTACTTTTTCCTCGCCGAATTCTTTTTGTAATAATGATAAATGAGCGATACCATTTAACAATGGAATGATTACAGTATTTTTACCTACAAACAGCTTCAAATCTTGAATTGCCTCGTTTAAGTGATACGCTTTTGTTGAAAATAAAATAACATCAAATGGAGAAGTTCTATCTTCTTTCGTTATTAATTTCGGTTGGAAGGAAAAATCCCCGTTCATACTTCGGATTACAAGTCCTCCTTCCTCTAATTGTTTTTTCCGTTTACTACGAACAAGAAACGTAACATCTTCTCCCTTTTCAACTAATCGGCC
Source organism: Bacillus sp. CCNWLW194 (assembly GCF_037120585.1). NCBI lineage: Bacteria > Bacillati > Bacillota > Bacilli > Caryophanales > Bacillaceae > Bacillus > Bacillus sp. CCNWLW194. Next base: position 82,077 of record NZ_JBBBBL010000021.1, on the reverse strand, counting down.
ACCAAAAAAGCCTCCGACGCCACCAGCTCCTAGTACTAAAATACGCATACAACATCCCCCTTTTCAAAATATAATCTTATACCTTTTAGTATACATAACATTATACATGTCCCCTACTAAATAAGCTGAATTTTCATTCTTTATATAGTATAAAACAGTGGTTATTTTCAAATGAATTTGGGCATGTTGTTTTTATAGCACATATGGAAAGGAAACAATGTAAATGGAGGCAATACAAACAATCGAGGAAAAAGATGTAACAACAGCTATATTTCAATTTATATTCCCGTTTTCTTTTAAAACTGGATATGAACAAAATATGTTCCCTTTCTTACAGAAAAATGATTTTCGCCCTTTTCGACTCGATCATCTTGAAAATGAAAATACATACTACGGAAAGTTTCAAGTTTCACATCAAAATATGGAAGCATACTATCTTTCATTTACAAATAAAATTCTATTTCCTCATTCAGCGCATCAAAAAGGATTACAGCGCTATTCTAAAGACCTTAATTCAAATGGATATTTAATAACAAATCTTATTTCTGTTCCATTCAAGATTCATTCTATTGACATAACACTTTGTCCTTATGAACTTGGCTTCTTAACCATTCGGACAGAAGTAGAAACAGCTCCAAAAATGTCATTATCAGAAGCAATCGAATTTGCCGCCCGCTTCCGTGTACTTGAAACTAAAAATGATACAAACGAAACGATTTGTATTGAGTGTAATGGAAAAAGATATTCCCAAGTGGAAAGGTTCATTTTCGGTTATTTATTTCATGGCGTAACAGACTTCTTTGAGAAGAAGAGATTAAGAAGCTCTTACTTTCAAACCTTTCCATTCTTTGAAGACCAAAGAATGTACGTTCAAACATTATTATCTATAAAAGAAGATATGGAACTTAATGAAGTGGATGTTTATCGTACTTCCAGTCTTTCCGGGTTAACAAGTGATGGTAGAGCATATGTGAGTGCAAATAATCTTCCTTATATTCATGATTATTTAAAACAACACGCTTACCAGAGATGGGCACCCAATCGCTATTTCATAATGGAAGAACATATTTTCACATGTGTAACAAATGAGGGAGAACACGAAATTACTAAACTTGCCAGTCAAATGTACGGGGAATTTTATTACGCTTTGTTATTAAATCTATTTCATAAAATCGTTTTATTAAAAATGGCAAACGCTTATGCTGAACTAAACATTGAACAAGATACAAATGAAATAGAGAAATTAATTTATTCAATCAATTCATTTACAGCGAATTACTTTTCTTTAGAGCTAGTATCCCAATCACAGAGTGAAGATATTTTCTTTCGCTTAAGAAAACTTTTTAACATCGAAATTTTATACTCGAACGCAAAACAAAATCTTGATAGTTTGTTTAAATATCAAGAAAATGTCGCTTCAAAAAAAGATAGCCTTTTGTTATTAATTTTAACCCTCTACTCTGTAGTAGGCCAAATGTTAGGATTTACTATGATTGATCTTTTAAGAAACACCGATTCAAACAAAATATCTTCGCCCCTTGAATTTTTCGCTCTTTTAATAGCAATTAGCGGTATAGTCATTTCACTTATTTTAGGTGCACAAGGGTTATATCAATGGGGGGTACAGCATAGAAGAAGAAAAGCATGGGTCAAACAAACAGTGTTATCTGCTGTGAAAGAGAAAGATGATGAGAATTAAAAAAGTTTATTTTCAAATTATCCATCTGTAGCGCGCTTCAGTACATGAAATTTTTACCAGCGATTTTTCAAATATATCAGCGAAACTCGAAATATATCAGCAAAACTCGAAATATATCAGCGATTTTTCGAACATATCGACTTACCGACAAAAACTGACAAAAAGAAGAAGTTACTCCAAAATGAACTTTGGAGTAACTTCTTCTCGTTTTGCTATACTCATTCGACTTACTTTCCTGCTTCGATTTGTTCTAACGCAGCAGCTACTTGTTCTTCAGTTAATTCATGTTGTATTACGTAGCGGTTACGTGGGCTTACACGGCATTCATGAGAACATGCACGTAAATATTTCGCTTCGTTTTCTTCAGAACATAAAATTTTCTTGTTACATTCTGGATTTGAACAGTTTACATAGCGCTCACAAGGTTCACCTGTAAAGTGGTCTTTACCAACAATAACATGTTCTTTTTGGTTTACTGGTACAGCGATACGCTCATCGAACACGTAACATTGTCCATCCCAAAGCTCACCTTGTACTTCTGGGTCTTTTCCGTATGTTACAATTCCGCCATGAAGCTGACTTACATCTTCATAGCCTTCTCGAACTAACCAACCAGAAAACTTCTCACAACGAATTCCACCTGTACAGTACGTTAAAATCTTTTTACCTTCAAGTGTTTCTTTGTTTTCTCTAATCCAGTCTGGTAATTCACGGAATGATTCGATATCTGGTTTGATCGCACCTTTGAAGTGTCCTAAATCAAACTCATAATCATTTCGTGCATCAATGATAACTGTATCTTCTTGTTTCATTGCTTCATAAAAATCTTTTGGCTCTAAATACTTCCCAGTTATTTCGTGTGGGTTAATGTCATCTTCTAGACGAAGTGTAACTAACTCTGGACGAGGACGTACGTGCATTTTCTTGAATGCGTGCCCTTCTTCTTCATCTATTTTAAATACGATACCGTCAAAACGTGGATCGTTGTTCATTGCTTCCATGTATTTCTCTGTTTGCTCTACAGTACCAGAACAAGTTCCGTTAATTCCTTCTTTAGCTACAAGGATTCTTCCTTTTAATTCAAGTGAATTACAAAATGCTAAATGCTCTGCCGCAAATTCTTCAGGATTTTCAATTGTTGTGTACATGTAATATAGTAATACTCTGTATGGTTTTGTAGTTGCCAATGTATTTCTACCACCTATCTAATTTTTAAAATCATGTATAAGTTAACGTTCATATCAAAACATATATAATAAGAAAATGTATCCAAAGTTTTATGCATCCCATTTTCTTCTCTTTATACTATTTTCTATCAGTTAACAAAAATAAAAAACAAGATTACATACCAAAACACTGTGGTTATGTTGTAATCCCAATATATTATATATCATACAAATTCATTTCCATCAATTAATATGCTGTATTATAGGCTTTATGTTCACATAAATTTCAAAAATAGCCCTTTAATTTATTATCTTCCCCCTTACACATCAACCATAAACTTCCAAAAAGATTTCGTATCTTCACACCATCGATTGCACAAAGTCATATAATTTGCATTAAGGAAACATTTATGTTCAAATGAAAATACACATATTATATTTAAATGTATTGAAATAATAAGTAAGAATAAATACAATAATTTCATCAAGTTAACATTTTAAAGGGGAAAACTACTATGAATAAAGATATATCAAAAGATGAACAAGTCCCTTCTCAAAGTACAACTGTTCAATCAGCGCATTTAGCATTAAGCGGGCAAACGAAAGGCTTAAAAAGACTATTACCATTCTTAGGTCCTGCTTTCATCGCTTCAGTTGCTTATATTGATCCTGGCAATTTCGCCACAAATATTGCTGCTGGATCACAATATGGGTATTTATTACTCTGGGTAATACTCGCTTCTAATTTAATGGCTGTATTAATCCAAACTTTATCCGCTAAATTAGGAATTGCTACAGGTAGAAACCTTCCTGAAATTGCTCGAGAAAACTTCCCGAAACCTGTTTCCATCGGTTTATGGATTCAAGGGGAGCTCGTTATTATGGCGACTGATTTAGCTGAATTTATTGGAGCGGCACTCGGATTGTACTTATTATTCGGGATTCCAATGTTACCAGCCGCTTTAATTACAGCCGCTGGATCATTTATTATTCTTGAATTTCAACGCAGAAGTTTCCGTCCATTAGAAGCTATTATAACAGGAATGATTTTTATCGTTGTTATCGCTTTTGGTGTACAAGTTTTCTATGCAAAACCGGAATTAAGTCCTTTACTTTCAGGACTATTCATTCCAAAATTCCAAGGCGTGGATAGTATCTTATTAGCAGCTGGTATTTTAGGCGCGACAGTTATGCCACATGCAATATATTTACATTCCGCCTTAACGCAGCGCCGCGTAGTCGGAACAAATGATGAACAAAAGAAAAAGATTTTCCGCTTTGAGTTTATTGATATTATTATCGCAATGGTTATCGCTGGAGCAATTAATGCAAGTATGTTAATTGTTGCTGCCGCACTATTCTTTAAAAACGGCTTACATGTTGAAGATCTTGATGTTGCTTTTAATCAATTTAGCAACTTAGTTGGACCTGCATCCGCTGCTTTATTTGGAATCGGACTTTTATCAGCTGGTTTATCTAGCTCTTCAGTCGGTACAATGTCTGGTGACATTATCATGCAAGGATTCATTCGAATGCATATTCCGTTATACTTACGCCGATTTATTACAATGATTCCACCATTAGTTATTATCGCTTTTGGTGTAAATCCAACTTACGCTCTAGTCATGAGCCAAGTCGTCCTATCATTCGGTATTGCTTTTGCATTAGTACCACTTATTATGTTTACAAGTAGTAAAAAAATTATGGGTGCACTCGTTAATCACCGCATAACTACCTTTATCGCTTGGATCATTGCTGCACTTGTTATCGTTTTAAATATTTTCTTACTGTATCAAACATTTGTGGGTTAATAAAAAGGGTATTCCAATTTCAATTTGGAATACCCTTTTTGTTTGAATTACTTTCCTTCTACTTACCACTCATGTATGTCCCTCTTTCTGGCATCATCGTACCTTTTTCAGTTTGAAAATACAGTGGCAATCCTTCCGCAAAAAACATACTTACCTTTGATGGATCCTGCCTTTGATGATGAATATGTAAATGTGGCTCACTTGAACTTCCTGAGTTACCAACTTGAGCAAGAACCTCTCCTTCATTTACATGTTGTCCTTCCTTCACTTTAATTGATCCTTCCTTTAAATGGGCAAGAATCAAAAATGTCCCTGTTTCATCTACTCGTAAATATATGTGATTCCCCGCCATCGACTGAAAATTATCCGATCCAGGAACTAAATCGTGGTCATTATTATTAATAGATACAACCGTCCCAGAAGCTGGTGCCATTACTTTCGCTCCGAATATTCCATAATCCTCTAACTTATTACTTTTTACTTCAGCAGGTGGAATGAGAATATCATATGCCCATCGTTCATTCGGCTTTATAACGTGATAGTTCGTTTCTAACCGATCACCACCCCAGCCTACTAGTGCTCGTTCATTTAAAGGAAAACGAACGACTATTTTAGGGTTCATAGACTGTACATCAGCTGGGTAAGCAAGTCCGCCTATGTTAGCGAACCATCCTAAGGGCCAAGCTCCAATTATAGAAAAAAGCACAATGAAGAGTAGCGTTCTATCTATTCGCTTTCTGAAAATACCTTTCCACACAAATAGTAATACTGATGCTATTAAAATAAAAATTGATACTAGGCTAAATGCTTGTATACTCCACCAAAAAACGATTGATATAACACCATCAGCTAAATAAATTACACTCCAACTTATAATTAAAAAAGCAACTACAATTACTAATACATATTTCTTCCACATGTTGTATCCCTACTCTCATATCTTTGTTCTACATGATACGAAGTGAAAATTACGGCATATAAAAGAAATACTTACGACTTTCTTACATTTCTTTATACTGTGGTAAAACGATAGTGAAAACTGTCTCTTTATCGTTACTACGTACAGTGATATCTCCTTTATGAAGTTCTGCTATACTTCTCGCAATTGCAAGTCCCATTCCTTTTCCACCAGTATGAGAACTACGTGATTTTTCACCCCGATAAAACTTCTCAAAAACGTAAGGAAGGTTCTCATTCGGAATACATTGTCCAAAGTTTTTAATTTCTATTTCAACATTCATATCTCTTTTAGAAACTTGAATAAGAATCTCCTTTCCGTCTTTCCCGTACATAATACTATTACTAATTACATTTTCGAATAACCTCACCATAAGCGCTACATCCATTTCCACATGTAACTCCTTATCACCCTTAATACAAAAGCTCATATCAGCATCATCTAGTTGTGGCACAAAATCAATCATAATTTGTTCAATAAAAGCTTTCATATTTGCTACACTTTTATGTAATTCAATCTCTCTATAATTTATTTGACAATATTCTAATAAATCATCTACTTGATTTTTTAATTCATAACTCTTTCGCTTTAATATACTTACATACTGTTCACATTCTTCTCTATTTGAATGAAGCTGATTTCCTAACAGGTCCACGTAACCGATTAGAGATGTTACAGGAGTTCGTAAATCATGAGAAATATTACTAATCATTTCATTTTTCATTTCCTGTGATTTTTTTTCATTCTCGATAGCCTCTTTTAAACTTTTCACCATTCTATTAACATTCGTCGCTAATTCACCAATCTCGTCATGTTTTGAAATAGGTATATGTATTTCAAAATTACCATTACTTATTTCCTTCACATTCCTATTAATTTCAGATAATCTTTTCATCATTGTTTTTGTCATACATGCAAAATATGTCGTAGTAAAAATCAAAAAAACTATAAAATATAAAAATGAATACTTTTCCTCTAACGCAGTAACATGACTATATATATTTCCAATTAACATTTGAAACGCTATTATGCTTACAGTTGCTAACAAGATGCTACATATGAATGCAATAAAAAATTTAGCTCTAATGCCTTGTAATGATTTAATCTTCAATTTTATATCCGACTCCCCAAACATTTTGAATAAACTTCGGTTCTTTTGGATTCTCTTCAATTTTATTTCTCAATCTTGCGATATGAACCATTACTGTATTATTACTTTCATAGGCTCTTTCTTTCCAAACACTCTCATATATTTCTTCAATAGTAAACACACGATTCTTTGCAGCTGCCATTAAGTATAAAATATCATATTCAGTTTTCGTAAGATTGATTGTTTCTCCATATAACATTACTGTTCTAGACACTTCATCTATTTCTAACCCTCTAATGTTTATTTTCTTTTCTATTTCTTGGACAGCATTTTGATTGAAATATGTATACCTTCTTAATTGAGCTTTCACCCTCGCTATAAATTCAATTGTACTGAATGGCTTCACAATATAATCATCTGCTCCAGTACTAAATCCTATTACCTTATCCACGTCCGATGATTTTGCACTTAAAAACATAATTGGTAAACTATGTTTCTCTCTAATCCTTCTACACAATTCTATTCCATCCATTTGTGGCATCATAATATCCAAAATAGCAAGTTGAATTCTGTTATTATTTATTATTTCTAAAGCCTCTTCTCCGTTATAAGCACTAAAAACTTTAAAACCTTCTTGCATTAAATTCACATGAACAAATCGAACAATATCTTTATTATCATCTACAATTAAAATTGAGTATGTCTCCATATGTAAACCTCTTTTTGTAATTTATTCCACAATCAATTTTATCATATATCAAAACCATACTTCCCTCTTGAATAATCTTTATTTTCAGACTAAATTATATAATAACAACACATTCTAGTTTCAGAAGAAATGGAGTGAAAGTATGTTTCCTATATTGAAAACCGACCGACTCATTTTACGAGAACTTACCGAAGAAGATGCACCGAGTATACTACAATGCTTTTCTAATACTGATGTACTGCGCTACTATGGCCAAAAACCATTACAGGATGTTGATCAAGTGAAACAAGTCATTCATAACTTTAAGTTGAGTTACCATGCAAGGAGCGGTATAAAGTGGGGAATCGAATTAAAAGATAAGAAAGAACTCATTGGAACAATCGGATTTCATGATTGGTCTTCCGAGCATAAACGAGCTAATTTAAGTTATGCCTTTTTCCCTGAATACTGGGGAAAAGGATATGCGACTGAAGCTGTTTCTGAGGTTATATCATACGGTTTCCATACCATTCATTTAAAGCGTATCGGGGCCATTGTATTTCTTGAAAATGAGGCTTCCAATAAAGTTCTATTAAAATTAGGTTTTGAAAAAGAAGGAGTTCTAAAAAATTATATGTATCAAGATGATATCCCCTATGACACGAATTATTATTCTTTATTAAAATCGGTTTAATAGAATTCATGTGTAAAAAACTTGTTTCAGAACAACAGATATAGGTAGTAAATTTTTAATGAAGGATGCGAAGTACTATACATTATAAGACATTAAAAAAGGGATATGGGCAAGCTCTTACTCATGTCCCTTTTTTACGTTCTTTTTCTGTTTTCGCAATGCTTTTGGAATGTATACACAGAAAGGTTCGCTTTCCATGTAATCCCCCGTCATTGCATATGCTCTAGAACGAGATCCCCCACAAACATATCGAAACTCACAAACACCACACTTCCCCTTATACTTGTCAGGATTACGAATATTTTGAAAAACAGGGGAGTTTCGATAGATTTCAGCTAGCGATGTTGTTCTGATATTCCCGGTTTTAATCGGCAATAACCCACTTGGATATACATCTCCAATATGAGAAATAAATACAAAACCGTTTCCATCATTCACCCCTTTTGGAGCACGCCCAAGCCCATCAACTCGCCCAGTCGTCCCATTCATCAATACATCCTGATATTGAATGACCTGATTTTCCTTTTTATGTTCTTTCATTTTTTCTTGAATCACAACACGTCTATAGTGCTGACCAGCTGTTGTTTTAATATCAAAAGAAACCTTTTTACTAAGCTGATATAGCCAATGGAATACCCTTTCATGTTGGGCTGGTGAAATCATATCTTTTTCCTTACCTCGCCCTGTTGGAACTAAGAAAAATATACTCCAAAGTACACATTCTAATTCTTCTATTAACATTGCCATCTCTTCAAGTACATCCACATTATAATTAGAAACAACAGTATTAATTTGAATAGGAATTTTTAATTCATGCAAATAACGAATCGCATTCATCGTTAATTGAAATGAGCCTTCTGTCCCTCTAAAATGATCGTGTATTTCAGCTGTTGGTCCATCTAAACTAAATGCCCATCTAGCAAGTCCTACTTCTTTTGCTTTTTGAATCGTTTCTTTCGTAACGTTCGGAGTAGCGCTTGGCGTCATAGATACTCGAACACCTTTTTTCACTGCATATTCCGCAATATCATATACATCTGGACGCATTAATGGATCTCCACCAGTAAATACAAGCATTGGATTTTCCATTTCATATATATCATCGATTAGTTTTTTTCCTTCTCCGAATGTTAGCTCTAGAGGATGACGATGATACTGTGCTTCTGCACGACAATGCAGACATTTTAATTGACATGCTCTTGTCAACTCCCATATTACAATAAATGGATTTTTATTAAAATCACGATTCATCAAGATTAACCCCCCCATCAATTGATATTCTAATTGTAAAGTTATATATGTATTTATGGTGTGAGATGCATCACATATCATACTCTTCCTGCCCTGTTGTTGATCTAATGTCTCTACCTTCCTCTTCAACAATTACAGAATCTCTTTTTTTCAATATAAATACCCCTTTAGACTAAATTATCTAAAGGGGATAAAACTATACAACTTTTTATAAACATCGCGGCTTTCTTCAACACATCAAATTTAAATTAAGTTTTTTAAAATTGTATTTTTAAAGGTTTTCAACAGCATTACCTCTTTTCTAAAACCATAAAGAACGTACTATCTGGCAGCGCAACTGCATTCCCAGACTCATCTGTAAAATCGATTTTCTCGCTAAGATGATTTGTATATCCATCCTGCAAATAGTTCATAGCTTGAACAATGTTTACTTTATCTCCAAAAATCCCCTTTACGAAATCCTTATAGTCGTTTGGTGTAAAGATTCCAAACTGCTCCTGCACTTCATGAACGAAGGAGTCCTCGCCCCAAGTATACGTATATAAAAACTCCATTGCATCATTAACAGGCATTTTGACTGTATTGTCTGCAAGTACCTCATAATGGATTATACGCCCCTTAAATTCTTGGACATACTGCTCTAAGAACTTCATTCCGCCTGCATCTTTAAAATGAATCACCCGCATTAACCTTTTATCTTCGGTCATGATGCCATCACGAATGATAATACGACCTCCTGGCTTTAACACCTCATAGGCACTCTGCAACCCTTTTTTAATTACTTCATGATTGAATTTCTTACCTTCATACTCGATATAAGAGAACAGCTCATGAAGGATAGAAGAATATACAATCGTATCAACCGATTCTTTTTCAAACGAGCTGCTTAAGTTGATTGCATCCCCTTTAATGACGTCCCAAGAACGCCCCTCGTTCTGCTTCTTCTTTTTCAACGTATCAATCACGTTTTCGGAAATATCGATACCGTAGATTCGTTTATCCTCGTTCTCTTCTTCGATCATGTCTAACATGACACCACCACCGGCTCCGACATCTACAATCGTATCTCCCTTTATATAATCAAGAATAATTCGTTTATCATCAGCTGAGCTATTCATATGTCCCAGATACACTTCTTCGTTATGGAATCTATCATATGCATCCTTACGTAATCCGAAGAAATCAAACAGCAGCACATTTGCCCGAGCATGCATCATATCTATCTTTTCTGCCTCTACACAGAAGGTAATTAAAGCCTCACCTACAGCAGAAAACTGAAACGACACATACGCAGTCTTCATATCTTCATCGACTTTAACCTCAAAAGAAACATGTGTTGTATTCGGCTTCTCGTTCTCACGGTACTCCCGTAGATACTTCTCAATAACCCGCTTACGATACACATTGTCCTTTTTCTCGCCTTTGAAATCATAGTGCAACTGCTGCATCAATTTCTCGAAATGTATATGCTGAACCTTTCTAGTGCCTATCTCGTTCTTTAACATAACAAAAACTGTCCAAATATCCTCAAAGCTAAGAGCATGCATAGACGGTTCTACATACCACAAATCCTTATCGGATAAGAATGTTTGAACGTCACCCTTCTCGCTCCCCATAATTATATCTTTTTCAAATGCTGACTCCTTATGTTTTGGCGTGAGTCTATGTATACGAGAAGTAAATGGCTCCACATAACCATCAAATAGACCATCAATTGTAATCTTCACATCGTTCTTTACTTCACTCCACAAGGATTTTGATACGCCCTCAATAATACATTGGTTAAGATAGTATAGAATATCTTTTAACCTAACGTCCCCGTACTCTTCTTTATACGTGTTAATCAAATCAACATGAGAGCCCAAACGAGCCTCCCCGCGTATATACTGCCCGATTAATCCATGTGTTCTAATTAAATCTCGAACAAACAAATACTCAGTAGAGTTTAAATTTGTCTCTATACGTTCGTTAAACTGAATATCACTAAAGATATCAGCAGAACCCTCGTTATGTACCAATAGATTAATCCCGCTTTTCTTCCATTGCTCCCGCTGTTTTAAAGATCCTACCTTTGCAAGCTCACTATACGTTAGTACCCTTTCAATAATACGATACGCTTCTTCATCTAAAGGCAACCCATCTAACACTTGCAGCGTACGGTGTACATAGTACAACACCGCATCTGTTTTTAATGCACCAAGTACTTGTACATTCTCATAGTTTTGATGTATCTCCTCTGCCTCGATTAGATGCTTTAACCACGTAGGGAGAGCATCAGAAATCCCTTTAATGTATGTATTTAGAACTTCAATGTTTTTCAACTTATTTACCCCCATATATAATCAATATCTGTAGTTAGTTCTGAGACACCTTCTCCAAAAAGAGCGTCACCTTATGTCCCTCCCCCTAAATGCTACTACTTGCTTTTTACCATCTACACCTCTTTCAAATACAAATGCATCAAACCCAGTCTTTTTATTATGTAAAAGAGAGTTATCAATTTCGTTACTAACATGCCAAGGTTGTAACACATTCTTTTGTTTATCTCTTATTTTATCTTCATTAGGAATTTCGGAGGATCACTTCTTAAATTGATAAACGTATGTTGTAACAGAATCCACTGAAAATTGAAACGGCAAGCGGGTGCACTCCACTTGCCGTTTTTTCATAGCTTAGTATGTACTTGAATTTCTTTTGCTTTCTCTTTTTCACCCTTCACGCGTACAATTAAATCATATGATCCGGATTTTGGCGCTTCAAAAGAAAGCAAGCCTTCTTTTTGAGAAGTGACTTCTTCTTCATAAATAACCTTATCACCTTTTGTAACTTGCAATAAAATCGTACCTTCTTCAACGGCTGCTTCATAAGGGATTTCCACATTTCCTTTTTCAGCTTTAAGCGTTTGTACATCGTAATACCCTTGCAGGGAACCAATTTTCAAAGTCGTTTCGCCATTTTTTTGAACCTTTGTAACTTGTGTTGCTGTATTGCACGCGCTTAACAATACAACAAGAGTGAGGATCATAAATACACGTAGTGATTTCATAGAAATTCTCCTTTTTTATGTATATGAATTAAGATTCATTCTTTAACTATTTCAAAAATACCAACATCTTAAAAGAATCGCTGCTTTTCTTCAATTTCTTTTTTAAATAATTTTTGAAACTCTAATTCTGTTTCATTAATAAAACCAAGATGTAACACACTAGAAATATCTTCATAATTCAAAAAGAAATTGCACTCTGAAGAAATATTACCACGAGGGGAATAACAACATACATAATCCCATGTTTTTTTGTTTCAGAATCCATCCGTCTTCTTCCTTAAACCATTAATGGATGTTCCCAATCTTTAAACATTACAACAGATCCTATTGGAAGTAATTCTAACTCTAAATTTTGTCCCATCTTATTTCCCACCTCTTAAAATAGCTTTTTTTACAATAAAATAAGTTATAGAGAATAGTAAACAAGCTCCAATTGTACCGAAAGTTGCAATTGAAATTTTCCCTGCTAATGATTCATTTGGATCTAATGCATTAGGTAAAACTGTCCCAAAAATTGCAATGCAAGCTAATATAACCATAAAATATTTTAAATTTTTCACTTTCTTATTCATACTAATTTTCCCCTTTATTCCTTAACATTAACTTCTAAACCAAATCACCGATATCCCCAAATTAATATCCCTCCAAGTATTATACATACCAATTAATTCATATAGAAAAAGCCCCGTTCCAATCGAACACTTAAGCTCCCATTATTTTTTATAATACTCAAATAATTACAAACAAACTTCTCTATCAATTCATCTTAATACTCCAAATTACCTTTTAAGTATACCAAGGACAAAATATATAATCTAATATTTTTTTTATATAATTAAAAACAAACATAGTTACAGCAAGAGAATGCTTGTATGCTGATTTGTACTGCATTCCCTTATTCCATGTATGCTATATTTCTATTCTTCTTCCGATATTAAAACCCTATAAAGAATAGCAACCATATTCAAGTAACTTCTTATGAATACGTACCTACAATTTTGCATTTATCTTCTTTATATACCGGGAACACTACCAAAGGATTTCCCTGCCCCTCTGTAAAAAACCTTACTTTTAAAAAGTAAGGTTTTTTGTATTTATTCATTAGCGATATAAGCATTCTTATAAGTATAAACACCACCAAATTGATGCTTTTCAATTCCCTTTACGTAATCCTTTTGTACATATGCTGAACCAATATGATACAGCGGTGCTACAGCTGCATCTTCTAATAATATCTGCTCAGCTTCTAGCAATGCTCCCCATCGCTTCTCTGGTTCTAGTACAAAATCAGTTTTCGCTTTCTTTATTAATTCATCGAAACGAGAATTAGAGTAATTCATTTTATTATTCTGATTACCCGTCGTAAATAGCTCTAAATAACTAATTGGGTCTTTATAGTCAGGTCCCCAATTTGCCATAGTTATATCGTAATCACCTGTTTGTTCTAACTGTAATTTTTGCTTAAATGGCTGTTGTTTAATTTGTATCGTTAATCCATGCAAATTCTTTTCTAAATCACCTTTTATATATTCTGCCATACGTTTTGCATTATCTTGTTCAAATGTTAAAAACTCGAAGTTTACTTGCTCTACTCCAAGTTCTTTTTTCGCTTCTTCCCAAATCTTTTTCGCATTTTGTAAATCGTATGAAGAAAGATCTCCGTTTTCTTTTCTAAAATCTTTACCAGTCTCTTCATTTACATGACCAACTGGTACAAGTCCGCTTGCAGATTTTGCCCCGTTATTAATAAAGTGAGCAACGAAGTCCTCTTTATTTAACGCTAATGAAATAGATTGACGTACCTTTTTATTTGCTAATGCATTATTTTTTTCATTAAAACGTAGCATAGCAATTCCAGGATCACTCGACATATGTAATTCCTTATTCCCTTTATACTTGTCTACAAATTGAGAATTAATAGGCACCCGGTCCAAATTACCAGCTTCGTATAAATTAACAGCCGTCATTGTATCTTTTACAATTTGAAAATTTATTTCATCTAATTTCACTTTCTTTTGATCCCAATATGTAGCATTCTTCTTTAGTTGAAACTCTTGTTCATGCTTCCATTTTTCTAATACAAATGGGCCATTATATATGAGATTACTAGATTCCAATGCATAATTCTTTCCTTGTTCTTTCAGAAATGATTCATGCTGTGGTAAGTATATAGGTAGTGCTAACAACTGTAAAAAATAAGGAATTGGCTGTTCTAGTTCAACCTCTAACTTATAATCATTTATAACCGTAACCCCAAGTTCATCAAGAGGCATCGTTCCCTTATTGATCTCTTTCGCATTTTTCACATAAAAGAGCATGGACGCATATTGAGACGCTGTTTCAGGGGTAATTGCACGTTTCCATGCAAACATAAAATCATTTGCTGTTACATTGTCACCATTTGACCATTTTGCATCTTTACGCAAATCAAATGTATATTTTTTACCATCTTCACTTCTTTTAAACGATTTTGCTACCGCTGGAATAGGCTGATCTTGATCATCTAATACATACAACCCTTCAAATATGTTTTGCATAACGTGCGCTGACGTACCATCCATCGTTTTCGCAGTATCAAGAGAAGGAATTTCTTCTGATACTGTTACATTTAATACTTGTTTTTTTGCCTCTGCATCACTTTTATTTTCCTTATTATTACAAGCTGTTAATAATAAAGATGTAACAAGTGCCATTACCATTAAATGGCTCTTTTTTAGCTTCATGAATTGTTCTCCTTAAATATAAAATATTATAAAGCGTAATATATTATAGCAGAAATACTAACAGAAAGATGCGACATTCTTTTGAATATTTATTCGTTCAAGAAAAAAGCTACCTGTCTAAAAAGGATAGCTAAAGATTGAATGTATAATCTGCGCTGTAAGCTCAAGTATTTATAACAAATCTCCTATTGTATACCTCCCTTTTTGCTTTAACTTTTCTTCTGTTTCATATAAATCCCCCCATAATTAACTTAATAGGCGTATAGGGTACAGTTTGGTTGGGATATCTTCGTATCTCCATTCAGCAATGCCGTTTTGTTTTTTGGAATCCAGGTCAAGTTATACACTTAAGGATTTTGTAAGAATCAAGTAAGAAAAACGAGAACTTTGTTTCGTATAGTCAAAATATAATGCGAAGGAAGAAAGAGAGATTAGGAGTTGCTAGAGCGATTACGACAAAACCAGAACTGTTGGTTTTAGATGAACATATCAATGGTTTAGACGTTTTTACAACAGAACCTTAATTATCATACCTGTTTTTTACCATCACATATTGGAGGTTAAAACATGAATAAAAAAAAGAAAATACAAAAATCAGTACTTTCCTTTACCCTACTCTTTTCTTTAGGTATTTCATCTTTTCCGCTTACAACAACAGCTATTCACGCAGATACACGTGAGAAACAACCTGTAGAAAAGAAACGAGTCTCTTTAACAGAGCGTACATCATTATTTCTTGAATATCTCCAGCAAGGTAAGTATGCAGAGGCACTTCAGTTAACGTCTGCTGCTTTTCAATCCAAGTTTACAGCAAACACATTACAAAACTGGTGGATACAAAGTGGCTGGAGCGGGATAAAAAGCATGGAACCCCCCTTGATAAAAGAACGAAACCTGGTCCATCAGACGGTGGAAATTTCAGGAACTATTGAAGGAACTACCATACCATTACTCCTTAAATTCACACCTGGCGGGAAAGTAGATGAAGTTGGGGTAAGGACGCCTCCGGAATCTTATATTATCCCGCATCCTAGATATGATCAACCTGCTTCCTATCAAGAACGTGAAATCGTCATTGGAAATTCTACCTATCCGTTACCAGCCTCATTAACAGTTCCAAAACATAAGCCTGGTGAAAAGGTACCCGTAGTTGTTCTTGTTCATGGTGCTGGCATCCATGATCGCGATAGTACATATCTGGGAACAAAAATCTTACGAGACCTTGCGGTGGGCCTTTCATCCAACGGAATTGCAGTGTTGCGCTATGAAAAACGCACCTTAGCACACACATTAAAGATGAGTGCAGAACCTGTTACGTTAGACCGTGATACTACAGATGATGCCATACATGCAGCAAAATCAGCAGCGCAGCAGGAAGGCATTGATCCAAATAACATTTTCATTCTTGGACATAGTCTAGGAGCTGGCGCAATGCCGCGTATACTAAGCAAATCACCTTCCTCACTTGTTAGAGGAAGTATCTTACTCGCACCACCTGCACGCCCATTGACTGACATTGCCATTGATCAGAATCAATACCTAGGGGCACCAAAGGAAGTAATCGATGAACTAAAAAGACAGGTCGCTTTTATCCAAGATCCTACTTTCAATCCTGACCATCCTCCATCTGGCTACAATTTTGGGTCGCCTCATTTTATGTATGATGTTTCTAGGTGGCGTCCAGTTGAAGAGGCAAGATCACGAAAAGAGCCTTTACTGATTCTGCAAGGAGCACGCGATTATCAAGTAACAGTAAAAAATGAATATACAAAATGGCAGGAAGGGCTTTCAAACCGCAGGAATGTTCAGTTCAATGAATACCCAAAATTGAATCATTTCTTCACGGAGGGTGATGGGGAATTAAGTCTTCCTAGTGAATATGAAATCCCTGCTAATGTTCCTGAGTACGTCATCCAGGACATTATTAAATGGGTCAACGAGACAAAAAATAAGTAGCATCAAAATACTTCATATAATCATTATTACGTAAAGGGTTTTTTGAAACTAGTGATTTTATCTAAATCATTCTCTTCTGTTTTATTAATCAACACTGATAAAAAATCTATCCTTTCCCTCTTTTTATCAATGTCGACACATAAAAAAAGTTCACACACAAAAACAGGATGTGGAGAAGACTTTCTCCACATCCTAAAAATACCTATCTTTGCAAACCTCGTTTATATCGACTTGCTTCAAATATAATACGCTCTTCATCTAACGTTTTACATTCGCCATTCCAAACGACACGTTTTCCGTTAATAATTACATCGCTTATATCTTTTCCACTTGCAGCATATACAAGGTGTGATAACACTTCATCCGCTGGTTGTAAATGCGGCTTATTAGATGGGTCAATCGTAATAAAATCAGCACACTTTCCAACCTCAAGTGATCCTGTTTGTTTCATACCGATTACTTCAGC
Source organism: Bacillus sp. CCNWLW194 (assembly GCF_037120585.1). Lineage (NCBI taxonomy): Bacteria > Bacillati > Bacillota > Bacilli > Caryophanales > Bacillaceae > Bacillus > Bacillus sp. CCNWLW194. The sequence continues at coordinate 64,529 of NZ_JBBBBL010000021.1, read as the reverse complement.
AGCTCCTTTAGTCGCAAGTGAAAGGGCTGTTTCAACCGGTAACGCTGTTGCGTCTTGGTGAATACCTTTTTGTAATAATGTTGCTATGCGCATTTCTTCAAACATATCTAAATTGTTGTTAGATGCCACACTATCTGTTGCAATTCCTACTTTCATTCCTGCTTCTAGCATCGCTTTTACATTCGCTATACCAGATCCTAGTTTTAAATTACTATTCGGATTATGAGCTACTCGAACATCATTTTCTGCTAAAAATGCACGCTCATCTTCATTTAATACTACACCGTGTGCAATAACTGTTGGTCGTTTAAACAACCCGCAACTTGCCGCATACTCTACTGGACGTTTTCCATATTGTGCTTCAATATCACGTACTTCACGCTCTGTTTCCGAAAGGTGAATATGAACCATCGTTTGATTTTCTACTGCAATACGTGCACACTCTTCTAACAGTTCTGTACTGCATGTATATGGACTATGTGGTGCAACCATCGTAGTTAACATACCACTTTCGTTATAGTAACGCTTCACATATTTCTCAGCTTCTTCAATTGCTTTCTTTTCATCTTCTTTCGTTCCAAAGCTAAATAAAGTTCTTGAAACAGCAGCTCGCATTCCGCTCTTTGATACCGTTTCCATAATTGCATCTTGATCTACTCCAATTGGATTAAACATATCAGAGAATGCTGTTGTACCACTTTTCACCATTTCAAGTAATCCTAATTCCGTACTAGCGACCGCAAGCTCTGGAGTAAATTGACTTTCAAGTGGCCAAATTCTCGTCTCAAGCCACGGCTGTAATAACATATCGTCGCCAATACCTCTTAAGAGACTCATTACAACGTGTGTATGTGTATTTACAAGCCCTGGTAAAACCCACTTTCCTTTCATGTCAATTACTTCATCTACTTCAAAATTATTAGCAAATTCCCCGCTATTTACATCTATAATTTGATCATTTTCTACAATGATATATCCATTTTCTATCACTTCATTTTGTTCATTCATCGTTACGATTGTAGCGTTTACATAAGTTGTTTTCAAAAGTATTTCCCCTTTCAACTCTATGAAGTTCCCTTTAATAAGTTACCACCATTATAGTAACTTATTAAAGATTAAGAGTCAAAAGATAATTTGAATTCTTTCGTTATCTTTTTCTTCAAAATGCTATATTGTTTTTCATTTGTATCTGCAAATGCTTCTTCTCGCTTTGATTCTACATCCGTATAATTCAGTTTTTCATTAAATTGAGCCTCTGTAAAATCAAAGCGCTGACCATCTATACAGTTATAAAAGTGCCACGCCTCTCTTACTTTTGTCTTTTTAATCTCTCCTCCGTATATGTCTTGAGCGACTAGAGCTGTAACACCACATTGTCCCTTTGCTGGATTCTCAATTGTCCACTTTGAGCTTGTTTCAATCGACCACGATCTTATTAGTGCTTCACATATTTGCTTTCTCTTTACATTATCCATTCTCATCTTCTCCTGCTATTAATAGTTTTACACATCATATTTCAAAAGAGGCAGTAAACGACCCTTAAAAACAGTGGATGGTGTCTCTCCTATTAACTCTGCTCCCATTTTCAAGTAATATCCTTTTGCATTTGGATCACTATCAATCGTAAAACTTTTTAACCCTAGTTCATTTGCTTTTTCTATTACAAACTCCCAAAGTTTTTTCCCGTAGCCCTTCCCTTTGTAACGAGGATGAATGTATAGGAAATCGAGAGCTTTATCATTGCGTAAAAATGAGAAAAAACCAATCTTCGTATTATCATTTTCTAAAACATATACAAAATTATTATTTATATACTCTTCTGTAATTGTTAAATCTTCCTTACAAGCAAGTATGAATTCTTCGCTATAATTCCACGTTGCTTTTGAATGTAGTGCGAGTTCACTTAATTCATTTGCTTCACTAAATAACGCTTCTCTTATCTTCATGATTCTTTCTCCCCACCTTCGATATGTAAACTACTAAATTGATTCGGAAAGCACTTCAAAAAACCTTTTATTTTTATAAATTAGAGATTACTTTTATAAATCTTTATTATAATCAGTACGGTTTGTAACAATTTTTTTAAAGAAAAAGAACGCCATCTCTGAAAATTGGCGTTCTCTTTTTCTAAATTTCATCTTCAAACTCAGTCTTTCGTTTTTCTATTTCTTACGATACACACCTATACAGTTTCTACTACTGCTTCGAGCATCGTTCCATTTTTAGCATAATTCGTATGCCAAGAAAAAGCTTTCTCTAAAATATGAGGAGTTTGTCCGCCTCTTGTTTTTGCTTCCTTGTAATAAGCTCGTAGCTGATCACGATACATTGGATGTGCACAATTCTCAATAATGAGTTCCACTCTTTCACTTGGCGCAAGTCCTCTTAAGTCAGCAAACCCTTGTTCAGTGACAATAACATCTACATCATGTTCCGTATGATCTACATGAGAAACGAAAGGAACGATACTTGAAATGTTACCACCTTTCGCAATCGATTTAGTAACAAAGATAGCTAGACGGGCATTTCTTGCAAAGTCACCAGAACCACCGATACCGTTCATCATTTTTATACCTAAAACATGAGTAGAGTTTACATTTCCATATATATCTAATTCTAAAGCAGTATTAATCGAGATTAATCCAAGGCGACGAATGATTTCAGGGTGATTTGAAATCTCTTGTGGGCGCATCATTAATTTGTGACGATATTTTTCAAAGTTAGAAAATACTTTTTGCATTTTCTCCTCAGAAAGTGTGATTGAACAGCATGAAGCAAAATTGACTTTTCCAGCATCCATAAGATCAAATACCGCATCCTGTAAAACCTCAGAATACACTTCTAAATCTTCAAACTCGGAATCTAACATTCCATGAAGAACTGCATTAGCCACTGAACCAATTCCCGATTGTAACGGTGCTAAACGATTTGTTAATCGGCCCACTTTTACTTCTTCTCGAAGGAACTCTATTAAATGCTGTGCCATAATAACAGTTTCTTCGTCCGGAGGAACAATTGTTGATGGCGAGTCTAGTTGGTTCGTAAACACAATCCCCTTCACCTTTTCAGCATCGATAGGAATACCAATCGTTCCAATTCGATCATTCGTTTTCACAATTGGAATTGGAAGCCTTTCTCCTTGTTTACCTGGTTCATATAAATCATGTAGTCCTTCTAGCTGCGCGGATTGTGCCATATTCATTTCAATAATGATAGACTTAGCATTTAAAGAAAACGCTAAAGAATTTCCTATTGAAGTCGTTGGAATAATCATGCCGTCCTCAGTAATCGCAACCGCTTCCAAAATAGCAAAATCTACATCCATAACGTCAGCGCGAAGTAACTCTGCTGTATGAGACAAGTGCTGATCCACAAATAAAAAGTCTCCATTATTAATCCCTTTTCGCATAGTCGCATCTGCTTGGAAAGGCAATCTTTTCCCTAAAATTCCTGCTTCCGCAAATAATTTATCTACATCAGAACCTAAAGAGGCACCAGTATACACATTTACTTTAAAAGATTTATCATTCTTAACTCGGTTTACAAGCGCAAATGGGACTGCTTTCACATCACCTGCACGTGTAAACCCACTTAAGCCTAAAGTCATTCCACTTTCAATCCATGAAGCTGCTTCTTCAGGTGTAACTACGTGATCTTTCAGACGTTGATCCCTAATTCTATCCAAATTATTCTCCATATGTAATCCCTCTCCCTGTGAATATTCATAATTATTTTACACTTTAACAGTATCCAAATAGGGATTTCAGTATACAATGCCGAAAATTCAGATAAAACAGCGAATCTAGGTTCTAAAGCAGAATAATTTAGAATCCTAGAAGCTTACGAAAATAACTGGCGTATGATTGACTAACTGGTACCCTCTCTCCGTTATCCATCGAAAGTACAAAAGTAGAATGCGTATCAGGATATATCGCTTTAATATGATTTACATTTACAATAAAGGAACGGTGGCATCTAATAAATGAATCTTTCGGAAGCAAGTATTCGAATTCTTGTAGCGAGTATTTATGTGTTCCTGTTAACTCTTCTGTATTCACATACGTCTTTTTATCTTTCGCCTCTAAATACATGACCTTTGAAAATGGAACCGGAATCCAGCCATCTGTTGTTTTTAAAGTAACGACTGACTTTCCATCCGATAAAGCTGGATAAATAGCCGTCACGCACCCTTCAAGCTTTCCATTGTTTGAAAATGGTACGGCCATCCCATGATAAGGAATACCAAAAACATCCCGATTAATAAACTCAGAAGTTTTTTGGTTCGTCACCATTGCTTTATGAGCAATCGTTCCTTCCTTAATAGGATCCCCGGTGCTTATCTTTAAATCAATTCGTTTACTTGGCCGATAGTATATATATTCTTTCGTATTTGATACAGCAATTGAAATTTCATCTGAAAATAATTCCCCAACAACATCTAGTAGTAAACCTAATGTTTTATCTTCCATTCTATTAACACCTCATTCACTATTATACTACTATTATGAATAGACAGCTGTTGCCGTGTATAAAAAATGTGATTAGAAGTTCATCTTATAATATCGCAACTACAACTTTCAAAGCTATATCACATTTTAAAAATAGTTTCCTCAACTATTACTCCATTACCTTAAAAAACCTCACTTCAAAAAGTGAGGTTTCTTCTCATACGATATTTCTTTACTGTTTCACTAATGCTAATAACTTCTTAACAAAATGAATGGAATGATGAGAAGCAGAAACACAATTATCTTCAAACACTTCTATGCCAGACGCTTCTTCTGTATCTGTTATTGATCTCACTGCTAAAAACGGAATTGTATTTGCATAACAGACGTGAGCTATACTTGCAGTTTCCATATCTACACAAAGTGGATTGTATTTAGAGATTATTTCTGTACGGCCGCTTTCACTAATAAACGCCTCCCCAGTAACAACTTTTCCAAAATAAATATTTTGGGTAAATTGAGTGTTCTCAATCACTTCACGGCTCAATTCAAGAAGTGTACTATCTGTATTAAAGTACACACTTTCCATCCATGGATGATATTCAGTTAAGATCTCTTCATCAACATCGTGATATGCTATTTCTGTTGAAATTACTGTATCTCCAATTTTCAATACTTTATCAATCGCTCCTGCAACACCTGTTACAATAATATGAGTTACATCAAACTTATCGATTAATATTTGAGTTGCAATAGCTGCGTTAACTTTACATACACCACAATACAATGCAACAACTTCCACATTTTCATATTTCCCACTATGAAACGTTAACATCGCAAGGTTCGTTATTTCCTTATTAGTCATCTCTTCAATAAATGGCATAATTTCATCTTCTGATGGGCCGATAATTCCAAATTTCATATATTCATCTCCTTGAAACTATTTCTATATTTGTTTGAAGCAATTAAAAAAAACACTTTGTCCTTATCTCTAACGAATATATAAATACAAGCCCAAACTACAAACAGTTTGAGCTTAACTTTCTTATCTACTATGCGCATCTAACCACGAAAGCAAATCTTTAAATACTTCATCTCTATTCACTTCATGGAACATTTCATGTCTTCCATTTTCATACAAACGTAGTGTCACGTCTTTCACACCACATTTTTTATAGTTTTCATATACTTCTTTTACGCCTTTCCCCATATCTCCAACAGGATCACGGTCTCCAGAGAATATATGTATTGGAAGATTGCTTGGCGTCTTCTTGTATTCTTCTAGTTTATTTACTTCTAATACACCAGAAAATAATTCTCGATAGAAACTCGTCGTACAAATGAATCCACATAACGGATCCGCAATATATTTATCAACTTGATTATTATCTGAAGATAACCAATCAAAACTTGTACGATTTGGCTTAAAGTTCGAATTAAAGTTTCCGAAAGATAAAAAGTTTAACATCGGACTTTTCGTTTTTGCCCCGCGTAATTTCATTTCGATTGTTGCTACTTTATGACCAATGACTCCTAAAAATCCTGGACTCCCACCAGTTCCTGAAATAAGAAAACCATCATATAATTCGCCTCGAAGTTGCACTGCTCGTCTTGATAGAAAAGACCCCATACTATGACCAAGTATAAATAGTGGACATGTCTGCTCTTCTTTTATCATTTCCGAAACAAAGACCACATCAGACACAGCCTGATTCCATCCTATATCCGGTTCAAAATGACCATAATCTTCTTCTCTTTTTACTGTTTTCCCATGACCTTTATGATCATGCGCATAAACCCCATACCCTGCTTCTAATAACGCATCAATAAAGTCAGTATAAACACCTGCATGCTCTGTCATACCATGTGCAATTTGAATAATCCCTCGCGGATCTCCTTCTGGTAACCACTTGCGTAGATAAATTTCCGATCCATCCAATGCCGTAACGAAACTTTCCTGTACGTTCATTTCGTCAGCCCCCAAATCTTTTATGTATCTATTAAAAAAATGAATATACATTCATTTTTCTTATTATGTATTATATGCAATTGCTTTCATTATGACAAATGCCGCACTTTATCGATTAGCTGTCAAACTATTATGTTGACGAATAGGAAATAAAATTATATAGTTACTTACATAAAGTAACTATTATATTTTTAGGAGGTTTCTATTATGATGCCATCATTATTTTTAGCACATGGTTCACCAATGCTCGCTATTCAAGATACAGATTATACACGCTTTTTAAAAACACTTGGAGAAACATATAAACCGAAAGCAATTGTTATTTTTACTGCTCACTGGGAAAGTGAAGTATTAACGATTTCCTCCTCAGATAACGAATATGAAACAATTTATGATTTTGGAGGTTTTCCTCCTGAGTTATACGAAATTAAATATCGCGCAAAAGGTTCTTCTAGCATTGCATCTATGCTAGAAACAAAATTTAAAAATAAAGGTATTCCAGTCCATCATAATATGACGAGAGGTTTAGATCATGGCTCATGGACACTTCTGCATCGTATGTATCCAGAAGCGAATATTCCTGTCGTACAAATATCAGTTAATCCATTTCTTCCTGCAAAAGAACAATTTAAGATTGGAGAAGCATTAAAAGGACTTGGGCAAGAAGATATTTTAGTAATCGGTAGCGGTGTTACCGTTCATAACTTACGAGCTTTGAAATGGAATCAAACCACACCCGAACAATGGGCAATTGAATTCGATGATTGGATTATTAAACATATGCAGACTACTGATAAAGATGCATTGTTTAATTGGGAAAACAGTGCGCCTCATGCACAATTAGCAGTTCCAAGAGCAGAGCATTTTGTTCCTTTATTTATCGCTATGGGAAGTGGTGATAATAAGGGTGAAGTCATTCACCGTAGTTATGAGCTTGGTACATTAAGTTATCTATGTCTTACATTTTAAAGAAAAGGATGAAGCAATCGTTGCTTCATCCTTTTTTCATTCACTTAGTTAACTAACTTCCAAATGTCGTTTCTCTGATACTTCTTCGTTCTTATTATGAAAATAAACCCAAATGCACGCGATAAATAATAGTGATGAAGTAGAGAAGAACACATATTGGAATCCTGCATGTGCTGCAATTTGTCCACCAAGTACTGGTCCAATCATATTTCCTAAAAACTGAAACGATTGATTATATCCAAATATTCGTCCCGTTACATGGGTTGGTGTATGTTGTTTTAGTAGAGTTTGTACGGAAGGTAATAATCCTGCTTGTGCGATACCTAATAAAAATCGAAGAATTAATAGTTGCCAAGCTGAGGTTACAAATGCTTGCGGAATAAAGATAATTCCTGCAGCAAACAACGCTACAACTAATGTTTTTTGAGGACCGATTTGATCTGATAATCTTCCTAGTCTTGGTGCTGCCAAAATAACTGCTAGCCCTGTCGCTGACATGACTGCCCCTGCAATCATTTCGATATGAGATGTCCCTGCCCCTTCCAAATTCTTTACGTATAACGTAATAATAGGTTGAATTGACATATTCGCAAGTTGAATAATAAATGTTGTTACAAATAAACTAATAATTAAATGCTTTGCTGGAACCATCGTCCATACTTTTTTCGGCTGTGCTTTTTTTGCCTTGGCAGAGTGATTTTCTTCATGTAAGAAGAAAAAGACGATTAGAAAAGAAAGGAATAAAAAAGCTCCTGTAACAAGAAAGACATGGCGCATTCCAATCAATTCAGATAAATAGCCTCCAAGTAATGGTCCAAGTAATGAACCGCTCACGCCACCAGTTGAAATTGTGGAAATCGCCCAACCTGAATGCTCTGTCGGAGTTTCTGCTGCAATAAATGTCATCGCCGTTGAAAGGAATCCAGATACTGCTCCCATCAAAAATCTTAGTGCGACTAATTGATATACATCCGTTACAAACCCCATAAGCGTCATAATAATCGCCATACCAAGGCTCGCGCGAATCAGCATCAATTTCCGTCCATGTATATCACCAAGCTTTCCCCATATCGGTGATACGATCGCACCCATTAAAAACGTTACACCAAATGCCAGTCCCGACCACTGTGCAATACTAGAAGTGCCAGTCACCCCTAATTCCTCAATATAAAAAGATAAGAAAGGAATTACTAGGCTCATACCGGCCGCAGTGGTAAAACAACCTAGCCAACAAATCATTAAATTTCGTTTCCAGCTGGCCATTTTCACACCTTCTTTCATTCGATACCCATTCTACACCCTTTCTTGTAAAAAGTTTAGTAATTTGCTTTATTTGTAAGACTTACTACAAAACCCGCTATTTTCCAGTAAGAATCACTACATCTCTACATTATTTTCATAATAAAACCAACTCCCATATATGGAGTTGGTTACTTATCCAATATTGGTATTAAACGAGCATCACAATTTCTCTCGTAAAACTCAATCGGACCCGCTTGTCCAATAATTGCATATGCATATCCATCTTGCTTCATACTATGTAAACAACGATGTAACAATTGCTTTCCTACACCTTTCACACGATTTTGTTTCGCTGTGCCCATCGGACCAAACAATCCCTTCTTTCCTCTCACTACATCATAACAAGCAAAACCTACTATCACTTCTTCTTGTTCTGCTATGTAAATAGGTAAATTTTCTTTATATGTACGAAACCCATACGCTACCGAATGTAACCAACGTTCACCAAATTCCTCATTGACAAAGCTTGCTAATTTTTCAAAATCAGAAGAGTTAGCCTGTCTAACATGACAAGTTAAATGATTATAAGTAGGAACAAAACATTTTAAATCGACCGCTAAATCTCTTGGCTCAGCTATAATGCGTAATATATCTTTTTGTATTTGTGGATTTTCAATAAACGTATCCGTGCGAAATAGTGCATATATAACATGTCCTTCATTCATTAATACTTGCCGGAAACTTTCCATACGTTTCTTCGCTATTTGTAAAACTTCTAGCATCTTATAAGATAACTTATATTGCCCTATTTTTTTATACTCTTGATTCGTTAAATCAGTTTGTTTTTGTATTGAAAGTTTTTCTAAAAAATCCGTACCTATGTTACGAAACAAATACATATACAACTCGCCACAAATGCCAGTACCTTCTTTACACATACCGATAAACAGATGAACTGGTTGAATGATATTACATTCTGCTTCTTCTGCTGCAATCTTCAATATGTTATGCACACGTTTTGTAAATTGAAATTCCTCCATACGTATCTCCATCCCCTACTACTTTACTATTAAACCGTAACTATAAATAAGTGAAACAATGATTCCAACTACTAATATACCTGGAAGTAAATTTGCCACTTTAATTTTAATAAATCCTAGTAAATTCAATCCAATAGCGGCTATCATAATACCGCCTGTAGCTGTCATTTCCACTATAAATTGATTCATTAATTCTTTCGGGACAACACTATTAATTTGTGTTGCAAAAACTGCAATACCACCTTCATATAAAATGACTGGAATCGCTGAAAACACTACGCCAATCCCTAGAGTTGTCGTTAATATAATAGAAATAAATCCATCGATAATCGCCTTTGTAAATAAAATATCATGATTTCCGCGAATCCCACTGTCAAGTGCACCAAGTATCCCCATCGCACCAATTGCAAAAATAAGAGTAGCTGTTACAAAACCTTCTGATATGCTTCCTTTTCCTTTCGATCCAACTTTATGTTCTAGCCAATCTCCTAACAGTTTTAACTTTCCCTCTAATTGTAGCCATTCTCCGATGACAGTACCAATCACTAAACTTAAAATGACAACAAGAAAATTTTCACTTTTTAATGTCATTTGAAGTCCAAGCACAGTAACCGCTAAACCGATTGCGTGCATTATGGTTCCCTTCATACTTTCTGGAATCTTACTAAATAATTTACCAAGTAAAGTACCAAATATAATACAAATCCCATTTACAACTGCCCCTAATATAACCATATCTCGTTCTTCACCCTTCTAATTCTTTATTTCTATATTTTGGTTTATACATTGATTTACAGGTTATCTATATGTTAACTTAATATTGAGAATATTAACAAATGTTTTTCACTACATAATCCGCATTTTTTTGTATCTGCACATAAACCAATTACTTTTTATAGACTCATTGCTAATTTAATTGCGGGATAAACTCAAAAGGGAAGGTATTTATGAAAACTTTACTAAAACGATTTTTGTTAATAGCCTTTTGCATTACACCAATTGTTGTATTAATTAACCACTCTTTTACTTCAAAAGCGAACGACAAACCCGATTTCCAAAACAAATCTAACAAAACTGCTTCAACAAGCGAGAAGAAAATAGAAGACCCGGAAATTACACTCACCTTTTCTGGTGATACAATGTTCGATTGGCAATTACGTCCGGTAATCGAAAAAAACGGAGCTGACTACCCATTCCAACATGTAAAAGAAGAAATAAAAAAAGCTGATATTTCTTTCGTTAATTTAGAGTCAGCATTTACAACGAAAGAAAAGAAAGCACCTGGACAGCTATTTTGGATTAAAAGTGATCCATCCACACTACAAGCGATTAAAAATACTGGATATGACATCGTAAATATCGGGAATAATCATACACTTGATTATGGTCAAGAGGGATTATTAGATACAATCTCTCATGTAGAAAAATTAAAGTTCCCTTATATTGGCGCCGGAAAAAATGCAAAAGATGCATATACCGCACGAGAAATGACTGTAAAAGGAAAAAAATTTAAATTCCTTTCCTTCGTCCGATTTATGCCTGATTTTACTTGGGTAGCTGATGACAATAAACCTGGTGTTGCGAATGGATATGATTTAAATCTTGTAACAAAAACAATTAAAGAGCAAAAGAAAGATGCAGACTATTTAATTGTCTATATGCATTGGGGTGTCGAAAAATCAAATCGTCCGGTAGATTATCAAAAACAATATGTAAATAAAATGGTTACAGCAGGAGCCGACGCGATTGTCGGAAGTCATCCACATTGGTTACAAGGGTTTGAATATTATAATAACGTTCCTATTGCCTACTCGTTAGGAAACTTTTTATTCCCAAGTTATGTGAATGGAAAAAGTGCCGAAACTGGCGTATTAACTTTAACTTTTAAAGGAAAGGATGTCCAAATGTCATTCAACCCTTACATCATTCGTAATAATCAAATTTTCCCTGTAAATGAGGAGGAAAAGAGAAAAGCTCTACAATATTTACAAACAATTTCAATTGATGTAGAAATTGATGATACAGGGAACATAAAAAACAAACGAAACTAAACAACGCAAGATCTATTTCTCTGTAACATACTTTACAGAATAGGTGATGAACATGCTGAAAGACTTATTAGAAAATGTAAGTTTGTTAGAGAACATTTATAAAATGTCTATTGCGGTTCTACTTTTATGTTCAGTTTTCTCTGTTAGACTTCTAAAAAAAATAAAACGAGAACGAAAACTTACTACTTTTGAATTCACTATGTATGTAATCATTCGTATTGCGATACTCTTTTGGTTAACTAGCTTTATCCTTCTTGAATATGGAAATTATTTAGTTTAATTGTAAAAAAGATAGAACAAGCAGCGTTTCCCTTGCTTGTATCTATCTTTTTTGTTTCAATTACAACTGTATGCTAACCCTTTCCTTCTATTAAATAAGTAAATCAAACAAAACAGGATTTTTATTAAGCTCCACAAATTGAATATTATTTTCTTTAAAACGAGTAATTAATTGCTCATAATCCTCTTTATGTTTTAACTCTACTCCGACTAGTGCTGGACCATTTTCCTTATTATGTTTCTTAATGTATTCAAAGCGCGTAATATCATCTTCTGGTCCTAATCCTTTATCAAGAAATTCTCTTAGCGCTCCCGACCTCTGCGGGAATTCAATGATGAAATAATGCTTTAACCCTTCGTAAATGAGAGCACGTTCTTTCATTTCTTGCATTCTATCAATATCATTATTCCCACCACTTAATGTGCATACAACTGTTTTACCTTTAATTTCATCCCTATATAGATCAAGTGCTGCAATAGAAAGTGCACCAGCAGGCTCTGCTACAATTGCATTTTTCTTATACAGTTCTAAAATCGTCGTACAAACCTTTCCCTCTGGTACTAAAACAATGTCATCAATGACATCTTTACAAGTTTCAAATGTTAACTTTCCTACCTTTTTAACAGCTGCCCCATCAACAAAACTATCTATTTTCTCCAAAGCGACATTTTCATTTTGAAGAAAAGCCTCTTTCATAGATGCAGCTCCCATTGGCTCTACACCAATGACCTTTGTAGCAGGACTAACACCTTTTACATATGTACCAACACCTGATGCTAATCCACCACCGCCGATTGCTGTAAAGATATAATCAACCGATTTCTCCATATCATGCATAATTTCAACTGCCACTGTTCCTTGACCAGCAACGACATACGGATCATCAAACGGATGAACAAACGTCATTCTATTTTCTTCACAATAGCGCTGTGCTTCTTGGAAAGAGCTATCAAATGTATCACCTACTAATACAATTTCCGCAAAATCACCACCGAAAAATTGTACTTGTGATACTTTTTGTTTAGGTGTCGTCGTCGGCATGAAAATTTTTGACGGAATCTTCAATAAATTACACGTATAAGCTACCCCTTGTGCATGATTACCAGCACTTGCACACACAACACCATTTTGTAATTGTTCTTTTGATAAACTTTGAATTAAATTGTACGCACCCCGAATTTTGAAGGAGCGAATCAATTGTAAGTCTTCTCGTTTTACATAAACGTCACAATCATATTTCTCAGATAGAACTGTATCACGTTGTAACGGTGTTTTAATAACGATGTCTTTCATGCAATTATGAGCCATTAAGATATCTTCAATTTTCACTCTTTCCTTTACTTTCTGCACCATTTTATATCATCCTTATCTCTTTTAAATTGGCTCAATCAAAATTCGGAATTTTTAGGACTGCCCCCGTATTCGCCGATGTTACCATTTGCGCATAACGTCCAAGCCAGCCAGTTTTCACTTTCGGTTCTGGTCGTTTCCATTCTTTTTTACGCTTTTCTAATTCCTCATCACTCACTCTTACTTCTAGCAAGCGTTCCTCAACATCGATACAAACGATATCCCCTTGTTCAAGAAGTGCAATCGTTCCGCCCGCAGCTGCTTCTGGTGAAATATGCCCTACTGAAATTCCACGTGAAGCTCCAGAGAAACGTCCATCCGTTAATAATGCAACCTCAGCACCTAATCCCATTCCAGCAATTGCTGATGTTGGTGCTAACATTTCTGGCATACCAGGGCCACCTCTTGGTCCTTCATAACGAATGACAACTACATCTCCTTTTTTCACTTTCCCAAGCATAATGCCAGCAAGTGCCTCATCTTGTGAATTAAAAATAACGCAAGGTCCTTCAAATCGTTTTACTTCAGTTGCACCGCTTTTAATAACTGCTCCGTCTTTCGCAAGGTTGCCTTTTAATATACGCAATCCCCCTTCTTCACTATGAGGGTTTTCGAGAGAGTGAATAACTTCCTTATCTTTAATCTCTGCCTCAGCAATATTCTCTCTTAATGTTTGCCCAGTAGCAGTTATTCGATCAAGATGAAGTACTCCTTCTTTCCGGCTCATCTCTTTCAAAATTGCACTAATCCCACCCGCACGATCAATATCTTCCATATGCCAATTTGAGGCTGGACTTACTTTACATAAATGAGGTACACGTCTTGAAACTGCATCAATACGGTTCATATCATAATCTAGTCCTGCTTCTTGTGCGAGTGCTAGCGTGTGTAGTACTGTATTCGTTGATCCACCCATCGCCATATCAAGTGCAAAAGCATCGTCAATTGCTTCTTCTGTTACAATATCGCGCGGCTTAATATCTCTTTCAATTAAAATTTTCAATTTCTCTGCTGCTTGTTTAATTAACTCTTCACGTCTTGGATCAATTGCTAAAATACTCCCGTTTCCAGGAAGAGCTAAACCTAACACTTCACATAAACAATTCATAGAGTTCGCGGTAAACATACCCGAACAAGAGCCACAAGATGGACAGCCATGATCTTCAATATCTTTTAATTCTTCTTCTGAAATTTTCCCAGATTGATAAGCTCCTACTCCTTCAAAAACGGAACTCAGATCAACAACTTCTCCTTTAGATGTTTTTCCTGCTGCCATCGGGCCGCCTGAAACAAACACAGTCGGAATGTTAATACGAAGGGCCGCCATCATCATACCTGGTGTAATTTTGTCACAGTTTGGGATACAAATCATGCCGTCAAACCAGTGTGCATTTACAACCGTTTCTACTGAATCTGCAATAATTTCACGACTCGGAAGAGAATAACGCATACCGATATGTCCCATCGCAATACCATCGTCAACTCCAATTGTATTGAATTCGAATGGGACCATACCTGCCGCACGAACTGCCTCTTTTACAAGTTTCCCAAACTCGTTCAAGTGTTTATGCCCTGGAATAATTTCAATAAAAGAATTACAAATTGCTATGAAAGGCTTATCAAAATCTTCATCTTTCAAACCAGTTGCTTTTAGTAAACTACGGTGCGGAGCTTTATCAAAACCTTTTTTAATCATGTCACTTCTCATCTTGTCAAATCCCCTCTTACATATTTTTCATTTATACTCTCTTACTCTATTTCTTTACTAATTATTTCGATGTATGAATCCAGCTCATCATTTCACGAAGCTCTGCTCCCACTTTTTCTAATTGATGATTTTGTTCTGCTTTTTTCATTGCGTTATACGTCGGACGTCCCGCTTGATTTTCTAAAATCCATTTCTTCGCAAATTCTCCTTGCTGGATTTCTGTCAGAACACGCTTCATTTCCTTCTTCGTTTCATCTGTAACAATTCTCGATCCTGTTACATAATCTCCGAACTCTGCAGTATCTGAAATAGAGTGGCGCATGTTCGTTAATCCACCTTCGTACATTAAATCAACAATTAACTTTAATTCATGCAAACATTCAAAGTATGCAATTTCAGGACGATACCCGCCTTCCGTTAACGTTTCAAAACCAGCTTTCACAAGTGCAGTTACCCCGCCACAAAGTACCGCTTGCTCACCGAATAAATCCGTCTCCGTTTCTTCTTGGAATGTCGTTTCAATTACACCTGCACGTGTACACCCTACACCTTTTGCATACGCTAGTGCTACATTTAATGCTGTGCCTGTTGCATCTTGATGTACTGCGACTAGTGCCGGAACACCATTCCCTTCTTGGAATACACGACGAACGAGATGACCTGGACTTTTTGGCGCGACCATTGCTACATCTACGTAACTTGGGGGATTAATTTGTCCGAAATGAATATTAAATCCATGTGAGAAAAGTAACATTTTTCCTTCATAGAGATTCTCTTCTACTTCTGCTTTATACACATGTGCTTGCTGTTCATCTGGCAATAACATTTGTACAACTTGTGCGGTTCGAACTGCTTCTGAAACAGACATTACTTCAAATCCATCTGCTTTTGCTACTTCAAAAGACTTACCCTGCCTAACACCAACTACTACTTCCACACCAGAATCGCGTAAATTTTGCGCCTGCGCATGACCTTGAGATCCATAACCAATTACCGCAACTGTTTTCCCTTGTAATAACTCTACATTTGCATCTTTCTCATAATACGTTTTCATTTTCCATACACTCCTTATAATTTATTTACTTGCAGTACATCAATTAACTTTTTCAGTTGACTAACAAGTAATGTCGCTTCATTTTCAGTACAAACTGCTGTGAGTTTCATTTCAGAAACACCACTAGTATCTTTTTCGTTTAAATGTAAAGAAGAAATATAATACCCACGCCGAGCAAAAATTCCACTTATACGTAATAAGACGCTTGGCTGGTTATGAATAACGAGTGAAAAAGTATGACTCATTCTTCCCACCTCTTCATAATCATTTCGTTATTCCCTTTGTTTGGCGGAACCATCGGAAATACGTTTTCACCTTCTTCTACACAAAAATCAACTACGACAGGACCTTCATGAGCAAATGCTTCTAACATCACTTGTTTCGCCTCTGTTGCATTTGTCGCCCTTAATCCCTTCACTCCATAAGCTTCTGCCACTTTCACAAAATCTGGCGATCCAATCTTTGATTCTGATAAACGATTTTCATAAAACATTTCTTGCCACTGCCTTACCATCCCTAAAAATTTGTTGTTTATAATAAATACTTTTACAGGGATGTTATTTTCAGCAATTGTTTGTAGTTCTTGAATGTTCATTTGAAAAGAGGCATCGCCTGCAATACAAATGACGAGTTCTTCTTCTTTCGCAAGCTGAGCACCAATAGCTGCCGGGAAACCAAATCCCATCGTTCCTAGCCCGCCAGATGTAAGAAAAGTCCGAGGTTTTCTCGCTTTATAGAAGTGAGCAGCCCACATTTGATGCTGTCCTACCTCGGTGGTGACAACCGCTTCACCATTTGTTAATTCACTCACTAAGTTAATAACATGCTGTGGTTTTAACTCACCTTCTTTTTGAATATAGGAAAGAGGGTATTCCGCTTTCCACTCCTCAATTTTCGTAAGCCATTCATCTGTTTGTGTATAAATTGGCATATGTAACAGCATGTGTAACACTTTTTTTACATCTCCAACAATCGGATACTCTACCGTTATATTTTTATGAAACTCTGAAGGATCTATATCAATATGTACCTTTTTCGAATGCGGAGAAAAGAGTTCTAATTTTCCTGTTACACGATCATCGAAGCGAACACCTAAAGCAAGTAGTAAATCGCATTCTGTTACTGCCATGTTTGCAGCGTACGTTCCATGCATACCGAGCATTCCTAAAAATAATGGATTTCCCGGCGGATATGCACCCAGTCCCATTAAAGTTGACACGACTGGAATACGATTCTTCCTCGCAAATTTGATAAGTTCATCAGATCCACCTGAATGAATGACACCTCCTCCAATATAAAGAAGTGGGCGTTTCGCTATTGAAATTTCTTTAGCTATCTCTCTAAGCTTCATACTGTCTGGCATAGGCTCTAGTTTGTACCCTGGAATCTCAATTACTTCATTATAAAAACTTGTTACTTTTTCATTTTGAACATCTTTTGGAACATCAATTAATACAGGTCCCGGTCGCCCACTTTCAGCGATGTAAAAAGCTTCTTGTACAATACGTGATAACTGATTCACCTCACGAACTTGGTAATTATGCTTCGTAACAGGTACTGTAATTCCGACAACATCAGCTTCTTGAAACCCGTCTTTTCCGATGAGTGGTGTTGCAACTTGCCCTGTAATGACAACTAAAGGAATCGAATCCATATAAGCATCTGCTAAGCCCGTAACTAAATTCGTCGCCCCTGGGCCAGAGGTAGCAAATACTACCCCGACCTTTCCAGAAGCTCTTGCATAACCTTCAGCCGCATGAATGGCAGCTTGTTCATGACGAGTTAATACGTGCTTTAATCCACTTCCGTATAACGCATCATATACTGGCAAAATAGCTCCGCCCGGATAACCGAAAACAGTCGTTACGCCTAATTTCTTTAAGCATTGAATAACGTGTCCTGCTCCTGTCACTTCTTCACACTGAAATTTCTCATAAGTTGTATACTGCTGTTCCATTTCAATTAACTCCTCTCCCTATCTACATTAAGCTTTCCGCCAGTCCTGGAACACGTACGCCTCTTTCTCTCGTTAACTTTTTAAATTCCTCTGTCAATTGTTTCGTTACACTTCCTGGTTTCCCATCTCCAATTTCTCTTGAATCAACCTTTACAACTGGAATTAATTCTGCTGCCGTTCCTGTTAAAAACACTTCATCCGCTACATAAACGTCATGGCGAGTGAATGGTCTTTCATCACAC
Source organism: Bacillus sp. CCNWLW194 (assembly GCF_037120585.1). Lineage (NCBI taxonomy): Bacteria > Bacillati > Bacillota > Bacilli > Caryophanales > Bacillaceae > Bacillus > Bacillus sp. CCNWLW194. Next base: position 46,219 of record NZ_JBBBBL010000021.1, on the reverse strand, counting down.
GGAATACTCAGTCGCTCACATAACTCAATAACACTATTTCTCGTAATGCCTTCTAACGCTCCTAAATATGAAGGAGGTGTTAGCACTTTTCCATCTTTCACAACGAAAACATTATCTCCAGATCCTTCACAAACATATCCTTGCTGATTTAACATAAGGGCCTCTAGCACTCCTGCTTGTGCCGCTTCAATTTTTACAAGTACGTTATTTAAGTAATTCATTGACTTAATACGTGGATCTAATGCATCTGGCGTATTACGTCTTGATGCAACAGATACAACACTTAGTCCATTATCATAAAATTCCTGTGGGAATAATTTTAATTGTTCTGCGATGATAATAACGCTCGGTTTCACACAACTTCTCGGATCAAGTCCTAAGTCCCCTTTTCCTCTTGAAACAATTAAGCGAATGTAGGCATCTGCATACTCATTTTTTTGAAGTGTCTGTAAAACCGCTTCTTCCATTTCTTCAACCGTCAGTGGGATTGTAAGTAAAATAGATTTTGCCGATTCATATAATCGTTTTACATGTTCTTTTAAACAAAATACATTTCCACCGTAACTACGAATTCCTTCGAATACACCGTCTCCGTATAAAAAACCGTGATCATATACTGAAACAACTGCCTTTTCTTTTTCTACAAATTCCCCATTCATATAAATGTACTGGTTTCCCATCTCACATCGCTCCTCTTTTTCTCTCTATTTTTGCAATCAATTTCTATATCGATTGCTGAGATGAGTATTTTTAACAGAATATTCAGTATATAAACCTTAAAAATATACTCGTCTCAACAATCGATTACATAATACATACTAGTAGCAATCCATTGCTGAGACGAGGGAATCGTGGTACCACTCAGCTTCCTTACACTTCTCACGAAATGTAAGCTCTGCAAGTCCAATTAGACTTTTGTTTTTCTATCGGAAACAACTCCGCTACTTTTTACTATTTTCAAAAGTAGTGCTCCGAGGTGATCTTCAATGATTCGATTGTTACCACCCTCACAGCCTTGGGGCAGCTCTCTGAAACAATGTATATCATTTACTCTCCTCTTCTACGCATTCTCTTATTCTATTTTTTAAAATAAAAACTCTCGCCTCAGCAATCAACTACTACAATTTAGTAGCTTTGATTGCTGAGGCGAGAGTTTCGCGTTACCACTCAGCTTCCTTATACTTCTCACGAAATATAAGCTCTGTAGGTCCAATTAGACCCCCGTCCTTTTACCGGAGACGATGCCGCCGCTCTCTACTCAGTTTCCCTTTCGCAAGCGATGCTCCGAGGTGATTTTCAACGATTCGATTGTTACTACTCTCACAGCCTAGGAGTAGCTCTCTGAAACGATCATAATCATCTACTTTCCTCTTCTTTGCATATACAACATATAAAGTTAGAAAATTCTTAATTCACTTTTATTTGTTAAACGTATTATAGGACGTTGTTCTTTTCATTGTCAATATGTTTTTCTAAAAAAAAATAAAATTTAATCAATTTAAGAGAAGTATATTTATTTTTTTCTCAAAACAAAATCGGAATGAACTTCTTACAAATACTCATATATTACTTAAGTATGTTCGCATTACTACATAAAGAAAAATAACTTAAAAACATTTAAAATTTATGAGGAGATGAGAAAACTATGTTAAAAGGAAAAGTAGCATTAGTTACAGGGGCAAGCCGAGGAATTGGACGTGCTATCGCAAAACGTTTAGCAAACGAAGGTGCATTAGTTGCTGTTCATTATGGTAATCGAAAAGAAGATGCTGAAGAAACTGTTTATGAAATTCAATCAAATGGTGGATCAGCTTTTTCTATCTGCGCAAATCTTGAATCTTTACATGGAGTAGAGACCCTTTATAGTTCTTTGGATAACGAATTACAAAAAAGAGCTGGTGGTACTAAATTTGATATTTTAATAAACAACGCTGGAATTGGTCCTGGTGCTTTTATTGAAGAAACGACTGAACAATTTTTTGATAGAATGGTTTCAGTAAATGCAAAAGCACCATTTTTTATCATTCAACAAGCTCTATCTCGTTTACGTAACAATAGCCGAATTATTAATATTTCATCCGCTGCAACTCGTATTTCTTTACCTGATTTCATTGCATATAGTATGACGAAAGGCGCTATTAATACAATGACTTTCACACTAGCAAAACAGCTCGGAGCACGTGGAATTACAGTGAATGCAATACTTCCTGGATTTATTAAAACAGATATGAATGCAGAACTCTTGAACGATCCAATGATGAAACAGTATGCTACGACTATTTCTGCCTTCAATCGCTTAGGTGAAGTAGAAGACATTGCCGATACTGTTGCATTTCTTGCTTCTCCAGACAGCCGCTGGGTTACTGGACAATTAATTGATGTGAGCGGTGGATCTTGTTTATAAAAAACATATATTTTCAAATCTTTTTTATTGCGCAATAAAATAAATTGTATAATACTATATAAAACATATATATTTAGGAGGATTACAGTAATGTCCGAAAAAACATACGAACTCGCAACCTTCGCAGGTGGTTGCTTTTGGTGCATGGTAAAACCATTTGATGAACTTCCTGGTATTCATAAAGTACTTTCTGGCTATTCAGGTGGTCATGTAGAAAACCCAACATATGAACAAGTAAAGGCTGGAACATCTGGGCATTTAGAAGTTGTACAAATTACATTCGATCCTTCTATTTTTCCGTATGAAAAATTACTAGATTTATATTGGCCACAAATCGATCCAACTGATGATGGCGGACAATTTTTTGACCGTGGTCCATCTTATCGCACTGCTATTTTTTATCATAATGAAACGCAAAAAGAGCTTGCTGAAAAATCAAAACAAGCTCTTGCTGAAAGCGGTACGTTTAAAGATCCAATCGTAACTGAAATTCGCCCGGCTGCACCTTTTTATGAAGCCGAAGAATACCATCAACATTTCTATAAAAAGAACCCTGAAAAATATGCTATCGAGCAAAAAGAATCTGGCCGTGCAGACTTTATAAAAGAAAATTGGCAAAAAAAATAATAAAAACGCATCGTGCTCTCTTTTCAAAGTGCGATGCGTTTTTACCTTTGAAAAAAGTACCATACAATGATAAAAAACACAGCTGTTAATGTCCAAAGTATTATCTCGTTTTTCACTCTACTCTTTTTCTGATTCACTTCATCCCCTCCTAGTAACAATTAAACATAGTCAAGACTTCTTTTGTTTAATTGTCCACGTAATAAAAGTAAATAAATCCTTACATATTCTTATAATAAGGCCACCTATTATTCCGATTACACTTGAAATTAATAACATCTGTCCAAAATTAAGAGAAGTTGTATATGTTATGTAGAGAACGATACATATAAGTGAAAGATCCGGTAAAAAAAGTAAAAACTTTTCAAACATTTCTTCAGCTCTCCTATGCTTTATTTATATGTTCTACTGTAACTTTGAAATAAAGTTTGTTCAAAAATTCCATTTAGACCCTTATTTTACGAAAAATAATAAGAATCCCTTTTCAAAAGAGATTCTTATTCAGCAGATTTAAGTTTAATTATTTTCTACATATCCTATTCCATAACTACTCCTAAAATAGTTTAATATTACTAATAATTTATTGTAAATTGACTATTTGCCAGGCAATCGAATGTTGTGCCAGCTACCTACATCGCATTGGCCAAATTCATTATTCCCTGCCGCGACCACCGTGCCGTCTGATTTAAGTCCGACCGTATGCGCACAACCAGCCGCTATCGCTACAATATCTCGCCAATCACTTACATTACATTGACCATACTCATTCCAGCCCACTGCCACCACGGTACCGTTTGATTTAAGTCCGATTGTATGATTCGTACCAGCTGCTATCCCTACAATACCTCGCCAGCCACTTACGTCACACTGGTTATGTTTACCATTCCCCACTGCCGTCACTGTGCCGTCCACTTTCAGGCCAACAGTATGAAGATACCCAGTCGCTACCGCTACAATATCTCGCCAGCTGCTTACATCACATTGTCCATATCGATTATTCCCCACCGCCGTCACTGTGCCGCCCACTTTAAGACCGACTGTATGCCAGTCACCCGCCGCCGTAGCCACAATATCTCGCCAGCTGCTTACATTGCATTCTCCTTCTTTATTTCGCCCCACTGCAACTACCGTGCCATCCGGTTTAAGGCCAATGGTACGACGCCACCCTGCCGCTATCGCTACAATATTATGCCAGTCGTTCACATCGCATTGATCATGCTTATTCCATCCCACCGCTTCCACAGTATTATCACATTTCAGAGCGATTGTATGAGCATTTCCTGTGTTTGTCGCCATATGAACATTGCCCGCTCCGACGGCTTCAATACCGCACCAGCTACTTACATTGCATTCTCCTTCTTTATTTCGCCCCACTGCAACTACCGTGCCATCCGATTTAAGCGCAACGGTATGACCACGCCCCGCTGCTATCGTATGTTTAGGCCACCTTTTCACTTTTAACACCTCTTCTTTCGGTGAAATGTAAGTCATGTTTTACCTCCTTTCATATAAGCAACTATATCTAATTAGATTTTTTTATTAAATTTCATTATGCAGCCTATTATTACTTCTTCAAAAAATAAAACCTCCAGTTTAAGCACTAGAGGTCTTTCATTTTATTTCTTTAATCTCTCAATAAAATCCTGTAATTTATCAAGTGATTTCATATTCTGATTGCAAGCTACACCATCTTTACAAATATAGTTTCCCTTTCTAACGAAAGTTCCTGGTACATCACCTTTAATTTCAACTAAAAACATTCCTACTTCTTCATGCCCATGACATAATGAACAAATACTTTTTTTATTTAAACTTTGAAATGTTCCTTGCAGACCAACAAACTTATTTTTATCATTTTTCGTTATAATAAATTTCCTGCTTGATCCTTTATCAATCCAGCTTAAATAAGATAATTCTTTCATATCCAGTGTTTCCATGTCAGGAAGTTTTAACTTTTTTGCTTTAGGAAATAGTTTTTTTAATGTTTGTGCTGTAACTTCCTGAAACGGGATGACATACGGATTTATTTTCATTAAAAACGATTCTGCATCTTCTCTATTTTGAACTGTTAATACCGTATCGATTAACTCTTTCTGTTCATCCGTTAAATTCTCAAATACATGTATTATCTTTTCAATCGCAAGTGATTTTAACGCCTGAATTACACCTCTATCATTTGCCGTTGCATGCCCATTTGCTAAAATATAAGCTTGTGACTTTATAAAATTGTATTGATCACTTCTAATAAAAGCTTCCATCTTTATCACTCCATACAAATTGTTGATCTAGTCTTATTGTATACAATGATTCAGCTTTTTGATATGTAAAAGATAACTTAGAAATGAACATTACATACTCTGACTATGTTCTACCGAGGTATTTCCTGACAAAAGAAACCATCGTCTGTTTTCCATTCAGCATATAATACATCCTCAAATTTAGTAATCCCTTTTTGCTTTATTTGTTTATAAAGCCATCCTTCATCAAAACCAGCTTCCCTCAAATTATCTTTCACTACTTTTCCATCACTAATTAATGAAATTGGTAAGTATACAGGCTTATGTTTTAAACTTAAATCATTTATAGTAGGAGATTCATATTTGCTCTTTTTCAGAACACTTATGTTTCCATTAGGTTCCAAAATCATATATTCAACTTCTCGAATTGAAAATATGTCTTTCTGTTGCCTAAGCATTTGTTGTAATTGATTAATATCCAAATGATTCGATTTTAATTGTTCTCTGTCAATATGCCCATTACGAATGATAATAGAAGGGTATCCTTCAAAGAACTTTCTTGTCCTTCTAAATTTTTGTGTTATCACTTCTATTGCGTAAATTAATATTACCCATACAAAAACAGCGTATAAAATAGACCATACTCTCACCTCAGGATCATATACAGTGTTTCCAACTAATTCTCCGATTACAATGGCAGAAATAAAATCAAAAGGGGTTAGCTGCGATATTTGTGTTTTCCCTAATATTTTAGTAGCAATTAATAAAACAAAAAAACCAACAAAAAGTTCTATCGTTATTTGTCCAAGATGATTCATATGTGTTCACCTTTCTGTAATATGAAATATAACGTTTTTATTCCTATTCACATTTCTATACGATACAATTGCGATTCATTTTTTCTATTATGATGCCCATTCACACCCTATATATCCAATACACACAAAGCAAAAAAAGTCTAGTTCAAAATAATCTTTGAACTAGACTCTTTTATTTTTATTTAGAATACACAATCTTTTTAATCGTTTCTCCGGAAAGAAAATACTCTTCTGCAAGTTGATGAATAGCAATTCCGCTTTTAAACGCTTCTTTAATAGCTTTGTTTCTTTCATCTAACTGTTTTCTTCCTCCAGATCGTGTACCCCATTTATAATGTTTCGTTTCTTGTTTTGGAATATAAATGGTTTCACCTTGTATATACTTTTGAATTTCAGTAATTAAACTTTCTGGTAAAACCGTCGCAGCTTTTACGTATTTCATTTCTGCTCGCCCCTTATTTTTTATGGTTCATTTCAATAAGGTGCAAAGCCAAATATAAAAAATGATACGAGCTCATTTAGGCGATTGTATATTACTTGTCTACCTCACGCAAAGTATCGCCATTTCCATACTTGGCTTTGCATGAGACGCTGCAGTGTCCGGCAATTGAATTATAATCGCCATGTAAACACCTCCTAATATACCTTTTGCATTTTATTATATGATAAATTCCTTTCCCTTGCATCCACATCCTTTTTTAAAGCATGAAATTACTTAGTTTGGTATAATACTTTTTAGTCCAATCAAAAACTATAGTGAGGTTGCGTTATGAAGAAGAAAATAATCATTACAATCGTTACAATATTCATTATTACTGTAGCATTATTCGGAACATATAAATTGATGAATGCAAGAAGCTTTCAATTATTTGGAGATTTAACAAATCGCGTAGAAACAAATGAAAAGGTGATTGCTTTAACTTTTGATGATGGTCCTACTAACAATGTAAAACAAATATTACCGCTACTAGATAAATACAATGCAAAAGCTACTTTCTTTTTAATCGGAAATGAATTAGAGAAAAACCTATCGTTAGGAAAAGCTATCGTACAATCTAGGCACCAAGTTGGAAACCATACATATTCTCATAATAGAATGGTTTTCAAAACACCTTCTTTTATTAAAGATGAAATAGAAAAAACGAATTCATTAATCCGCCAAACAGGATTTACAGGCGAAATTGATTTTAGGCCACCTAATGGAAAAAAATTAATTGGACTACCATATTATTTAAATAAAAATAATATCGAAACGATTACATGGGATCTTGAGCCTGATACTTTTTATAAATCTGCGGCAGATAAAATTGACTACGTTAATAAAAATGTAAAACCAGGTTCTATCATTTTACTGCACTCTATGTATGATGAGTCTAATGAAAGTTTACAGACCATTGAAGGTATTTTAGACTCTTTATCTAAGAAGGGCTATCAGTTCGTAACAGTAAACGAACTACAAAAAAGAGCAAAATAAAAAGGTAGCGTATCATAAAACGATACGCTACCTTTCTTTTTAAATAATGCCAAGTACATTTAAGAATACGATAATAATCGCAATTGGTGCGATAAAGCGAAGTAAGAATAACCATAATACGAATAATTTATAGCCCTTATTTTTACTTACACCAAGTTCTTTCATTAATACATCTTTCTTCATTTTTAAAGGAACAAAGATGGAAACTAATAAAACACCAAGTGGCATTAGTACGTTACTAACTGCATAATCCGCTAAATCAAAGACTGTCTTTCCGAAAATCTTCAGATCACTTAATATACCAAATGACAATGCTGATGGTACTCCAACAACGAAGATTAATAATCCTACGATTAAAGCCATTTTTTCACGTTTTCCTTTACCTTTTGCAGTTAAAGATGCAACGCTAATTTCTAACATCGAAATTGCCGATGTAATAGTAGCAAAGAAGAATAGTAATAAGAAAACGATGAAGAATAATTTTCCAAATGCCATTTTACTGAAAATAGCTGGCAGTACGATAAATAATAGCCCCGGTCCTTGAGATGGTTCCATTCCAAATGCGAACACTACTGGGAAAATTGCAAGTCCTGCAAGTAATGTAATCACAAGCGTTAAAGCTACGATAGAAAATGCTGAACGCGGTAAGCTTTCTTCCTTCGGTAAGTATGAACTATACGTTACCATTACTGCTACTCCGACTGATAATGAGAAGAACGATTGACCCATCGCATATAAAATAACTTCTGATGTTACATGTGAGAAATCAGGTTGTAAGAAGAAACGAACTCCTTCTCCAGCACCATCTAACGTAAGGGCACGAACGATTAATACAAAGAATAAAACGAATAGTGCTGGCATGAAATATTTATTTACTTTTTCAACACCATTTTGTACACCTTTACTTACGATAAAAATAGTAATAAGGATGAATAATAGCTGTGATCCAACTGCTAAATACGGATTGGAAATGATTTCACCAAACGTAGCTTCGTATGCGCCATTTCCTTCCCATAGTCTACCTGTAATTGCATTCCATAAGTATAATAAAATCCATCCCCCTACAACGCTGTAGAAAGAAAGTAATATGAAACAAGTTACAATCCCCAATTTCCCTAACCATGGCCATAGTGTTTTTGGTGCGATTTCTCTATACGCATCAACAGCCTCTTTTTGTGTACTTCTTCCGATAACGAATTCAGCTAATAATAGCGGTAAACCAATTAATAATGTGAAACCGATGAAAATAAGGAAGAACGCGCCGCCCCCTCCAATTCCGGCCATATACGGGAACTTCCAAATCGCTCCTAGGCCAATCGCTGAACCTGCTGCAGCTAATACGAAACCTAATTTTGATGTCCATTGCTGTGAATTCATTTGTTAATCTCCTCTCTGTCTCTTTTTCTTTGTTTCAGTTCAGTATTTATATTGTTCTATCAATACTCTTTTCTAATACGTTCACTTCCTCCCTAATAATAAAAAAACGCCCCTACGCACATACGTAGGGACGACAAAAATATCGCGGTACCACCCTAGTTATGAAGATATACCAAAGTTAGGACCTAAATAAAAAACGTCCCTACGCACATACGTAGGGACGATAAAATATCGCGGTACCACCCTAGTTATGAAGCCACACCAAAGTAAGACCTAAATAAAAAACGTCCCTACGTAAATACGTAGGGACGATAAATATCGCGGTACCACCCTAGTTGTGAAACAATCTTCACCACTTTATTTGATAACGGTATAAACTACCGTCTTTCATTTCCTCACAATGTGAGATTTATGAAAGATGCTCCAGGACGAACTTCATGAATAATCTATATACTGATTCACACCAACCATCAGCTCTCTGAAATAGGGAGATATTCACTACTATACCCTTTCATTGCCCAAATATTATTTTCCGAATTGATTACTATCATTTTTATCATACATTAAAAATAGTGTCAACTTATATTTTGAATTTTTATGTATTATATTCTATTTAAAAATTTAAAATGTAAGTGTTATTTTAGAAAATAAGTAGATTAGTGTATAAAGAATTCAAGAAGGCATGAGAAAAAATTGCACATTATTGATACTTATTCCCAAAGAAAAATCATCTGAAAACATAAAATACCCCTATTTGTTATTAGCTTTTAAGAGCTTGATGGATACCAAGAAAATTTCGTATCACTATCCAATGGTTTATTCTTCGTTTCTCTTTCAATTACATTAAACCATTCATTTAGAATTCGAGTTTTTGGTAATTGAGCAGCAAGATTATCTTCCCAAATTATATGTGAGAACCAGGCTTTCGTTTCCCATTCAAACTGTAATTGTGCGAACGAGATTATAGGGTGGTCAGCTTCACGAAATTGCTGATTTACTGCATTTGAGACTTCTGGAGCTTGAGGTAACAACTCGTTCTGAATTCTATTTTTCATCACCTCATCTTCTAACTGATCCCAGAAATACAATTGCCCATTTATTTGATAAAAAATATCAAATGAAGCCTCACCTTTCTTCAAGTTCAGTAATACGAAGGCACGTTCCACATCATTGTCAGCTGCCTTTACAGCATTGATAATTATATTTTGTGCCAGCGATACCCAATAACTAGTCGCTTCTTCTACCGTAGATTCAACATACAATTCTTCATTTAATTCATGTAAAGTGGCTTCTTGCTCATTTACTTTTTCAACTTTTTTGAAAAACCTATTAAAAAAGCCCATAACTTCCTCCTTATTTCTATTTTCTATTTAACAAAATAGAAAATAGATTTTTCTTGCTCATCGACATTTACTTCCGGAGCGAATATATGAACTTGTTGCAACACTTCTTCTATTAGCAACTCTAACTCCTGCACACTATTTTCCGGATTCCCTATTAACGTTTCCGCCATACGCTCATAGAAATTCTCAGGTTTAATCGTCATTAGTTCCACATTATTAGGCATCCATTTAAATGCTGGATGATGTACATACATTTTATTCAAACCAAATAAAACACCGAATACATTCCTTTGCACTTCACAAATAACATCATAAAGCATAAGCCAGTCTTTTCGTTTTAAAAGAGCCTTTCGATTATGCCAGCGATTGCTTAACCAAAGATTTTCTGAAATCATCCGTTTCGCTAGATTTTCTGGATATGCTATCACTCTATCTTTTAATTCATTCACTTTCTCTTCTCCATACAAACTAACACCATCATGAACAGATGATACGATACATTGTTTTTCATAACTTATATCATATTGATCCACCACATCCGAAATAACTTTCTCTACTGTTTTTGTTAAAAAGTTACTAATCTCTAATTTAATTCCTTCTTTCGTCAAATAGGTTTCTGACCATTCTTCTTCCTCGTAAGGATGATATGATAAAATCGTTCCACCAATATGATTTATAGGCCCTTTTCGATCCTCATCCTCTAGTGGTGCTGACCATAAAATATGCAACTCAATATCTGAATGTTCATCTTCTAGCTTTCTAGCTACTGAACCCGCTAAAATAATAGCCTCCACCTTCGGATTTCCCCTATAAATCTCCGAAATTTCTATTGCTTTCTCTTTTAATCCCACTTCATTTCCCCCTAAAATTGCAATACATCATTACTTTTTCATTTATCTATTTCGATATAACCTTTTCAAATTCCTACTAAATCATATTTCTACCCAATAACGCTGAACAATTTCACCTGTATAAGAAGAAACCACTTCATTTTCTAACACACCGCCAACCTTTTGAATCGTTTTTGCCGATGCGATATTAACTTTATCGCAAGTTATTAACACTCTCTGCAACCCTAACTTTTGCGCTTCATCTAATGCGAGTTTCAATTGTTTTGTCGCGTAACCTTGGCGACGTTTATTCGGATGGACACTATATCCAATATGACCACTTTCCCGCAATAATTCTTCGTTTAATCGATGTCTAATATTTACAAAACCTATAAGTTCTCCTTTTTCAAAACTTAAAAACTGACTAGATGGTACTCGATTAGCGAGTAAATTTTCTCCTATTTCTTGTTTATTCACTTTTTCAAACCATTCATCGAGAAAATCATAATTTTGTAAAGAACTACTGCCGTGTGGTTGTTCATCAGTATGTAAAAATGCATCCCGGTATTCTATAATTTGTTCACTAAATTCATGTATTGGTTTTAATAGTTTCATTGTCATCCTCCCCCTCTTTACAACCTAAAACAAACACCTTAATCGTAACAATTTCACGATTAAGGTGTTTCTATCAGTTTCATTCAAATAATCCCATACTCAAATAACGTTCCCCTGTATCAGGTGCAATACATAAAACTTTTTTACCTGCGCCTAAGCGTTTTGCTATCATAATTGCTGCGTAAACAGAAGCTCCAGAAGACGGCCCAACTAATAACCCCTCTTGTCTAGCTAAGTTTCTCATTGTCGTTAAAGCCTCTTCGTCTGCAATTTGAATAATTTCGTTATACACTTCGGTATTTAAGTTTTTTGGGATAAACCCTGGACTTGTTCCTACTAGTTTATGAGGACCTGGGACACCGCCTGATAAAACGGGAGATCCTTTCGGTTCTACTACTGCAATATATAAGTTTGATAGTTTTTCTTTTAACGTTTCCCCAGTCCCTGTAATAGTTCCACCAGTTCCTGCCGTTGCTACAAACGCATCAAGCTCTCCATCCATTTGTTCATAAATTTCAAGTGCAGTTGTATAACGGTGAATATTTGGATTCGCCGGGTTTTCAAATTGTTGTGGAATAAAACTATTCGGTATCTGCTTTTGTAATTCCAACGCCTTCGCAATTGCTCCTGGCATTCTTTGTTCTGCTGGTGTTAAAACTACTTCTGCTCCGTATGCTTTTAATAAATTTATACGCTCTTTTGACATATTATCTGGCATTATTAAAATCGCTTTATATCCTTTTGCGGCTGCATTCATCGCTAAGCCTATTCCTGTATTTCCACTTGTCGGTTCAATAATTGTATCTCCTGGTTTGATGAGACCATTCTCTTCAGCGACGTGAAGTAAATTATAGGCGGCACGATCTTTCACACTGCGTGATGGATTAAACATTTCCAGTTTTACATACACATCTGCTGCGTCTTCTGGAATAAATTTAGATAATCGGACGACAGGCGTATTTCCTATTAGTTCTGTAACATTTTCACATAATTTCATAGTGCATCCCCTATTCTATCGTTTTCTTATCACTTGGCAGTAACCAAGAAGTAAGTCCAATTAATGGTAGACAACTACATAGTAACATAATGAATTGTAGACTATATATGTCAGCCAATTTCCCAAGAACTACAGATCCTAAAGCTCCGAGTCCAAACGCAAGCCCTACAATTAATCCAGATACCATTCCTACTTTTCCAGGTACAAGTTCTTGCGCATATACAACAATTACACTAAAACTACTTGAACTAATAAAACCGATACATAGAAATAACGGTACGACCCACGCGAGCGAAACGTGAGGTAGTAAAAGTGCAAGTGGCGCCGAACCTAGCATTGAAAATACAATAATTGTTTTCTTTCCAAATCGATCTGCTAACGGTCCACCAAAGAAAGTTCCTAATACACCGGCAATCATAAATGCGAATACGAAATACTGGGCATTTTTTATAGATAAACCGTAATGCTCAATTAAGTAAAATTGATAAAAATTCCCGATACCAGCACCATACCAAGAGCGTACAAAAGTAAGGAAAACAAGAAGTAAAATAACAAATTTAATATGTGTACTTACAATCGCATTTTCCGCCTCAAGCGCAGCCCTCTTTTTTCTTCTCACAGCGCCAGTCGCTAATTCATTCCTATACCAATTTGATACGAAAATTAATAATACAATCCCTACCGCTGCAAAGGCTGTAAAACCTAAAGAACCAATTTGGCCGAGCGGGACAAAAATTAACGCTGTAAAAATTGGAGCTAGGGAGTTTCCTGTATTTCCTCCCACTTGATAAATTGCTTGCGCTAAACCACGTTTTGCACCGGCTGCCATATAAGCAACTCGGGCGCCTTCTGGATGAAAGACTGCGGAACCCAATCCGATAAATAAAACAGAAATAATAACAATAATAAAATTCGGTGCAAACGCGAGTCCAATCATCCCAAGCATACTTGAAAACATACCGAGCGGTAATAAAAATGGTGACGGTTTCTTATCCGAATACATACCAAAAACCGGTTGCATAATCGATGATGTCATATTTAACGCAAACGCAATCCACCCTACTTGCATATAGGATAAATTCATCGTTTTTTCCAAAATAGGAAACAACGCGGGCACAACTGCTTGCATCGAATCATTTAAAAAATGACCGAAACTAATCGCAAATAGTATTCGGTATATTGTCGGTGTTTCTACTGTGTTTTTTTGCGAAACTGCCTGCATATATGAATCTCTCCTTCCTGTACAAAATATATATTTATTACAGTAGGTGTAATAAATTCTGACTTTTGAAACATTTCTATTCTATACTGGTTTCATTTCTTTTTCCAGAAATATCACTTCTTACATAATATATTTTTTCTATACGTTTTATCGGGTTTATTTATAGAAATTTTCTATATTTTCTTTTATACTAAGGCAGAGATGAAGGGAAGGATGACAGCTATGAAGAAAAAAACTAAAGGAATCGTTGCACTCTCAATCACATTATCTATGTTTTTAACAGCATGTGGCCAAAAACAAGAGGCAACAACTACCAGAGAAAAGAAAAAAGATTCTTCAAAACAAGTATTAAACATTGTAGAAGCCGGGGAAATTTCTACACTTGATTCATCTATCGCAACCGATGGGTTCTCTTACGCTGCTTTAAACAACGTAATGGAAGGATTATATATGCCTGGTCCGGATAACAAACCTGTTCCTGCAGCAGCTGAATCATACAAACTGAGCGAAGACGGAAAAACATATACATTTACATTACACGATTCAAAATGGTCAAATGGCGATCCAGTAACTGCTCATGATTTTGAATATGCATGGAAACGTGCCGTTAATCCAGAAACTGCTTCTGAATACGCACATATTATGTTCGATATTAAAAACGCAGAAAAAGTAAATAAAAAAGAATTACCAATTGATTCATTTGGTGTAAAGGCAATTGATAATAAAACTCTTGAAGTACAGTTAGAACACCCTGTTCCATACTTTTTAGGTTTAATGGGATTTGCAACATTTTATCCTCAAAACCAAAAGATAGTAGAAGCGCAAGGGAAAAATTACGGGCTTGAAGCTGCAAATGTAGTTTATAATGGGCCGTTCCAATTAAGTGAATGGAAACATGATACAAGTTACAAAATGACGAAAAACCCGAACTACTGGGATAATAAAAATGTGAAATTAAATGAAATTAATGTAAATATCGTAAAAGATACTTCAACAGCTGTTAATTTATTTGAAAGTAAACAAGTAGACCGTATTACGATCAATTCAGAGTTTGTTGATAAATATCAAAAAGATCCGAGCTTAAAGAAAATGGAACGTCCTTCTGTGACGTTTTTCCGATTTAGTCAAAAGAATCTTTTATTAGCAAACAAAAATGCTCGTAAAGCTATTTCGCTTGCTTTTGATAAACAAGGAATCGCAACAACGATTTTAAACAATGGTTCTATACCTGCAAATGCATTCGTTCCGAAAGGATTCGTAAAAGGACCTGACAATAAAGATTTTCGCAGTACAAGTAATGTAAAAGTAGAAACAAATGTGAAAGAAGCTAAAACACTATGGGACACTACGAAAAAAGAAACAAATTTACAAAACGCTTCTCTTTCAATCATAACAACTGATGAGTCTAACGATAAAAAAATTAGTGAATTTTTAAAAGGTGAACTGGAGAAAAACTTACCTGGACTAAAAATCACATTACAACCCCTTCCAGTAAAAGCATTTTTAGATCGTGAAGGAAATGGTGATTTTGAAATTTCACTTTCTACTTGGGGACCAGATTTTCCTGATCCTACAACATTTTTAAATATGTTCGTCACAGACGGACCGTTTAATAAGATGAGTTACTCAAACAAACAATACGACGAATTAATTGAGAAAACGAGCTCTACTTTAGTAACTGACTTACCAGCACGTTGGAAAGCGTTCCAAGATGCAGAGAAAATCTTACTTGAAGATGATGCAGCTATCGCTCCAATCTTCCAATCAGGACTTGTATATTTAGAACGTCCAACCGTAAAAGGTGTTGTTGTTCGTCCATTTGCAGGAATTTATTCTTATAAATGGGCCTCTATTACAGAATAAGAAAAAGGCGATCCTAACATATATTAGGATCGCCTTTTTTATTAAATTGAAAAACGCTTATACTTTTCGTAATCGCTCGTCTTACATTCTACTTCTAGTTTCGTACCTTCGTTTTCATAACTCGTCGATAGAACGTGTGCATGATTATTGAAATAAGAAACTACCTGTCCTTGATCATACGGAATTAACATTTCACACTTCGTATACTCTTTATAGATGTGTGAGCGAATCATTTCTACAAGTTCTTCAATTCCAACATGTTTCTTCGCTGATAAATAAACTCGGTCTTCTTGTACTTTCGGAATTTCAACATCTACCATATCTGATTTGTTATAAGCATAGATTGTTGGAATATTTTCTACTCCAATTTTCTTTAACGTTTCATTTGTAATATCAATTAACTGTTCATAATTTGGATTTGCGTAATCTACAACATGAATAAGTAAGTCTGCTTCCGCTACCTCTTCTAATGTTGAACGGAATGCTTTCACAAGATGATGTGGTAATTTACTTACAAACCCAACTGTATCTGTTAATAAGAATGATTTGTTATCTGGTAAATCAATGTTTCGCACCGATGTTTCTAACGTCGCGAATAACATATCTTTTTCAAATACTTGTTTTTCTTCTGTACCATTATAAATTTCAAGCATTGCATTCATCGTCGTTGACTTTCCTGCGTTCGTATAACCTACTAATGCTACAACAGGAATTTTATTTTTCTTACGTTGCTTTCGCTGCGTTTGACGCTGTGCAACAAGTGCTTCTAGGTCTTTATTTAATACTGAAATCTGCTCTTCAATTTTACGACGGTCTAACTCTAACTTTTTTTCACCGACACCTTTATTTTTCGTACCAACGCCGCCACTCTGTCTTCCTAACGATTCACGAAGACCGATTAAACGAGGCATCATATACTGAAGATGAGCTACTTCTACTTGTAGCTGCGCTTCTTTCGTTTTCGCACGTTGCGCAAAAATATCTAAAATTAAAATGGTACGATCAATAACTTTACAATCTAAATCCGCTTCTAAATTTCGAATTTGTGAAGGAGATAATTCGTCATTAAAGATGACCATATTCGCATCTACTTCATTTACGTAGGCTGCTACTTCTTCAATCTTTCCTTTTCCAATATAGTGAGATGGATTTACTCGTTGTAAATTTTGCGTCACTTGTCCAATTACCTCTACATCACAAGCTTCCGCAAGATTTGTTAGCTCTTCCATCGAATATGCAAAATCATCTTCATTACCTAAATTTACTCCAACTAAAACTGCTCTTTGTAATAATTCTTCCATATATTTATTCCTCCATTTCGATTACGTAAAATAAAAAACACAGGTCGCTGCCTGTGTTTTCGTAAACGGATAAGGGTTCACCAAAGAAATAGAAGAAAGCTGTGCTTTCATCCTATCTCATAGTCAAAAAGTCCCAAGATCATATACATATCCACAATAAGTGTTCACCTATACGATCCCATTCTATTTATAAAGGCAAAACAAAAAGAGGGCGTATTCGTCCCTCCCTCTTTTTCACATATAAGCTTAATAAAGGGTTCCTTTAAAATAGGCAGACCAATCCCGTTCACTCTGCACACAGACAGAGCCTTTGAGCGCTATTCAATTATTGGCACAAAGTATTGAGACGTAATCTGATTAAGATCAAAGGAAGCCCCTCCGTTCATTTTAAGTTACATAAAGTGTAGCATAAGTAATTCGCTTTCACAAGATTAAACCACCTATAGAAACAGAAAGAAATTCTTTATATATTTACTTTAATCGTCATTTTTTGCGCATTTTTCTCACAATAAAATAACAACAGCAATAATCAATAACAGACCTATGGAAATGATAGCAACTTGCTACCAACTGAAACCACTCACCATTTCTCCTTTTAAATCCATTTTCTTCGTCGGAGCAAATTCTTTTGCAATTTGACTTAAAGCCACTTTGTCCACCCCTGCCTCATCCAATCTCTTCGTTCTACTACAACTATGTGTGTGTAATTGTTTTTCTGATCCTCTTTGAGAAGAAAACACTAAGTACTCTCCTCCCTCTACAAAGTGAAACACACAATCACCACCATTTGTATATACGATAATTTGCGAAGAAGTTGTCCCTTTCCATATTTTCTTCACTTCAAATAATACTTCAATCCCAATCCCTTCTTTCCTTCCAACCTCAATTACCTTCCCCTCAAACACTACATCGTTTTTTTTAAAGGCATCTTCTGCCGATACGTTAATACAATCACAAGCATAAGATTTCTCTGGAAAAATAATAAGAATAAAGCTACAAATAATGACAACAGGAAACATATGTAAAATTCTATTCAAGGAGCTCAACTCTCTTCATTATCAATTTTGAAACTTCTCGTATATTATTTTTACAACACTCACCAAATTCCTTCATTGTAAGTTAAGCATTATCGTTTCAATACAACAAAAGTCTTTATTGACATTTTTATAACCTGGTATTAATATCAGGTTATAAAAATAAAAGTTAGGAGCTGTTCCTATGCATTCTAAATCCCGTATTACTGCAATTGGTACTCATGTTCCAGATCAAATATTGTCTAATAACGATTTAGAAAAGATGGTTCATACGAATGATGAATGGATTGTACAAAGAACAGGAATGAAAGAAAGAAGGATTGCTAGCGAAGACGAATACTCCTCACACTTAGCCATTAAAGCAATTGAAAATTTATGTACAACATTTAAAAAGAACTTAGTAGATATCGACTGTATCATCGTCGCTACAACAACTGCTGACTATGTTTTTCCTAGTGTTGCATGTCAAATACAACAACATTTCAACATACCCCATACAATGGCATTTGATTTAAATGCCACTTGCGCTGGTTTCACATATGGACTACACGTAGCTAATAGTTTAATCACTTCTGGATCACATGAAAGAGTACTTGTCGTAGCGACAGAGACATTATCTAAAGTTACTGATTACACCGATAGAACGACATGTATTTTATTCGGTGATGGTGCTGGAGCCATTTTATTAGAAAGAGATGAAAACAAACCAAGCTTTATCGCTGCTCATATGGGAACAAATGGTGACGGCGGAATTCATCTATACCGAACAAACTTATCTACTACTATGAATGGCACGCCACTGCAAACAAATGAAAAAATCGTTCAAAACGGGAGAGAAGTATATAAATGGGCAACACGCACAGTACCAGCAGGTATAAAAGAACTATTACATACCGCAAATATGCAAATAGATAATATAGACTGGTTCGTACCACACAGTGTAAACTTACGAATGATTGAATCTATTTGTGAGAAAACCGAAATTCCAATTTCAAAAACTTTAACGAGTGTAAAATACATGGGGAATACCTCTTCAGCTTCCATTCCACTCGCTTTAGATTTAGCTAGAAAAGCAGAAAAATTAAATAACGGAGACATACTTTTACTATACGGGTTTGGCGGTGGTCTTACGCATTTAGGGCTTATTGTAGAGTGGGATTTAAGCTAAACGTATAAAAAAGAGGTTCTAGTCAGTAACTAGAACCTCTCTTTAATTTCTTACTTCTTTTCGAGACCATATCACTACAGGAATGAGCATGAAAGCTAACACTCCTCCCGCTAATGACAATGCCGCATAACTCGAATTCGCCACTACCATTCCTGACATCGCTCCGCCTGAAGCTCCAGCTAGCGCAATAAACACATCGATCTTTCCTTGTGTTTTTGCACGTGTGGAAGGGATAGTTGCATCAACAATTTGAGCAGTACCACTTATTAAACCGAGGTTCCATCCTAATCCAAGTAAAGACAAAGCAACAATTAATAGTATTAAAGAATCACTCGGCGCTATCGCAGCTATGACACCTGCCACTAGTAAAATTACTCCACCAGCTATACTCATTGTAGTTCTGCCAATTTTATCAATTAACATTCCCGTAATGAGAGATGGAAGATACATTGCACCTACATGAAAACCAATCACAAGTCCTACTGCACTTAAAGCATGACCGTGATGTCCCATATGAACTGGCGTCATCGTCATAATCGCAACCATCACGATTTGCGTAAGTATCATTACGATAGCTCCAACAGTAATGCCTTGTTTATTTTCTGTCGCTTCTTCTGTTACTGGTTGCCCCTTATATGTATGCTCTTGTTTATATGTTTCTATCATATTAGCAACAAGTAACGGATCTGGACGAAGCATAACAAATAAGACAAGACCAGCCAGTATAAATGCCGCTGCTGATAATATGAACGGACCAGCAAGTTCAGGAATTCCAATTGAATGAGCAAACCTTCCCATTACACCTACTAAATTCGGACCTGCGACTGCACCAAAAGTCGTCATTACCATCGTAATACTAATAGCAGTTGCTCTTTGTTTCTTATTCGCTAAATCCGTTCCAGCATAACGCGCTTGTAAATTCGTAGCTGTACCCGCGCCATATATAAGTAAAGAAACTAATAAAAGAATAATGCTATTTGTTAAAGCTGCCCCCACAACTCCAATAGCCCCTAGCCCGCCTACTATAAAACCAGCTGCAAGCCCTATGCGGCGACCATGTTTTTGTGATAACTTCCCGACAAAGAAAGCCGCTACCGCCGATCCCATCGTAAACATAGCAGCAGGTAAACCTGCAAATGCATCTGTCCCAAGCATTTGCTGCGCAAGAAGTGCACCTACTGTAATTCCAGCAGCTAATCCTGCTCCGCCGAACATTTGTGAAATGCTTACGATTATTAATGTTCTTTTGTATAATTTTTGTTGCTCTTCTTCTGTATACATACGATTACTTATTGAAGCACCTGCCGTATCTATCATTTCCTCACCCTCTCTATAAGACTAATACCTCTTGTTAATGTACTATAGAACAACAAAATCCCCAAATTTAAAATGCTGAAATTTATTTATACATGTAAAGAACCCCACGGTTTATGTTTTTCCCATTACCGAGGGGTTCCCAAAATAATTATACTAATTTTATCACAGCTTGCATTCCATCATTTGAATATAACTCACCTTTAGATTAATTCCCTTAGACTCCCTCTACAACTCTTTCCCCTCTCTTTTTACTCAAAGTCTTTCCTTCCCAAAATAACAAACTCACTAAAGCAAAAACTAAAATAATTGGCACACTCACTTTATATAAATCTGTAAAACTCATAGCCATCTGATTCTTAGCATAATGATTCACATCATTCGAAAATGCGAGTACTTCTTTCTTTATACTTTCTTCTTGTTGTTCAACTTCATTTGTTACTTGACTCATAACTTCTTCTCTTTTTACATCTCTATATTCTACTGGAACTTCTCTTAATACTTCATCCACCTTTTGGTGAATTAATTCGTCTTTTTTCTCTTTATTTAATCCTACAAATGTTTCATTTTGATGCTTTTCTACATTTTTATCTATACTTTGATTCTCTATTTTTTCTTTTGTTACTTGTAATATCTCCGCTTGCTCGGCACTACTCACATGAATATTACGAACTTTTTCTTCTGCATAACGATATACATTCTCTTTATTTACAGTTAAGTTGTGAGTTAAGTTAGATACAAATATTGCGATCGCTAAAACAATACCTACTTGCCGCAACATTGATATAACACTTTGAGAAGCAGTTAATAATTCCCCTTCAAACGAAGATGCACTTAAAACTGTAATTGGTCCCACTACCAAACCATATCCAATCCCTAATATCATACATGGAATAATAATTTCTATATTTGTTGAATTAACATCAATCATTTGCAACCAATAGTAGGATAGACCCATAACAAGAAATCCTGACATAATAATAGTTACTTTGCCAAGCTTTTTAATTAATGTTGCTGCAACTGGTGAGACCAAAAATATCATTGCTGAAATAGGTGTCACTAAAAAAGCTGCTTCAATTTCCGTTCGACCTTGTATTTTCGTCAAGAACGTTGGAAGTAATACAGTTACTCCAATTAAAAATAAATTACTTAATATTACAACGATAGATGCTCCAACAAACATTCGATTTTTAAATAAATTCAAATTCACCATTGGATTATGAATCTTTCGTTCCACTAGAACAAATAGAATAAGAGAAATAGTGCTAATTGCATAACAAGACAAAGCTATATTACTTTGCCATCCCCATGTATTTCCTTTTACTAATATGAGAGTAAAAGAAAAAATTGCTAAGCTACTTAATAGTAGTCCTACCCAATCTATTTTTGAGATAATACGTTCTTCATTTTTTATTTGTAGCATAATGCAGCATAAAATGATTCCAAGAATACAAATTGGAACATTTACGAAGAACACCCATCTCCAACCGAAATTTTGTGTAATAATTCCACCTATTACTGGTCCCATCGCAGCTGATAGTCCTTGTGTTACTCCTAAAATCGCAAGTGCAACATGCCTCTTTGCTAATGGCATAGCTGATACACCAATTACCATACTAGTTGGAAATAAAATCGCTGCACCTACACTTTGTATAAAGCGAGATAAGATAAGAAAATCGCCCGTATTAGCAAAAGCACAAAGTACTGATCCACCACCAAAAATTATCAAACCAAGAATATACATCTTTGCTTTCCCAAAAATATCAGCTATCCGTCCTAGCGGAATAGCAAGTACAGCTATTGTCATTGTATAAACATTTAATACCCAAGACATCTTTTCTAATGAAGTATTTACACTCGTTTGTATCGCTGGTAAAGCTATATTCATAATTGTCGTATCAATCAT
Source organism: Bacillus sp. CCNWLW194 (assembly GCF_037120585.1). Taxonomy (NCBI): domain Bacteria; kingdom Bacillati; phylum Bacillota; class Bacilli; order Caryophanales; family Bacillaceae; genus Bacillus; species Bacillus sp. CCNWLW194. The sequence continues at coordinate 23,692 of NZ_JBBBBL010000021.1, read as the reverse complement.
ACAAAGAAATATACCTAAGCACATTAAAAAGACAATCTTAATACCCTTTGATTGTTCCATGTTCTTCTACCCCTTTATTTATTATGAACGTTTTTTCACTCTTCCATTTTATTGTGTTCTTTTGCTTCTAGTTGCTCTAGTTTTCTTTTCAAAGTCTCTACTTGAGCACTATACGATGCGATTCCTACATCAAGTGAAATTTCCTCAACAAAAGTAATACCTTCTCTCCACTTTTCATATTTCAGACGTAGATCCGCAATGTATGCTTCTTTCCTTTCAATTTCGTCCTTAATCCATTTTTTTATCGTCTGATCATCGCTGTAATTACCGAAATACATCCTCATTAAAAAATCTGAACGTAAAACATCTTTCTCTACATGCGTTTGCATGTATTGATAAAACTCTTCACGCCCTGCATCTGTAATAAAGTACATTTTCTTATTCGGCTTCCCTTCTTGCATAACAACTTCTTTTTTTATTTTCCCCTCTTTTTCCAACTGACGTAACGTTGGATAGATCATCCCAAAACTTCCATCAAAGAAATGAGTAAATACGTCTTCAAACACAATTTTAATATCATAACCAGACAATTCTTTTCCCATTAACAAGCCTAAAACAACATCTCTTCCTTTCAAAATAAGACCCCCGCATAGTATATAATCAATAATCATATTAACATTGTTAATATGATTATTGATTATATACCTTATTCTGTTATTTGTAAAATGTTTCTAAATAAAAAAAACCTGTAATTTTATTGTTCAAAATTACAGGGTTTTTCTACTTTATATTTCATAAACAAACTTTGTACTATTTTACAACTACATCTTGATTCGTTCCAAACTCTTCTGTCTTACCTTCTTTTATCTCATAATAATACGAAGGTAATTCTATATTATGATCTAAGAGGTAATCCTCAATTAATGAAATAATCACTTTCAATGTTCTCAAACGAGCGTATAATTTATCATTACTCGCGATAATTTGCCATTTCGCATTTGGCTTATTTGTTTTTTCAAACATTTCTTCCATTGCTTCAACATACTCGTCCCATTTTTCACGATTACGCCAGTCTTCGTCTGTAATTTTCCATCTTTTCAAAGGATTTTTCTCTCTATCTTTAAACCTCTTTAACTGTTCATCTTTACTAATATGATAGAAAAACTTCCCGATTATATAATGGTCATCTGTTAATAGTTTTTCAAAGTAATTAATCTCATCATACGCTCTCGTCCACTCTTCCTTTGTAGCAAAATCTTCAACACGCTCAACTAACACACGACCGTACCATGAGCGATCAAAAATAGTAATTTGCCCGTACTGAGGAAGTTTCCGCCAGAAACGTTGCAAGTAATGGTACCGTTTTTCATGAGGTGCTGGTGCTCCAATTGGATTTACTTGAAAACCACGCGGATCAAGGTGTTCCGTCACTCGTTTAATCGCTCCGCCTTTTCCAGCCGCATCCCAGCCTTCCATAACGAGCATAACAGCGATTTTTTCTTCTTTTACAATTTGCTGCAGCGCTAATAAGCGCCTTTGATATTTTTCAAGTTTCTTATTGTATTTAGATTTCGATTCAATTCTTTTCGTCAAATCTACTTTAGCAAGATGTCCATTTTCCATAAAACAAATCCCCCTTGTTGTATGATAATGTTATTTTAACATATAATTGGAAAAATTTCCCATCAGAAAAAGCTGTGTAGAAAAATCTCTACACAGCTTTCATAAAGAATACAGCAGTTAATATCACCATAATAACTGCACCTATAATATAAGATGTGTTCAACGGAATATTAAAACAAATTTTTGCATTTAAAATGTAAATTACATTCATGAGTGCCATAAATATCACCTTACATTATGTGGTATATACTCACATAAAGAGAAGATAATAATAAATAAATCCGTTACAGAATGGGAGCTCTCTAAAAATGAAACGAAAAATATTTTCTTTCTTTGCACTAATCTGTTTAACACTACCAATACAAGCTAGTGCATACACATTTCAATCACTACCAATTGAATCAAAGTCAAAACAGTGGTATATCGAAATTGACAAATCTCATAACGCAAACAAGCAAGCATTGCAGCCAAAACAAGGCGTGTATGATACATATCGTTTACTCGTTAAAAACATTGGGAGTGATGTATCCAATGTATCTGTAGAAATACTTGATAACAATGCCACTTCTAAAGCTACTATTAAACCTGCGACACCTAATATAAACATTTCTAAAAGCCAGACAAGCTCTGACTACATCGTATTCCCATTAGACTTTAACAGCCATAATTTCAAAGTCGTCATCACTTGGGAAGAAAAGGATTTCTCTTACAACGGTCATCCGGTAAATGAGGGGAAACAAATGAAAGAAACATTTGTGTTTAATGAAGAGTAAGCCCTAATTTGATTAGGGCTTACTCTTCATTTACAAAACCAGATTGAATTGCTTCTGTCACTTCTTTTGTGATGTCCAGTTTTGTTACATCGGTGCTAATTTTCTTATGCCAAATATGCACGGAAGGCTTTTCGTTACAAAATGTTTTATTAATACTAGTTGGTTATATGCTAGCTTATTTTCTCTATGGGTAGCAATATAGACTGTGAAATTTTTTGCTTCAAAGATCTTTTCCTGCAAAGTATATTGGTTGTCTAATTCCTTTGCGACTATATCTTTCAAATCTTCTATAATCATATAAATCGTTCCCCCTCCTCTTATATCATCAATCAAATCTTCGAATACTCGGCACACATAATGCTACTCCAATTGTTACAAGTACTAAAATAGCTAGTGTTATAATCGTTATCTCGCCACCTATTACATTTGCTAACCAGCCAACAACTACATATCCTAATGGTAATAAAGCAAAAGATCCTAACATATCAAGGCTTGCTACCCTCCCAAAGGCTTCTTCTGGCACAAGCTCTTGTAAACTTGTTTCCCAAATGAGTCCAAATACCATCATACCGAACCCTTCAATTGCCATTAATCCAATTAAAACAGGTGCCCAAGCAATAAACGGCATTATTAGAAGTGCGCAACCACTTATTAAAACACCACCATAAGCAAGTAATCCTCGCTTACTCCACCGTTCCCTCCCGCCAAATATTAGCGCGGCAATTACAGCTCCAACACCAGAAGATGCGATTCCTAGTCCATATACGTATGCTTCAAAATGATGATGAACATTAAATAGCCATGGAATTAATACGACGATAATTCCTGCATAACAAATATTTATGAAAGAAAAGACTAAAATTGTAATCCATAGCCACGGATGACTTTTTAAAACGAAAACCCCTTCCATAAACTCTTGTTTGTAAACGATTTTACTCTTTTCAATAGGTTTTACTTTTTTAAACTTTATTTCTCTTAAAAATAGTAAACAGAAAAATGATAGCAAATACGTTACTGCATCCAGTCCAAACCCTATTCCGGCAGAGGCAACTGAAACGATCAAGCCTCCAAGGGCCGGTCCAATTAGTCGTATGCCTTGATTACTCATTTGAGTTAATGCATTAGCTGCATTTCGAATTTCCGGTACAAATACTTTCGCTCTTACGGCCACATACGCTGGCTGAAATATGCCTTCCATAAGCCCATATAATGCTACGAGTACATATAGAAGTGGGATTGTTAAAACATCCATAAATATAAGTATTGCAAGTAATAGCATTAATATGCAGCGAATGATATCTGTAAATAACATTACTTTCACCCGATCAATCCGATCTACGACTAATCCAGCAAACGGTAATGCAAGAATATTAGGAAGCATGTACATTGCCATAGTCATGCCCATTACAACTGTTGAACCAGTTAATGAATATACAACAATTGGCAGTATGACCATAGTTATTGAACTACCTAAAGTCGAGAGTAATTGTCCAATCCATAAAAACTTAAAGTGTGGTGATACTTTAACTGGTAATAATAATTTACCGATATAACTTAAACTTTTCTCTGTTGGTATTTCTCCTTGCATATATCTCTCCTCTTTTCAAATTAAGTTAACACTAAAATTAAAACAGAAAATTCAATCTTTAATACTTTTAATTATATATGAAACGGTTTAATGATTGGTAAAAACATAAAAAAAGAAACTCATAATGAATCTAAAAATATTACATGTTAAATATAAATAAAAAAGGTGTTTTCATAAGTGAAAACACCTTTTTTATTTATATTTTTAAGTTCTTCTTCAATGTCCAATACTTTTCTTGAGTATTTTCAAATGAAAATTCTACAAAGCCGTTTGGATCTTCGCGATATACATTTACTTTCTTACCATTTTCTAATTTTCCAACTTCATTTTGTGTAATATTTGGTACACTCTTAATTGTATAGCCAAATGGATATGGTACTTGATAGTAAGAACCTACTAATTGAATAGTAGCTGTTGCACCTTTTGCATAATCTTTATATGGAATCGCTTCACCTAGTGCATTTACATTTAATGTATTAGGGTTTTTCGATAATCGTTTTACATTTTGATAATCTTTCTTGTTAAACGGTTTAATACGCTCCATAATATTAGCGATTTTACCAGCCCATTCTTTATCTGTTGCATACTTAACATTCATAGCAGGTAACGTGTAACCATTGAAATGATTAGCACCTTCTTCTAAGTAGTTCTTTCTTACATAATCAGCATTGTACGAAATACTATGCCCGTAAGACGGTAGATATTTCGCATAGCCAAATGGATCCCAATCAAATGCCTTTAGTCCAAATAGATTATGTTTACGATATGCAATTTCTGATTTCCCGTATCCAGATTCTAAGATTGCATGTGCAGCTAAGTATAATGCGCTCACACCGTACTCATTTTGTGCTTGAATAAAATCTTTTCCAGTTCCAATAAGAGGACTGTCAGGATGCCATTTTTCAATAAAATTATCAATCTCTTGTGCTGTTATATTAGATGGTAACGTTATATCTAGATTGATATACGATGCCATAGCATTAAATAAAAATTGTGCATATTCTTCACGTGTTAAAACACTAGTTGGATTAAATGCACCTGCTCCGTTACCTGCTGTAATGCCGTTAGATTCTAATGCACTAACTGCATCATTTGCCCAATGCGTGCTTGGTACATCATTAAACGTATGTTGAGCCTTTATTTTAAACTTAAAAGCATTCTGTATAATTACTGCCATCTCAGCACGAGTTAACGACTCTTTCGGCCTAAATGTCCCTTTACCATCACCTACGAAAATCCCCATATCTGTCAATGCCAAGATTTCTTTTGGGAACATCGTCGTTCCTGCGCTAATATCAGAGTATGGATTTTTATAATCGCTTTTTGCTTCTGGTTTTAATACGCGATACATTAATGCTGCTACTTGCTCACGAGTTACAACATCTCCGAACCCGAATTTACCATTATCGTACCCTGCAATAACCCCTTTTGACGTTAAATCAGTAATCGCTTCAAATGACCAATGATTTTTCGGAACGTCTGGAAATTCTTTTGTAGATGCAAACGAAGTTGCTGGAGCCATCACTACTTGAAGTGCGACTGTCACTGCTAACACATTAGAAATAACTTTTTTCATAAATTTTTTAACACGTTATGTATATGCTTGTCCCGTGTTAACTTGCCTCCCTTTATCGTATAATTTTCCCTATTAAACTAACAAACTCTTAAATAGTCAACAGTAAAAGTATACGTGATAAAAATAAACTAATCTACCATTATTTTATTCATAATCAGCATAATACGATATATCTTTTTATTCCGATACAAAATTACATAAACTCACAAAAAAGCCCACCTCTATGTAGACGATGGGCTTAGCAATCAGCATTGTTATTTAGCTAAACGATATTTTGCAACATCGAAACCTTTCCACTCATAATAATCTAAAATCCCAGCATAAACTGCCTCAGCAGCAATTTGTCTTCCTGATTCAGTAGCTAATTTACCATTATCTATATTATTATCAATAAAAGCAAGCTCTGTTAAAACTGCTGGTACTGTATTATTATTTACTACATAAAGTGAGTGATTGTCTTTTATATTTCTATCTCTTGTATGTAGTGCTTCTACTACTCGTGTTTGAATTTTCTTCGCTAATACTTCACTATCCTTTTCAATCTGTGTCTCTTCTCCACGCTTGGATTTTTTATAATAATATGTTTCCGTTCCATGACCATTATGATTTTCAGAAGAATTTGCATGAATGCTTACAAATATATCTGCATTGTTCTCTTGACCAAATTTCACTCGATTCGCAAGAGATTCATTTTTGTTACTTCCTGGATTTCCGTTCTCTTCACGTGTTAACAAAGGTCTTAAAGGTGTATTTTTTTCTAGCAACTTCTGTAATCTTAAAGATGTATCAAATACAATTTTACTTTCCTCTACACCTTGCCCTGGATTCCCTGGATCAAATCCTCCATGACCAGGATCAATAATAACTACCTTTTCTAATAAAGGGTTACCTATTTTAAGGGAATCTGCATTTTTAATAAATTGAGCGGCTTCTGCTTTAGTTAGAATTTTTTTAGGTTCCCATTTATCACCAGTACCAACAGAGATTCCTAATTCAACTAGGATGTTAGCTTTTTCTTTACCCCAGTTTAATGTTTCTAAATCTTTGAATTTAGTTGCTGGAGTACCGTTTACTTTAGACTCTAATTTGTAAGCTTCTACAATAAGAGATGCCATTGAAACGCGGTCGATTTTTCCATCTGGCTCAAATCCATTGCCTGTACCTTTAACAACACCAGCTTTTTCTACTGCTGCGATTATTGGAGTAGCCCAATGTTTTTGAGAATCAGCGTAGGATGGTTTAGCATTTGTATCGATTGGTAAGTTTAAGATTTTAGCCATCATTGTAGCGGCTTCTGCACGAGTGATTTCTTTTCCTGGCTCAAACATTCCTTTATCATTACCCGTAACTGCACCCTTATCTACTAAATAGTAAATAGAATCTTCTGCCCAATGTTTAGCTGGGACATCTGGAAATTTTTTTGTTTGTGCGAAACTACTAGATGAATAAGATAATATACTAACTGCAATTATTCCTGCTGCAATTATTCTATTTTTCATAGAACATATTCCCCTCTCAAGTACAATGTATTTATATAACAGACTAATTATAGTTCTGAAAATTAGTAATAGTCAATTGAAATTTGTATAATTTTGTATTATTATTGTATTTTTTGTCATAAGTAACTATAGTTAAAAACTATAAGGTTTTATAAGAGGAGAGATTCATATGAGCAAGAATTGGAAAGATATAGAACACCGTATGTATACAATGAGTATGATTCAGCGAAATAACGACGTATTGCTAATACAGCGCCCCAATCATCTAGGCTTCCCTGGTTACATCGCTCCTGGCGGTAAAGTGGATTTTCCAGAAAGTATCGTTCAAGCTGCTAAGCGAGAAGTAGAAGAAGAAACTGGATTACTTGTTTCAAATTTAATTTTTAAGGGATTAGATGAATACGTAAACCCGAAAGAAAATGTTCGATATATGGTATTTAACTATTGGACAGATTCAGTTGAAGGTGAACTCCTTTTGAATCCTCCTGAAGGCGAATTATTATGGGTACCAATCGATACAGCACTAAATCTCCCTATGCAAGATTGGTTTAAAGAAAGATTTCCATTATTTTTTGAAAAAGGTACGTTTGAAATTCAACGTGTTTGGGACAATGACTTAGATAAACAAGTTGCTATGACCATTACCCATACATAAAAAGCTTGGAATCTCTCCAAGTTTTTCTTACTTCTCCTCTAATCTCTTAATCTCATAATCAATTTCTAAAAACTTGATTCCGAATATCCACATTTTATGGTTAGCTTCTAATATTTGATTTGCGCCCTCTTTAATAATAAATGTCTCTGCTAACGGTAAACGGATTGTAAAGTAGCGAGTGTGTAAATAAATCCCCTCATCTCCCTTACCATTTCTTCTCAGCTTACTAGTAATAATTAAATCATTACTCCTATTACATAATTTCAAAACCCCCGTCATATTCGAATATGGTAAAGGTAATCCGATATTCATATACGTCTCATTCTTATATGTATGTTTTGAGTAAAGAGCTGCAAAAATAGACTCTCCTGCTTCATTTTTTCTTAGCCAAGCCCTTACATTCTCTCTTCCATCCTTCTCATCTATTACCCCTAGGATAGAACCATGCATCGTTTCCCACTTGTCGCCCATTCCTAAATGTATTTGTCCTACACGCTTACTCATTTTCTCATAACAAAATGCAAAGGGGCGAAACCAACGAGTCCATTTAATATGCGCTTGTAACTCATACTCTTTTGTATTTTCATAAAAACGAATAATACTTACAGGAATCTTGTCCGTGTCAAATGCCTCACTATGAAAATCCTTCATATTATCAACTAAACCTGTGTATTCCTTACTTTCTACTAAATTTCTACTATGTAAAAACACCTCACCAATTTTCACATTTCCTCTTAACCTGCTCATTGGTTTCCCGTAGTATTTATAATTCGGAGCACTCTTTTCAATCATCCAGCCGACAAATGCCGGTAATGCTACTCCAATTCCGTTAACAACACCGTGAATCCAAACCATTTGAGCAATTGTAATCGTCATTACATGTTTCAAATTCCCATACGAGTATATAAGTGAAAACATAATTGTTACCATGAGTGTACTAGACGATATGACTAGGAGGATTTTTGCGCTGATAGCATTAAATTTCGTGCGCCAAACATAAATCCCATACCCATAAATCGCACATAAATATAGGCACACTGCAAAAAATTCAAATACCCTTGAGTATGTAATTCCAATCGCAACTGTCATAGGTGAAATGACAATGATAGACATAATCGCATCATATACTTTACTGCTCTTTTCTCTCTTCCGCCCTATTAAACCAGCTGATAATGGCAATAGAAACGCCGAATAATGAAAGTGTGCAGCTGTGAGTAAAACAATGTCAGAAGTAAACTGCATAATCGAAATCTTTGCTACAGAAGCAAAAAACCAGAAACCACCTAAAAACAAATAAATAAACGCACTATCGATAGCTGTCTCTTCTAACGGTTTCCATCCTCTTTCTAGTAATCTATTTATACCAAATAACGCAACAATTCCTGTGTATACAAACCAAAGTAGCGCAAAGAAAAAGTGATTTGTTACGAAAGCCAGCATTGCACTAATTGCTGCGATTGGATATAAAATCGATACAAATTTATAAAAGAGTACATACGATCCATTTCTTATTTTCTTATCAATAATGCAAAATGACATCGGTATAAATAACAAAATAGATAATAAAATAATTGCTTCAACTGGGTTTACATTTGACCACTCACATATTAGAAAAATAATATAACAAGCAAGCCCGACTATTATATTTTTCATATCATTTATTTCCTTTCCACAAATGTTCCCTTATATGAAAATAGCGAACCCATTAACGGATTTCTTACTTGAACATGAATTCGAAAACATTGTAATTCGTCATCATAACTTTCAACAATTTTTGCCTCCCCATATAAAAGTTTCGGTAAAGAGATTTTTCTTCCAAACATACAAAACCATTGTTTCTTCGAAGAAATATGCATTGCCCCTAACTCATCAATATGAAAATTTAATGTAGAGACGAGTATATGTGGTTCACCAAAATAATCTACAATTTCATTTTCATCAATTTTCATTACCGCATTAAAATATCTTTTCTTATTATGAAAATAAAAAGTACGATTCCACCGCACAAGTTCATGTCCATGTTCATCACGCTCAGCGGTATTATGTATTGTAAATGGCACTTCCTTACCTCTCTCAGAGAAAAACATTCGAAACTTCGATGCAATTTTTAATATTAATTTTACGAAAAAAGAACCACCGTAAATTTCATCCATCTTTCCTTCTCCAGTAAAGCTATTTTCTTCTGTAATCTCATAGCGTTTCTGTAATTTCGGATGAAGTTTTTTATAAGAATCTCCTAATAGTTTTTCATAAATATTAGCCATACACTATCCCTTTCTCTTCCTCTTGCAATTTTTTGCACTTAGTAAATCAAAACTATTTATATAACCGACAATCGATAACCCCATTAGTAGAACGTTTAATGTAATTGGATTAAACGGCTCTGTAAAGCTTGCGATATTCGTAAAGCCTGCCACTAGCGTTAAGGCTATTAACATAAAAATATGTACTATAAATACTTTTCGTTTTGGAAATGGTAACAGCCATATGATACCAAAAATAATTTCTAGTATTCCAATTATTTTAAGTACAAAAATACTATGTGAAGTTGAACCAATCATCACAGAGAGCATTTTTACTTCTTCTGAATGAGTAAACACTAGTTTCGGCACTATTCCTTGATACATCCATACAAATGCAAATAAAAAACATACGATCCAATATGTCATCGTTCTTCTCATTAGCAACCTAGGATGCAGTCCTTTTTCTAACCATATTTTTAAAGCATCAAAACTCCAAGCAGTCGCCCAGCCTAATAACGGTCGAAAAATACATGAATCTATTACATTCCCTAGACGACCATACCTAGTATCATAATCATATTGCGTCTCAAAATGAATGTATTTTTTACGCGGTGTATACTTCCAATAACCACGTCCAATTTGTATAAGTGATAATTGATTGTCTGTCCAAAATTTTAAAGAAGAAATTCTTTCACCTGTTTCTTTTCTTATTTCACCTATCGATTCCCCTTCCCCAGCTATTTCAAGTCCAAATCCGATTTTTGTTTTATATAAAAACTTCTGTGGTTCTCCTTCTTTTTTCTCTAAATATGAAATTTCAGTAAAGCGAGCATCCCATTCTGTATGTAAATCTGGTTCTTGCGTATACTCCCATAATTTCTCCATTGTTGTTTTCATTTCTGCCGAAACATAAATAGGCTTTTTCCTCTGCATTCTTCCACCTCCAATGGACTATAATGTTAATGTACATGTAATAAATTTATTTTGCTACATTTTTCACAAACTTTCTCAGTAATAGAAAGAATTTTTAAAATATATATAAAACACTTGATTCCACGAAAAATTTAAATTATTATAAAACAAATGTTACCAACAATTTCATAAATCAAACACTCTCGCCTAAAACGTGAGATAGAGGTTGCGATACTTATGAGTATTCTAATGGAGACACAGAGATGTCTAGGAAATTAGATGAAAGGAAGTATTGCCGAAATCGATACATTTCTCTGCATATATCGATTGGGGCTGTTTTCGAATAGAAACAGAACTGTCATATGTACAGACGTGTACGTATGAAGAGCTATCTACAAAAAAGAGATATCATTTTTATGGTATTCCTTTTTTGGCGGTTTTTTTATTAGCTCCGTTTTCTGTTTCCCTTTTCCTGTAACAGCACCATCCTCACTTATTTGAGATGGTGTTTTTTGTTTTTCTCTGGTAACTACAGGAATATTGGGATTTATATATGTCCTAATCTATTCTTAAAAATGGATGAAAGAAGGAATTCGTAATGGAAATGATTGTACAAAAATTTGGTGGCACTTCTGTCGGAAGCGTTGAGCGCATTCAACATGTAGCAAATTTAATTATTGAAGAATATGAACGAGGACATAGTATCGTCACTGTCGTTTCGGCAATGGGAAAAAGTACAGATGAACTTGTAGCACTTGCTAACGCTATTACAGAAAATCCGAGTAAACGCGAAATGGATATGCTTCTATCAACAGGAGAGCAAGTGACTATTTCATTATTAACGATGGCATTACAAGCAAAAGGTTATAACGCGATTTCATTAACAGGATGGCAAGCTGGTATTACGACAGAATCTGTACATAGTAGTGCACGGATTACTGAAATTAATACGGATCGAATTCAGTCTTATCTTACTAAAGGCACGATTGTTATTGTAGCTGGTTTCCAAGGAGTCAGTGAAGATTTTGAAATTACAACGCTTGGACGAGGTGGTTCTGATACAACTGCTGTTGCATTAGCTGCTGCACTGAACGCAAAAAAATGTGATATTTACACAGATGTGACCGGCGTATATACGACGGATCCACGAGTTGTAAAAGATGCTTATAAATTAGATGAAATTTCTTATGACGAAATGTTAGAACTTGCAAACCTCGGTGCTGGTGTATTACACCCGCGTGCTGTTGAGTTTGCTAAAAATCATAATGTCATTTTAGAAGTTCGCTCAAGTATGGAACAAGAAAATGGAACAATTGTAAAAGGAGAATGTAACATGGAACAACAATCAATCGTTAAAGGTATTGCATTTGAAGATAATATTACACGTATCACAGTGAAAGGATTGGAACAAGGCTCGCTTTCAACTGTTTTCTCTACATTAGCAGCGGCACATATTAATGTAGATATCATCATTCAAAGTATTACAAATGAAGGAACTGTTCATCTCTCCTTCTCCATCCACTCTAATGATTTAAGAGAGACTTTAGAAGTATTGGAACAAAACAAAGAGGCACTTCACTATGAATCAGTAGAATATGAAAATCATTTAGCAAAAGTATCAATTGTAGGATCTGGTATGGTCTCTAATCCTGGTGTTGCTGCGAATATGTTCACTACTTTAAAAGAAGAAGATATTCATATTAAAATGGTAAGTACATCAGAAATTAAAGTGTCTGTCGTTATTGATCGCCTTCACTTAGTAACAGGTGTCGAGGCGCTGCACCAATCATTTATGGCGAAAATTGAGCCTTTAGTGCAGATGAGTTAATTTCCACTCGTAAAACTTAAAACAAATTATATGAATCTAGTTCCTTCCTATATAAATAAAAATAGAATAGGAATGTTTTGCGAGAAAGTCAAAATTGTTCTATCGAATAACAACTACAGTATCAAATTTTTAAAACTACTTGAACATAATAACATTCACGAAATAAAGTTCATGCGTACCTCAATAGCAGAAGATTTTTGAAGTGTTGTTCGTTAACAAGATATTATATACTTATACCCGAAAACACCTTGTCACATTTTCCTACACTGTGACAAGGTGTTTTTTGTTTAGAAGAGATTTTAGTATAATTATGAGGATAATTATATAATAAATTTATACATATAAGGAGATAAAGACTATGGCAAACAACAGATTACTAAGAATGGACAATGTTAGCATCGTTGTAGAATCCCTTGATAATGCAATCTCTTTCTTCGAGGAGATTGGTTTGAAACTCGAAGGTAGAGCAACTGTCGAAGGTGAATGGGCTGGTCGTGTAACAGGACTCGGTTCTCAGTGCGTAGAGATTGCTATGATGGTTACGCCAGATGGCCATAGTCGAATTGAACTTTCGCGATTTCTCACCCCGCCTACTATAGCAGATCACCGGACAGCTCCTGTAAACGCCCTCGGTTATTTACGCGTCATGTTCACCGTTGAAGACATTGACGAAATGGTATCCAGACTTACTAAACATGGTGCTCAGCTCGTTGGCGAAGTAGTTCAGTACGAGAACTCGTATCGTCTCTGTTACATTCGGGGAACCGAAGGCATTTTAATCGGTTTAGCGGAAGAACTCGGTAACAAGTAAGTGATGTATTATAAATTAAACCACTATATTATTAACCACGTCCTAACTTTAGAACGTGGTTATACTTGTTTGAGCTTTTAAAAATATATTATCATTTTACACATAGATTTCAAGACTCTATCCAAATCGTTCTTTAACATATTATCAATATCCTAAAATCAATATAAAATGATTTTATTATTCGTTATATCCTTTCCTAGGAAATATAACTGACCCTTCTCATTTTATATTTTACCGCTCTTTTCCATGAAAAAACGATCTATATTCATTCAAAATAACTTTCTTCACATCCGAGTAAAATACCATCATGAATAGGGAAACTCCTAATAAAATCTCTTGAACTCCTTCATAATCAATGAAAGCACTTAAAATTAGCAAACTACATCCAATATAAAAACCAAATTCATTCCCTTTCTCAAAACCCTCATCTTCTTCATCAATATGTATTTTCTCTTTAAAGCTTTGATTCCCTTTTATTAACTCATCTATCGTAACATCCTCTTGTGAAAATCCCTTTGACTCTCGTAGTTTTTTTAACTGTTCTCCTAAGCTCATAACGTCCCCTCCTTTAACAAATTATTACATAAAAGGAGATAAAAAAGAAAGAAACCATTAGTAACACCCACTGCAAACCACTAGTTTACACAATAAAAAAGGGAGAGTAACTCTATTTTCAAGCTACTCTCCCTCACATTTATATTAATTAAAACAGATGAATGTTTTCTTTCTTGCAAGCTTCACGTAAATCATCAGGCCATACAGAAGATTGCACTTCACCGATATGTGCTTTACGTAAGAAGTACATGCACATTCTTGATTGTCCAATACCACCACCAATTGTTAATGGTAGTACATCTTCTAATATACCTTTATGGAAATCATACTCACGTTTAAAGTCATCACCAGTTTTCGTTAACTGCTCATCAAGTGATTTACTATCAACACGAATTCCCATTGATGATAATTCGAACGAAGCTTGTAGTACTGGGTGCCAGAATAGAATATCACCGTTTAATTTCCAATCATCATAATCAGCTGCGCGTCCGTCATGCTTTTCACCTGAACGAAGTGCATCACCAATTCCGATAATGAAAACTGCACCGTGTTCTTTCGCAATTGCATGTTCACGATCTTTCGGTGTTAATTCTGGATATTTATCTTCTAGTTCTTGAGAAGTAACGAACACGATTTCTTCTGGTAAATACTTTCCAAGGAACGGATATTTTTCAAATAAGTGACCTTCTAAATCTTTGAATATTCCATAAATTGTTTGTACTGTTTGTTGTAAGTAATCTACAGTACGCCATTCTTTTTGAACGATTTTTTCCCAATCCCATTGATCAACGTAAATGGAATGTGTTGCATCAAGTTCTTCATCACGACGGATTGCGTTCATGTTTGTATATAAACCTTCACCAGCTTCATATCCGTATTCATGTAATGCGAATCTTTTCCACTTCGCTAGTGAATGAACAATTTCTAATTCTTCTCCTGAATGTAACATATCAAATTCAATTGGACGTTCTACACCGTTTAAGTGATCGTTTAATCCTGATTTTTTCGTTACGAATAATGGTGCAGATACGCGGAATAGTTCAAGGCGTTTTGCTAATTGATCCTCGAAAAATGTTTTAACTTCCTTAATTGCGATTTGAGTCTCTCTTACTGTCATTAATGATTGATACATGGTGGTTTCCTCCTAAAATGTTTGGATGTTGTGAAAAGAAGCCAACAAAAAAAGCCCTTCTTTCCCAAAAAACTGGGACGAAAGGCTTTGGTTCCGCGGTACCACCCAAATTAGCAACAGAGGTTGCTCACTTATACAATACGGAGATGAAATATCTCGATACTGTTCTTCTTGTAACGGCGAAGTTCCCGGCTAAGTCTACTTTCCTATAAAGGGTTTCGGTTAGCAACTCCAGGAGGTTCTTCATAATAGGCTTCGTATCAGGCTCACACCACCCCTGACTCGCTTAGACTACGTCCTACTACTACTCGTCCTTTCATAGTCGTTTTGTTGTCACATCTCTGAAACATTTTATTAATGATTATTCTATACAAAAAACAAAGAAAGTCAACAAAAAGTTTTAAAATATTTTTCAATTCTTTATTTTATGGCTTTATTGATTGTTTCCAATATAACTTCTTTATTTCTTTTGCCTAGACATTCCAAACACTGTCTCACTAACTGAAACTAACGTATATACAACAATTAATGTAATTGTTCGAAATATAGAATCCGCAGTATTTCGTATTATTTTCATTTTCTTTGTAATTCCTTTCAGTTTACTTACAAATTCATGATATACTATAGCATTCAAGCAGTTTTTTTACTTAAAGCAAATATAGTCATTTATAAAGAGTATTTTCTAAATCATTGACTATTATCAAATTAGATTTTTATATAACGGAGTGATCATATGAGTAAAACGAAAGCAAAACCGAAAAAAGGTGTAGGACAAGGTACAGGAAGTAAAGGGTGGAACCGTTGGCAATCAAGCGCAAAGAAAAAGCAAGCTGCAAAGCCATACAAAAGTAAAGGTACAAAGAAATAATCTAAATAACATTTGATTTCTTTACTTTGTACAAAACAAAATATAATTATTACAACAAAAAAGCTATGCCCTCATACGTTTGAAGGCATAGCTTTTTATATTAAATCATTAAAATATCTCGAATTTCTTCCTCCGTGATGGATGATAATTTCTCTTCTCCCGGCTCAATCACTTCAGCAATTAAATTTTTCTTACTCTCTTGCAGTTCATGCATTTTTTCCTCAATTGTTCCGTGTGCTACTAATTTAATAACTTGTACTGTATTTTTTTGTCCCATTCGATATGCCCGATCTGCCGCTTGTTGTTCAACAGCTGGATTCCACCATAAATCGTATAAAATAACCGTATCGGCACCCGTTAAGTTAAGACCCGTACCACCAGCTTTTAATGAAATGAGAAATAGATCCCCTTCTCCTTCGTTAAATCGATTACATAGCTCTACTCGTTCTTGCGAAGGTGTATTTCCGTCTAAATAAAAGTATGGAATCGCTTGACGATTTAACTCACGACCAATAATGGACAGCATCTTCGTAAATTGAGAAAAGATTAAAATTCTCTTACCAGTACTTCTGCATTCCTCTAGTATTTCTAGCAGTTGTTCAAATTTAGCTGAGCTCCCCTTGTAATCATCAACGAATAAAGCAGGATGATTACAAATTTGTCGCAATCTCGTTAAACCAGCTAAAATTCTAATTTTATTTTTACGTAACGTATCTTTGTCTAAATGCTTTAACGTTTCTTCCCTTAATTTCGCTAAATAAGCAGCATATAGTCTCTTTTGATCTGGTAATAATTCCGATGACTGTAAATGTTCTATTTTATCTGGAAGCTCCTGTAATACGTCCCCTTTTAATCGTCTTAATACGAAAGGTTTTACGCGCTTCGCAATATCTTCACGCCTTAAATCACCGAATTCTTTTCTTCCTGGTAATAATTCTGGAAATACGACATGAAAGATAGACCATAGCTCTTCTAATGAATTTTCTACAGGCGTTCCCGTTAGTCCGAAACGATATTCAGCTTGAATTGTTTTCACTGCTTTTGCAGTTTGCGTTGTAGGATTTTTAAACGCCTGTGCTTCATCAAGAAATAGTGTATGAAACGGCCTCGCATACGATCTTATATCTCTTCTCAGTAATGGATATGACGTAATTACGACATCAAATTCCGCTATGTCTTTTAAGATTTTTCGTCTTTCCGCTTGATTTCCATCTGCAATAACTGCTCTAATATGCGGCGCGAATTTTTTCAACTCGCTTAACCAGTTGTAAACTAGAGACGATGGAGAAACGACTAATATAGGTAGTTTCTTTTCTCGAATTTCTGGCAACACAGAATCTATATAAGCAATACTTTGCAGCGTTTTTCCAAGTCCCATATCATCTGCTAAAATACCGCCCAAACGGTAATATGCAAGTGTTTTCATCCACTCGAATCCGTATACTTGATACTCTCTCATTACAGCATTTAAAGTTTGCGGCACTGTAAACTTTAATTTTTTGGGATTTTGAATGCTTTCCACTAAATCTTGAACAGACCCATCTAAACTTAAAACATTACCTTCGTGAAGTCCGTTCATCCATTTCACACTTCGAATAAGTGGAACATTCACTTCTTCCCCATGTAAAAATTCTTTTCGAATACCCGATTCTTTTACAAACTGATTAATTTCATTAAATTCTTTGCCCTCTAGTGATAATAAAGAACCATTCGCTAATCGGTAATATTTGCGTTTCTCTTCAAGAGCGACTAATACACCTTTAATTTCCGCTTCCGGTATTCCTTTTATATCAAAACGAAATGACAGCCAATCAATTCTTTCTTTTCTTCTCACCCTAATAAGAGGAGCTGTATCCCCTTTATGAATTCGTAATTTGATTGCTGTCGTCGCATAAATATCAACTAAACCTTTTAACGTTGGAACGACATGATATAAAAAGTTATACTCAGCCTCTTCATTATGTATAAAATAACCACCTTCTGTTTTCGCAAAGGCACTTTCACTCATAATGTCTAAAATTTCTTTTTCCTTTTTCTCATCACGATTAAAAACAGACGGCTGTCCGTCCTCTTCTAGCGGATTAATCATGACGTTTCCATAATGGAATTCGAGACCTGCTAACAAACGATTTTTCACGCGATCTAAATACAATTTCGCTTTTAGCGAAGGCGTTTCAACCCGATCTGATATTACTTCATCAATGCGTACCGTTCCAAGTTTCATTAATCCAGGCACAACTTTCCCTACGAAATGTTCCATCTTAGTTTCAGGAATATAAAACTGATTGCTATTTGAGCGACTCATCATCTTTTGTAGTTCAATAAGTCGCATACAATCTTCCATAGGTAAATGATATAATTTCCCATCGTAAAGAGCGTTGTTATACATCTCCATAACTTGAACATGATTTAGGCCGTCTATATGAAGTGTAAACCCGCCATTATTCCCTTTCGTGAACTCAAAATGTAATGGCAATAAACCTTTTGAAATTTGTAAGCCATGAAACAGTTGCTCACTTTGTTTCAGCTTTACATGTTCAACTTTAGAAAGTGAAGAGAGCATATCATTCCACGAAGCTGGCGGTATAAATATCATACTTTCATCTTGTTTCGCATGTACTTCTAGTGCATCTTCATACATTTTTTCGTTATGATATATTTTAATGAGTTGTTGTATAATCGCGTCTGTTTCTTGTTTAAAACTGTGTACATCTGGCGTGTATGTAAATTCATTGGAACAATGAAAAGTTTCTCTTTTCTCCACTTTAGAAAGAAATTCTCTAATATGATTTATGAAATACACTTTGGCAAGTTTCAATTGAATTCCAAGAAGAGCCCCACCACTTTTCGTCGCTACTGGTGAACATATAAACTCCACATCTACTATTTCACGTGTATCAAAACGATGTTGTTTACTTTTTGGTCTCAGTGGTTTGTCTGCAAACAGCTGAAACATCCCGTTTGTTAATTGATCATTTCTGCTACTAACAGAGCCCATTCCACCTGTTTGCTGATTATAGTTGATTTGTATTAATACGGCTGCAACATGTTGACAGTACGTTTGAAAAGACGCTAATGAAGGACAACTGCATCTCGCAACTA
Source organism: Bacillus sp. CCNWLW194 (assembly GCF_037120585.1). Classification (NCBI taxonomy): domain Bacteria; kingdom Bacillati; phylum Bacillota; class Bacilli; order Caryophanales; family Bacillaceae; genus Bacillus; species Bacillus sp. CCNWLW194. The sequence goes on along the minus strand of NZ_JBBBBL010000021.1, from coordinate 4,527 downwards.
CATCACCTTTTTTAGCTTTTTCTACTGTAACATGGAAATCCTCGTTCCCTTTTACCGTCGCCTCGCAAATTTCTTTATTTTCATCATAATGATTCACGATTACTTTATTTGCTTTATAATAAGCTTCGCCTCTTTTATATGAGGTCTCTCCGCATACTTCTTTAATAATCGATTTATTTAATGTAAAACTCATTGTTTTGACACTTCCTTAATGTAAAACCATTTTCTCTTACTTAACATTTTACATGCTCCACGAGAAAATATAAAATGTTGATTGAACAAAAAAAGATGCTTTTTTATAAGCACCTTTTCACTCTATCTCCATCAACCGTTTCGCCTCAAAATACAACACTTGAATAAATTTTTTCGTATTAATTCGTATGTGGCCAGAAGTTGCTATTTCATCCTTTGTCATTTCTGTCATCCGTTTTCTAACTACAGTGAAATCAAAAAACTTCGGAGCATAACTTTCAAATTTCGGATTTGAAAAGTCTGTTAGTCCGAGGGAAGCTAAATGATTCAATGATTGATAAATCGCTCTTCTTACACGTTGTTCAGATGCTTTTTTCTCCTTCTCTATATCTGCATCCGAAGCTATATGATCTAATTTTTTTAATGTGATTTGGTGAAAGATATCTTTTAACGCAGGAAATCCAAATTCAAATGTTTGCGCCTTTTCTTGTCCATATAAATATTCCAGCATACTAAGTAAATCTTTACTTCCGTTCTCTCCCGCAATACCGAGTTCTGATAGTAAAAAGCGTCCTGAATCTGATATCTTTTTTCCTTCTTGCACTGTTTCACTACGCATTTGCGGCTTTTCCCACTGAAATACATTATTTAATGATTTTTGAATGTCATATATAGAACGTTCCAAACGAATACGCTCTATCACTTTTTGTATAACAGATACTACTTCTATTTTATTTAGTGGTTTCGTAATATAATATTCCACCCCAAGTGTATACGCCTCACCAATGAGTTGTTTCGATTCCACTTGGGAAATCATAATAATTTTCCCAGTGAATGAAGACGCTATTTGGCGAACTGTTTCAATGCCGTCTCTCATCGGCATTAATAAATCAATAAATAAAATATCCACTTTTTTATAATTTAGCTGTTCTGCTTCAATAAACGCTCCATCTTCCGACTCTCCAATTACTTCCCCAAGATCACCATCCTCAATAATTTGCGAAAGCATTGAACGGAAAACTTCATCATCATCTACAATATAATAAAACAAATCTATTCCCCTTCCCGCTTTAAACTACACTCCGGTAAACAAACGACAAACTTACACCCTTTTCCAGTTTCATTGTCTTCTAACCTTACTTCTCCGCCAAGCTCTGTTACCATTTCGTGTATGTAAGAAAGTCCAATACCTGTGGACGGTGTTCCCGTTTGATCATACTTTGAAGTAAACCCAGGCTTAAATACTAATTTCTTATACTTTTGTGCAATACCAGGGCCATCGTCAACTACTTCAAAGGTTACATGTTGATCCCGTTTATATAACTTAATACGAATAAGACCTCTATCTTCAATTGCTTCAACTGCATTGGCAACTAAGTTATTAAAGATTGATAGCACTGTATATACGTGATATGCGGCGTGCTCACCTTCTATATGTTTAGAAAAACGTATATCTTTCTCTAACATTTCAGCATACTTTTCATTTATTCTTACAATCATTTCTGTAAGTTCATGTCCTTCTACATACTCAGCCACATTTTTATCTAATAACAGTTTAGATAACCCTGCAAAAATCCTTTGATTATCCTTTTTAATTTCGTGCACTTCTCCTGCTATTTTCAATGCTGTTTTACTACTGGAATCGTCGTCTGCCTGTAAATTTCGATATAGTTCATATGCTTCTTGTGTAATCAATTCTGCATTTTGTAACGTTTTTTTCAAATGAACTGATTCTACATACAAATTTGAAAGGTGCATTAACATTTTTTCATTTTCTTTTCGAACTTGTGATTCTTTTAATTTCGTTTCATACAAATTCATCATATTTAAAAAACCAAGCGCAAAGAAACTACGAAAAATAGCAATAATAATTAACTTATTCACTTCAGAAACTGTTATCGTTGTACCGAGCACTACCATATGATATATCGCTAGTTCTGACATACTTGCGATAATTTCAATTGTAATCCCAAGGCACCCAATAACAATCGGATTCTGATGAAACTTATTCACCCTACAAATTGAAAAAAGACTTCCATAAATAAAATAATAAAAGAACACAGGATAGCGCAAATAAAATGATTCTGTCATATGAAATGAGCCTTGCATGATCCAGTCAAGACATACACGGAATAAAACAACACATATACCGACAAGAATACCTGCAGCGGCTGCTGGTATTCTTCTTAAAAATAGTAATAAAAAGAAGAATAATGGCGTTCCAAAGCTAACGCGAAACATATCATTAAAAGGATGAAAATTAAGCTCTCCAGCAATCGGAACAACAACCATTAATATAATTAAAAGGGATATATCTTTCTTCCATAATTCATTCCAATTCAAAGATGCCACTTCCTATACTCTTTTTTCAGTAATAAAAGTGAAAGCCCGCTTATTATTTATAAACGGGCTTTATTTCTATATTCTAACCTTTTCTACCGCTTTTATTTGGCGATACTCGGGTTCCCATATTGCTTCTTTCACTGCAGTCTTAATATCGTTATCACTTAATTTCTCTCTAGCAACACCTTCTGCAACTGCAACTTTCGCTACTTCAATTGCAACCATTTCCGAGATATTACGTAACTCTTCAACTTCTGGCAAAATAGGTGCTCCTGGCTGACTTGTATCTACCATGCTTGCAACTGCTTCAGCTGCTGCTGCGAACATGCCATCCGTCATAACGCTTGCACGTACTACAATTGTTCCAAGGCCTAGCCCTGGGAAAATAAGTGCATTATTTGATTGTCCAATCACATACGTTACACCGTTGTATGTAACTGGTTCAAAAGGACTTCCCGTAGCAACTAATGCTCTCCCTTCTGTCCACTGGATTAAATCAGCTGGTTTTGCTTCAGCAAGTGGCGTCGGATTCGACATTGGTAAAATGATTGGTCTTTCTACGTGAGAAGCCATTTCTTTTATAATCTCTTCTTTAAATGCGCCTGCAACAGTTGATGTACCAATTAAAATTGTCGGTTTCACATGCTTCACAACTTCAGCAAGTCCGATTACATCATTTTGCTTCCACTCACTTACTTCCGCTTCTTTTCTTGCATACGGAATTTGGAAATCAAGAAGATCTTCCATGTTATCTGTAACTAACCCGTTACGATCAATACACCAGAAACGCTTATATGATTCTTCTTCTGATACGCCTACACGGACCATCGCATCTCTAACTTGATCTGCGATACCGATTCCAGCCGTACCAGCACCAAACACAACAACGCGGTGTTCGCTTAACGGTACACCAGAAGCTTTTACTGCCGATAATACAGCAGCAAGCGAAACTGCACCTGTTCCTTGAATATCATCATTAAACGTACACACGTCATGGCGATATTTATCTAAAATTTTTCGTGCGTTACGAGAACTGAAATCTTCCCAATGTAAGAGTGCTTTCGGGAATTGTTTATTTACCGCTTGAACAAATGTATCAATAAATTCATCATAAGCTTCCCCTGTTATACGAGGGTGACGATTTCCAATATAAAATGGATTATTTAATAACTCTTCACGATTTGTACCTACATCTAAAATTACCGGTAATACACGACTAGGATCGATTCCAACTGCGGCCGTATAAACAGCTAATTTTCCGATTGCAATGTTAATACCACCAACGCCCCAGTCACCAATTCCTAATATACCTTCTCCATCTGTTACAACGACTAAATCGATATTTTCTGCTGTTGCACCGATATTGGCAAATGCTTCTTCAATACCTGACGGATCGTTAATTGATAAATACACACCACGTGGTTTACGATATTCATGACTATATCTTTGAATTGCTACACCGACAGTTGGTGTATATACGATTGGTAACATTTCACGTAAATGATCTGTTAAAATACGATAAAATAATACTTCATTTCGATCATGTAACGCTGTTAAGTATACATTCTTTAATAAATCATCCGGCTGAGAACAAAATTGTTCGTATGCTCGGCGTGCTTGTTCTTCTAATGTTAAAACTGCTGGCGGTAATAACCCTTTTAAACCTAATTCTTCTCTCTCTTCTTGCGTGAAAGCGACCCCTTTATTTAAAAGTGGTGTTGATAATACTTCTACTCCTCTTAATGTCGTTTCTAATGAACCATTAGAAGCTACTGTAAACTTACTCATAACATCCCTACCTCTATTCATATATGGCATTTCTATATTGTAAACAAAAAAGAGGGGCTTGTCCCCCCTCTTCTTTTAATTTTTCTTTAAAAGTGTTGCTCCTGCAATCCCTGGATGTGTCATTTCGAATGGATCTAGAATTAACTCTAAATCTTCTTGTGACAATACACCATTTTTCACACAAAGTTCTCGAACGGATTGCCC